>CAZOIS010000127.1:4712-12097 GCA_964579865.1 uncultured Lentisphaeraceae bacterium | reverse complement strand
CATGGCCTGCAGCTCGCAGTTGCCGCTTTTCTCGCAGAACATGCAGAAGTGGTTCCCTTCGACGAACATCATGTCGATGATATTGCGGCGGTGTTGAAGCAGCTCTGGCGTGTCGTTTTCGATCACCATGCCGTTCATGGCCGGCTTCACGCAGGCGGCTTGGGGCCGGCCGTCCACGATCACGGTGCAAAGACGGCAACTGCCGATCGGCCGCAGATCCTTATGGGAGCAGAGCCGCGGAATGTAGATGCCCGCCGCGTCAGCCGCCTCCATGATGGTCTGCCCCTGTTTTGCATCGACGGCCTTGCCGTCGATCGTGATATGGAGTGTGTGATTGTTCATGTCGTCCGCCTCAGGTGTGGAAAATTTCCGAGCGCCGTCCGGCGATGCGGCTCGCAGCCTCGACCGCCCGCATGATGTGGAATGATTTTTGCACGCCGGTTTTGTTTTCCCGGACTAATGCGTTGTAGACCGGACGGAAATTGCGGAGCGTCGACAGGATCGGATTGGGCGAGGTCTGCCCTAGTCCGCAACGGCTCATGCGCTTGACGCTTTCGCCGAGCTTCTGAAGATCGGCGAGGTCCGAGGGCGAGGCTTCGCCGGCACGGATGCGCTCAATCCGGCTTCTCAAGAGGACGTTGCCCACGCGGCAGGGAACACAGTAGCCGCAGCTTTCTTTCACGAAGAAATTCATAAACGCCTCAACGACTTCGAGAATGTCGCGCTCGTCGCTGAACACCATCAGGGCTCCGCCGGTCGAAAGATCCTCGTAACTGATGCATTGGTCGAACTGTGCGGGGCCGACCATCTGCCCCGCCGGGCCTCCGACCTGAACCGCGGTGGTGTTGTCGGCGCCCGCACGGCGGAGCACCTCGCGTAAGGATGTTCCGAAGGGCACCTCGTAGATGCCGGGCCGGGCGCAGTCGCCGCACACGCTCAGCAGCTTTGTTCCCGTGCTCCGCGCGGTGCCGATGGCTGCGAACCAGCCGGGGCCCTGATCCATGATGCGGGCCGCGCAGCAGTAGGTTTCGACGTTGTTGACCGCCGTGGGGGAAACGAGGTATCCCTTCGCGACGGGGAACGGGATGCGGTCGGTCGGGTCGCCCCGCGTTCCCTCGCAGGAACTGATCAGCGAGGTCTCCTCGCCGCAGACGTAGGCCCCCGCGCCCATTTGGATGCGCACATCGAAATGGAAGTCTTTGTTGCCGAGAATCTTTTTGCCGAGCAGATTGTCTTTGCGTCGCCGGCCCAGGACGTCTTCAAGGTAGTTGCGCAAGTAGGCGTATTCACCGCGCAGGTAGATGATGCCGGTCTGTGCGCCGATGGCGTAGCCGGCAATGGTCATGCCGTCGAGCATGAGGTCCGCGCGCTCCGTGAGCAGTACGCGGTCTTTGAAGGTGCCCGGCTCGCCTTCGTCCGCGTTGCAGAGCACAAATTTCTCGGGCCCGGGCGACTGCCGGGCCAGCTCCCATTTCAGCCCCGTCAGGAATCCCGCGCCACCGCGGCCGCGCAAGCCGGACGCCTTGATATCGGCAATCACCTCTTCGGGGGATTCCACCAGCGATTTGAGCAGTCCCCGCTCGCGTCTGTAATCGGCGAGGATGACGGCGCCGCTTTCGCGGATGTTGTTGCAGACCATGGAGCGGATCAGCGGATGAGCGTTGTTGCCGTCTCCATAGACGTCAACCAACGACTGCGGATCTTCGGTCCGGCGCAGTTGCTCGACGAGCCGTGGCACCTGCGCAGGGGTGAGGTTCGTCACCATCACGGTGTTGACCATCATGGCCGGGGCCTGATCGCACATGCCGATGGACGGGGTCCGTTCCAGCGTGATGCGGCCGTCGGGCGTGGTTTCGCCGAAGCCGATACCCAGCGCTTGAACAAGCGCGTCCGCCACGGATTCGCTGCCCCGATAACGGTCAATGATGTCGTCACACAGCCGGAAGACGATCCGTCCTTTTTGCTGATCCGACAGGAACGCATAAAAGGAAATGACACTTTCGACTTCCACCCGATGGGTGTGCGCTCCTTTCGCGATCAGTTCGAACGCCTCGCGCGGGACGTGTCCCAGTTCCTGCTGTACATCTCGGACAATATCGATAAGCCGGATACGGGTGTTGCCGTAGCGGTTACATATCTTCGTGACCACAGATTTGATCGTGCGCATATTGGCAGACCCCTTTCCTGCGGCGTGTCGATATTGTCGATACGATTAAAACGCAAAAATAAGGTAAAGCAGATTCCTGTCGTATGCAAGCAATATAAGGTTGCGATGAAGTCCGTCCGCGAGTTTGTGCCGCATGGACGGCATCGCTGAATTTGACGGGAGTTTCAGCCTTCTGGTAATCTTGACACATAAATATTCAAACGTGCTCCCCGCAGAAGGAATGTCGGTCGGGAGCTGACTCGCGTCTGAATAACGGGGAAGAGAAACATGAGCCGTCTTGAGCTGGGAATCGGACAGGGCACTGCCAGATTGGTCGGGCTGTTGGCGTTGGGGCTTGCGGGGTGTTCTTTGCCGCAGAATTCGGCGAAGGCCCCGCGTGCGATTACGGGGGGAGGTTGGCCGCCGGTTATCGGCGCGTGGTTTTGGTCGCCGGCGGTACTGGGACCGGACGGGTTCAAAGCGTTTCTGGACACCGCCGCAACGAATTCGCCATATACTTTGTTGTCGACATCTTGTCGCCAGATCGAAGTGGTCGATCCGGCGATGCATGACCAAGTGTCCAAGGCGTTGCGTTACGCGAAGCCGTTGGGGATAGAAATCGCGCTGGAGGTCGACATCCGCCTCGCGCGGCAGGCGTTCCGCGCCAAGCATCCCGATGAACTGCAGGAGGAATTGGTGCTCAAAATGGCCAGTTTTACTGAGGGTGGCCCGGCGGACGTGGTGTTTCAAGGGAGCGACACGAGCGACCACATGAATGGCGGCCTTCCCAAGTATGAGTGCCTCACAACCCGTCTCGTGCGCGTTTACTCCTTTGTGAAGGGGCCCGACGGCATTGACCCTGCGACGGTGGAGGACATGACGGGCGACGGCGTTGTCGCGCTTGCGGAGGGGCCGCGCACGCTGAGGGTTCGCGTGCCGGCCAAGACGGGGCGCGGCGTCTGCGTGATCGCCTCGCACACCTACCTGACGCCTGACGTTTTTGCGCCGCATTTCTTTGAGTTTCAGCGACGAATTATCAAACAATACGCCGATCTGCCGCTCGCCGGCATCATGAAGGACGAATGGGGGTTCCCGCCGGACCATACGGGCAATCCCGAACACGACCGCTACTGGTACTCGTCGGCCATGGCGGCAGCCTATGCCAAGATTTCCGGGGAACGCGATCTGGTGCGGGACACACTGCTGATGTATGCGGGCGAGAAAGGGCTTGAACGGCAACGGCAAGTGTCGATCAACCGCTACCGGAAACTGTGCCGCGAGCGCAACGTGCAGATAGAAGACGATTTCTACCGCGCCGGCAAGGCGACGTTCGGGAGAGACGCGTATATTGTGACGCACGCGACATGGATTCCGTATCCCGGCGCACAGGAGTTCCGCAAGAACGGCCTGTCGTGGTGGGATGCGACACGTGATATCGGGCAATCCGACGAAACCACGCCTTACCCCTGCCGCACCTCATTGGCCAAGCGCTGGGGATATCCGCTTTGGTACAACCAATACTATGCCAGAGAGCCGGAGCCTTACGTGGGCGAACTATGGGCGGGCGCGTTGAGCGGGGGCCGGCTGAACGTCCATCCGCTTTATCCGCGGCCGGACCTGAAAGGCGACGAACGCAATTGCGGTTTGTTGCGGAGTGGGCTCATGGCCGGCATGACGCGGTTGCGCATGCTCGATTTCGTTACGCAGGCGCCGCTGGATTGTCCTGTGGCCGTGGTGTTCGGTCACGCCTGCGCCATGAACTGGACACAACCTACGTACAATGATGTGGGCCTGGGCGTTGCCTCGGCGCTTTGCGCCAAAGGCTATCCGACGGATCTGTTCCCGTCCAGCTTAGTCGCTTCGAAGGCGCTGAGGCTCGATGCTGAAGGATATGTCTTCCTCGGGCCACAGCGGTACAAGGCCGTGGTGCTGTATCAGCCCGAATTTGGCGACGAAGATGAGCTGGCGTTTTTCGCCCGGGCCGCGGCAGGCAAGAGCGCGCTCTACATGGTCGGGGGGTGGACGAAGGACTTCGAGGCACTGCCGCTCGACGCGGCTGCGCGGATGGGCGCAAAGGTCAAGATCTGTGCCGACGACGGCGCCTGCGCCGAGGCGGTGCTGCGGCGGCTCAACGAAACGGGGGCAACACGCGTGACGGAGTGGCCGGTGAATGCCAAGCGCTGGGGCCATTCCGGCGGCGCACTGGCTACGCCGCCCGTGGAGGGACACGCCGTGCTTCTCGACGGGACATACGTGAGAATCGCGGGCGCGAAGAGTCCTGCCGGTGACCCGATTCAAGAGACGTTTGTATGGAAGGGCCATAACGTGACGGTAGACGCGGTCGGCGTGGTGGCGATCCGTTTCGCATCGGACGGCAAGGTTTCGGCCTTTGCCTCGGGAGGGTTGAAGCGCGTGCGGACAGACGGAATGGATTTGTCGTTGCCGGAGCGCGCCGACATCGCGTTTAAGACGGGGGCGGATGGCCGGATACGCGGCGTGGCCCAGGGATTGGCAGGCGAAGTGCCCGCTGCGCTTCGGGCCGTCACGGCGGAGTGGTCGCGGTTGACCGTGCCGGCGCTATAAGCAAGGGAAGAACCGCAGCGTGCGGCGTGCGTCGCCAGGCGCAGGACGCGCGATACTTTTTGTGTGGAGGATGATTATGTGCAAAAGGCCCATTGCCGTTTTTTTCGCCGGGCTCTGCTTTGCAGCGCTGGCGTTTGCACAAGCGCCTGCCGGCGACACCAATTTCCCCGTACGGATTGCGGTCCGTCTCGCTGAGGAAAAAGGCGTTTTCTACGGGGAGGAACCGCTGTCCGCAACACTCCGGTTGTCCAACGGCACGCGGCAAAGAGTCGACGCCCTGCTGGTGACCGAAATCAAGACCGATGCGGGCGATCCCGTCTCCGTGTTGAAAGAGGCGGTATCGTTGCCCGAAGGCGGTAACGTTCGTCAGACCTTCCGCCACAAGGTCGCCGTCCCGGGTTTCTATCGGGTGACATCGCATCTCGAACGAGGCGGCGAGGCGGGGCCGTCAACCACGTTTAATCTGGGCTACGAGCCGGATAAGATTCCGCACGCCACGTCGGCGATGCCTGATTTCAGGGCGTTCTGGGATGACGGCCTCGCCGAGTTGGCCAAAGTCGAGCCGCGTTATTCATTGGTGTTGGTGACTAACCTGTGTACGGCGACCGTCGATCTCTATGAGGTCCGCATGCATTCGTTCGGCAACGTGTCGGTCGGCGGCCACTATGCCGTGCCGAAGAAGGCCGGCCGGTATCCCGTGATCGTCCGCTTTTTGGGCTACGGCTCGGGGCCGCAGATTCCTGAGTGCGCCGATGATGGCATTATCCGATATGTGGCCTCCACGCGTGGTCAAGGCGTGATGAAAAAAGAAAACGTCTATGGCGATTGGATGGCTTACCGTCTGGATAGCTTGGAGGAGTATTATTTTAGAGGCGCCTTTCTGGATACGGTGCGGGCCATCGATTTCGTCTGTTCCCGTCCCGAGGTGGACAGGCGCCGGATTGCGGTTGAGGGGGGAAGTCAAGGCGGGGCGCTTTCCTATGTCTGCGCGGCTTTGGACCGGCGCGTCGCGCTGTGCGTTCCAACGATTCCTGGGTTCTGCGACATCCCTAATTTCATCGCGCTCACCGATTGGCCGGGGAGCATTTACCGCAATTATCTCGTCACGAACGATAAGGGGGTAAAGCAGGATAGCCTATACGCGATGCTCACCTATTACGACGTGAAGAACTTTGCGCCATGGATCGCGTGCCCTGTTTTCATGGGGGTGGGGTTGCAGGACCCCATCTGTCCGGCGCGCACAAACTTCGCGCCCTACAATCTGTTGCGGGGGGAGAAACGTTTCGTCATCTATCCCGAAACCGGACACGGGGTGCGCGGCAGCGATTTTTATCCCAAAGCGTACCGTTGGGTTCGAACGAAATTCGGGATGGACTGACCGTAATCAAAAAAGGAGGCGAGGGATGAAAATATCAGCACTGTTCTGTGCGCTTCTTTCTTGTTCAGTTTTCGCAGGCGAGCCGATACGTCTGGAGCTGGCTGGAGCATGGCAAGTGAAGGTCACGTGCGGAGAAATCTCGGCGGTCCTCCCCGTAGACCCGCCGGATATTGTGGCGGTGACCGACGAGAAGTACGACGTGCTGGCGGCGTTTGCTGGGCCGGTGTGGCGGCGCGGCACGCCGTTGTGCGGCCCCAAGGCTGAGGCGTGCAGCGTGGCCGACGCGCTAGAGAGCGCTTCACTGGTCGTGCGCGACGGGACCGGCACAACGGCACGGACTTTCAGCCCGGGTAAAGATTATCAGCTCGAGCCCCGGTGGGCGGGCTTCGGCCGCTTGGAAGGCGGCGCGATCCCGGCGGATAAGCCGGTCTTCGCCAGCTACCGTTACGCGTTGATGCGTCTCGACAGCGTGGCGCTGACCGCCGGCAAACAGCTGGTTTTGCGCCGGGGAATACCGCATGTGGCCACGCCGTGTCCGCCGGAACTGGCGGCGGGCGAAACGCGAGTGGGCAATGTCTGGCTGTCCGGCCGCATTGACAAGCTGGCGGCCGCAAATCTGTTTCCGGTTCTCGAAACGACATACCCTGAGCCGCCGCGCGTGGGGCTTTCGGCTGCGGAGCGTCTGTTGCCCAAGACCTTGTCGAAACTCCAAAGCGGACGTACTGTGAAGATTTTGGCGTGGGGCGACAGCGTCACCGAGTGCGTGTATTTGCCGCTCCAGCAGAAGTGGCAAGAGCAGTTTGCGATGCGGTTGCGTGAGCGGTTCCCCAAAGCCAGCATCGTCATGTTGTCGGCGGGCTGGGGCGGCCGGACGACGACCGCTTTTCGAAACGAGCCGCCGGGCAGCCCGCACAACTACGCAGAAAAGATTTTGGCGCTCAAGCCGGATTTGGTCGTCTCCGAGTTTATCAACGACGCCTACATGAATGAGGCGGCCGTGCTGGAAAACTATGGTGTGATCCTTAAGGACTTCAAAAAGATCGGCGCAGAGTGGATCATCCTCACGCCCCACTATGCGCGGCCCGACTGGATGGGGCTCAAAGAGGAAGTCGGGATCGATCAGGATCCGCGGCCTTACGTGCACGGGCTGCGGCTGTTCGCGGAAAACAATACGGTGGCGCTGGCAGACGCGTCGTTGCGCTGGGGCAGGCTCTGGCGTCAGGGCGTGCCGTATTCGACCCTGCTGGTGAACAACATTAACCATCCGAACGAGCAAGG
>CAZOIS010000127.1:0-4612 GCA_964579865.1 uncultured Lentisphaeraceae bacterium | reverse complement strand
GCTATTGCGGCGACAGCGAAAAGAGGAGGGTGCCGAAGCCCGGATGGTCGGAACCGTGCGCGGCGCCCTCCGGACGGATTTTGTCGGCCGCCTGTCGGGTGAAGGGCGCTGCGATGCCGCGTCGATTCTGATAGTGGTTCCACACCATCTCGTAGACCGGGCGGAGGTTGTTTCGTCCTTCGCCGGAAATTTTTTTGTGACGGTACTTGCCGGTCGTGTCGACGTGTGGCTCGAAAGGCACGTCGAAGCCGAGATTGTAGCGGGCCGTGTACTCGAAACCTTTGAGCAGACGGTTGCCGGCTTCGCCGTAGAGGTCGATGCCCTGATGCCACGCGCTCTCGCAGGCGGCGGCTAGAAGGGCAAGCCCGAGCTGGGTGTGCTGTTGGTCGCGTCCGCTTTCCTGGCACTGTCCCGTTTCACTGATGACGTAGTGCGTGATGCAGCCGTTGCCTTGGCCGTTTCGGAAATACTGTACGGCGCGGTCAACGAGCGCGCGGTCGTCGCAAAAAATGCCGATCGCGAGGATCGTTTGGATGCAGGCGGCGTCCCAGTTTCCGTTGGCGTGAAGGGCGAAATCTTTGAGCGGCGGATAAATCACCCCGGTGAACATTTGTTCACATCGCGCGATTTCTTCGCGTCTCCAAGACGGATACGCGTGGCGCATCAATTCTGCGGCGTTGACGAACTTGAACCCGTTCAGGCCGGCGCTGAGTTGCACGTCGCGGCCTTCCATTTTTGTGAGCGTTGCGGACCACGCGTTGAGGATCTCGACCGCCTTTTGGGCATGCGCCTCGTTGCCGGTGATGCACCACATGAGCGCGTTCTGGTAGGCGGCGTTTCCGTCCTGGACCATTTGACCGTTTCCCGGGGAGCCCAACGGGCTGCGGGTCACCGTTTTCTGCGGGCCGCTCAGCCGCCAGTCCGGCCGCGAGAACCGATCATTGCGGAGTGCATCGAGTCCGCTCTTCCAGGGCTCTTGGCCGGCGGCGACGCGCTGGCGCATGCGCTCGAGGTCGGCTCGGGAATGCAGCAGGCCCGGATGCGCAAAATGCGCATGGCTTTCTTTCCCGACGGCGGATTGCGCAGAACCGTGGGACGCATAACAAATAAGGAAAAAGGCACAGATGAATTGAGGGATGGGCCGGCTCCTGTTCATGTGCAGAAAGTTACCATCACCGGACGACGGGGCGCAAACGTAAAAATATTACCTAAAACTGATATGCGGGCAGGGGGATCTCTTGAAACCCCTGAATAAAAAGAGGGCTCCGGATTTCTCCGGAGCCCCTTTCGGTCTGTAACGGCTAGCAGGTTACGACTTCGGCAGGTTCGCCAAGGCCTGCAACAGTTCGAAGTTGTCCTTGAACTTCGCTTCCGCCGCCTGCAACATCGCGGTCGCATTCGGGTTGAGCTTCAAGAGCTGCTTGAAGCGGTTCTCGGTCAGCGCCGTCTCGGCGAACGACTGCGTGGGCGCCTTGCTGTCGAGCTGCAACGGGTTCTTGCCTTCGGCGGCGAGTTCCGGGTTGTAGCGGTACAGCGGGAAATGGCCCGTCTCGACCGCGAGCTTCTGGTGCTCGAGGCCGGTGACCATGTCAAAGCCCTGCGCGATGCAGTGCGAGTAGGCGATGATGATCGCCGGCCCGTCATACGCCTCGGCTTCGGCGAAGGCCTTGACCGTGGCGGCCGGGTTGGCGCCCAGGCTGACCTGCGCGACGTAGATGTTCTTGTAGGTCATCGAGATCATGCCGAGGCCCTTCTTCATCTGCCCCTTGCCGGACGCCGCGAACTTCGCGATCGCGCCGAGCGGGGTGGACTTGGAAGCCTGGCCGCCGGTGTTGGAGTAGACCTCGGTGTCCAGCACCAGCAGGTTGATGTTCCGGTCCGAGGCGATCACGTGGTCCAGGCCGCCGTAGCCGATGTCGTAGGCCCAGCCGTCACCGCCCACGCACCAGACCGACTTCTTCACCAGGTAGTCCGCCACTTCCAGCAGGCGGACCGCTGCCGGGTCGGTGCAGGAGGCGAGCCCCTGCTTGAGCCTCTCCACGCGGGCGCGCTGCGCCTCGATGGCCTGCTGGTCCGACTGGTCCGCGTTCAGGATCTCGGCCATCAGCCCGCGCAGATCGCCGCAGACCGAGCAGCCGCAGGAGGTGAGCCCTTCCAGCAGCTCCCGGGCCGATTCGGCCAGCTTGTCCACGGCCAGCCGCATGCCGAAGCCGAACTCGGCCGTATCCTCAAACAGGGAGTTGGACCAGGCCGGGCCACGGCCGTCGCCGCGCACCGACCACGGGGTGGTGGGGAGGTTCCCGCCGTAGATGGAGGTGCAGCCGGTGGCGTTGGCGATGAGGGCCCGGTCGCCGAACAGCTGCGACAGGAGCTTCAGGTACGGGGTCTCGCCGCAGCCGGAGCAGGCGCCGGAGAATTCGAACAGCGGCTTCACGAGCTGGCTCCCCTTGACCGTATCTTTCTTTACCCGCTCCGGGGCCAGTTCCGGCAGCGAGAGGAAGAACTCCCAGTTGGCCGCCTCCTGCTCCCTGAGCGGCGCCTTGGGCGCCATGGCGATGGCCCGGTGCTCCGGGTCGGCCTTGTCCTTGGCCGGGCAGTTGCGCACGCACAGTCCGCAGCCGATGCAGTCCTCGGGCGCAGTCTGGAGGGTGAACCGCATCCCGGCGAACTCGCTCCCGCGGGCGTCGACCGACTTGAAGGCCGCAGGGGCCTCCGCCAGGCAGGCCGGGTCGTAGACCTTCATCCGGATGGTGGCATGGGGGCAGACCAGGGAGCAGATGCCGCACTGGACGCAGAGCGACTCGTCCCAGACCGGGATCTCGAGGGCGATGTTCCGCTTCTCGTAGCGGGAGGTGGCCGATGGGAAGGTGCCGTCGCACGGCATCCGGGAAACCGGGAGATCATCCCCCTTGCCGGAGATGATGGTGGCCAGTACCTCCTTGACGAACGGGGGCGCGTCCGCCGACACCAGCGGCGGCCGGACCAGCGTGCCGTCGGCCCGCTCCGGCACCGTCACCTCGTGGATGTTCTCCAGGGCCGCATCAACCGCCAGCCGGTTCATCTCCACCACCCGTTCGCCGGCCTTGCCGTAGGTCTTGGCGATGGCCTCCTTGATGGCCGCCAGGGCCGTCTCCAGCGGCAGGATGCCGGAGATCTTGAAGAAGGCGGTCTGCATGATGACGTTGATGCGGCCACCCAGCCCCAACCCCTCGGCAATCTTCACCGCGTTGATCACGTAGAGCTTCAGCCGTCTGTCGATGATCTGGCGCTGCACCTCCACCGGGATGGCGTCCCAGACCCGGTCCGGTTCATGGAGCGAGCAGAGCAGGAAGGTTGCCCCCTCCTTGGCCTTGGAGAGCATGTCTACCTTCTCCAGGAAGGTGAAGTTGTGGCAGGCGATGAAATCGGCCTGGTCCACCAGGTAGGGGGATCGGATGGTCTCCCTGCCGAACCTGAGGTGGGAGGTGGTCACCGTGCCCGCCTTCTTGGAGTCGTAGACGAAGTAGGCCTGGACGTTGTTGTCGGTCTTGTCGCCGATGATCTTGATGGAGTTCTTGTTGGCGCCCACTGTCCCGTCCGATGCCAGGCCGTAGAACAGGGCCGAGTGGACCCCTTCCTTCCGGTTTTCATAGGCCGGGTCCCAGGCCAGGCTGGTAGAGCAGACGTCGTCGGTGATCCCGACCACGAAGTGGTTCCGGGGAACGTCGTCCTTCAGGGTGTCGAACACCGCCTTGACCATGGCCGGGGTGAACTCCTTGGAGCCGAGGCCGTAGCGGCCGCCCACCACCGTGGGCAGGGGACCGCCGGCGGCGGCCCGGGCCTCGTTCAGGGCGCAGACCACGTCCAGGTAGAGGGGCTCGCCCAGGGAGCCGGGCTCCTTGGTGCGGTCCAGCACCGCTATCTTCTTCACGCTCGAAGGGAGCGCGGCGATCAGCGCCTCCGCCGGGAACGGCCGGTAGAGGCGGACCTTGACGACACCCACCTTCTCCCCCCGGGCCGTGAGCGTTTCCACGGTCTCGTGGACCGTGTCCACGCCCGAGCCCATCAGCACGATAACCCGCTCCGCGTCCGGGGCGCCCACGTACTCCACCAGGCCGTAGCGGCGGCCGGTGATCTGCGCAAACCGATCCATCTCACTCTGCACCACCTCCGGGGTGGCCAGGTAGAAGCGGTTGACCGACTCCCTCCCCTGGAAGTAGACGTCCGGGTTCTGGGAGGTGCCCCGGATCACCGGGTGGTCCGGCGACAGTGCCCGCCGCCGGTGGTCTGCGATCAGCCCGTCGTCCAGCATGGCGCGCATCTGGTCAAAGCTCAGCTCATCCACCTTCTGCACCTCGTGGGAGGTGCGGAAGCCGTCGAAGAAGTGGAGGAACGGTACCCGGGAGCGGAGGGTGGCGGCCTGGGCGATGAGGCTGAAGTCCATCACCTCCTGCACATTGTTGGAGGCGAGCATGGCCCAGCCGGTGGAGCGGCAGGACATGACGTCCGAGTGGTCGCCGAAGATGGAGAGCGCCTGGGCCGCGATGGCGCGGGCCGAGACGTGGAACACCGTGGAGGTGAGCTCGCCGGCTATCTTGAACATGTTGGGGATCATCAGCAGCAGCCCCTGCGA
>CAZOIS010000126.1:0-12302 GCA_964579865.1 uncultured Lentisphaeraceae bacterium | reverse complement strand
AGCTTGCGCATCACGGTCTGGATCGGCTCGGCCAGCACTTCCCAGGCGTCGTCGAGATCCGCCGCCAGGGTGGCCGGGTTGAGCTTGATCTTGCCGAGGCCCTTGATCGTGGCCTGATAGGCGGTGAGCGAGTAGCCGAAGCCCACGCCCATGTTGCGCAGCACCGTGGAGTCGGTCAGGTCGCGCTGCAGGCGCGAGACCGGCAGCTTGCGGGCCATGTGTTCCAAAATCGCGTTGGCCATGCCGAGGTTGCCCTCGCTGTTCTCGAAGTCGATGGGGTTGACCTTGTGCGGCATGGTGGAGGAGCCGATCTCGCCCTTGACGGTCTTCTGGCCGAGATAGCCGAGCGAGATGTAGGCCCAGATGTCGCGGTCGAGGTCGAGCAGCACGGTGTTCCAGCGCGCCAGCGCGTCGAACAGCTCCGCGATGCCGTCGTGCGACTCGATCTGCGTGGTGAGGACGTTCTGGCTGAGGCCGAAGCGTCCCTCGATGACCGATCTCGCCAGCGCTTCCCAGTCCGCGTCGGGATAGGCGGAGAGGTGTGCGTTGAAATTGCCGACCGCGCCGTTCATCTTGGCGGGAAGGACGATCGCATCGAGCTGCGCGGCCTGGCGGCGCAGGCGATGGACGAAGACGGCCAGCTCTTTGCCCAGCGTGGTGGGCGAGGCGTGCTGGCCGTGCGTGCGCGCGAGCATCGCGGCGTCGCGGGTTTCCACGGCGAAGGCCGCGAGGGCGTCGGTCAGCTTGTCCTGCGACTCGCGCAGCACGCGCAGGCCGTCACGCAGCATCAGCGCGTGCGCCATGTTGTTGATGTCTTCGGAGGTGCAGGCGAAGTGGACGAACTCGCCGAGCTTCTCGAGGGTCGTGCCGGTCAGCTTCTCTTTGATGAAATACTCGATGGCTTTGACGTCGTGGTTGGTCACGGACTCGATCGATTTGACGCGGCGCGCGTCGGCGATGGACAGGCCGTCGGCGATCTTCCTCAGGAATTCCCGCTCGTCGGCGGTGAGGTCGCGGGCTTCGGGGATGGCGGGCGCATCGCAGAGGGCTTCCAGCCAGGCGACCTCGACCGCGACGCGGCGTTGGATCAGGCCGAATTCAGAGAAGATGGGCCGGAGGGTGTCCAGTTTCGAGGCGTAACGGCCGTCAAGCGGCGAAACGGCAGTCAAGGTATCGATCGTTTCCATGCGAAAAACTCCCAGAAAGTGTTGAGGCCGGAGGCGGTTAAACGGTTCGGCGGAAAGGTGCACCCAACGAGGAGCGTGCCCTTGCGATGCTCCCGCTTCTCGTCTGGACACACACACATGCACACATGATAGCGTTTTCCGTCCGGTGCGGCAAACAGACAAATAGGGGCATGCAAAAGGCCTGCAAAAGGGCATGGGGCTCTTGATTTTCAGCAGAAAATATGACATCTTGGTTCTATACGGTTCTGTTTTAAACAAATTTTGGCGTGTTTCGATGTCAGTCGTGCGAGAGCGACATAAATAGGCGCGTGTTTTTTTGTTCGCATCATCTGTCGTGTGACTCGGATACGGCTGTGTGATGAGAAAGGCAGAGGGATGTCGATGCGGAACTCGGCCAAGCATAAAGTCTGGTATTGGGTTGTGGCGGCAATGGCCGTCGCCTTGGCAATTCTGTTTGCGGGCGGTGTCTGGTATTACCGGAGTGAGCAGCAACTGGTCCGTAAAAAAGCCATCGAGACCTTGGCTTCGATTGGCCAGCTTAAAGCGGCGGAAATTGCGGGCTGGCGTTCGGAGCGGTTAGGGGATGCTGCGGTTTTAGCAGACAATCCCTTCTTTCGCGAGGCGGCCAGACGTTTTCTGACGGCTCCTGATGAACAGAACGCGCAACGTTTACGTGCCTTTTTCGACAGTCTGAAGACACATTACCATTATGCCGACATCCTGCTGGTTGATGCGCAGGGCCAGGAGTGTTTAAGCCAGTCCGGTAAAAAGGGAGAACACCGCAAATATATCGAGATGTTCGCGGCTTCGAAACAGGCGCGTAAACCTTTGCTTGGCGAACTGCACACAGAACAACACAATTCCGTTCCGCATATCAGCGCGATGGCTCCGATTTTTTCGGACAACAGCCCCGGGTTGCCGTTGTTGTGTGCGGTGGTTCTGATCAGCGATGCCTCAAGCTTTCTCTATCCCTTGATCAATGCGTGGCCGACCTCGAGCCAGAGTGCTGAAACGCTTCTTGTCTGTCGTGAGGGCGACCAGGTCCTGTTTCTGAATGAGCTGCGGCATCGGCCAAGCTCTGCCCTCGAACTGCGCATTCCGCTTGGCCGAACCGATGTGCCTGCGGTCATGGCCGTGTTGGGACGGCAAGGCGTGGTTGAGGGCTCAGACTACCGCGGTATTCCTGTTGTCTCGTACCTTCTCCCGGTGCCTGATTCGCCCTGGTTCCTGATCGCCAAGCAGGACGCTGCGGAGATCTATGCCGAATGGCGTGCCCGCAGGATCCTGATTTTGTCGGTGCTGGGTGCTCTGGCCTGCGTGGTTGTGGTTGCCGGGGCTGGGGTTTTGTATCGCGTACAGAAGGCTTATTACAAGACGCTCTACGATTCCGCGGCTCGGCTGAGCGCCAGCATGCAGCGGCAAAGCATCACGTTGAAATCGATCGGCGATGCGGTGATCGCTACCGACGTGCATGGGAACGTCGAAATGCTCAATCCGGAGGCCGAGAAATTGACCGGTTGGACGGATGCTGAGGCGCACGGCAAACCGTTGGGCGAGGTGTTCCATATCATCAATGAAATGACGCGGCAAGCTGTGGGCAATCCGGTGGCGAAGGTGCTGCTTGAAGGAAGTGTTGTCGGCTTGGCCAATCATACGCTGCTGATCGCCAAGGATGGTACGGAGAGGCCTATAGCCGACTCGGCTGCACCCATTTTTGATGCGCAGAACCAGACGGTCGGTGTGGTATTGGTCTTTCGCGATCAGACCACCGAACAAAACTATATGGCGTTATTCCAGAAGATGCTGGACGGTTTCGCCGTACACAAGATTATCTGCGATACGGCGGGAAATCCTGTGGACTACCAGTTTCAGGCGGTCAATCCTGCTTTCGAGCGCATGACCGGGCTCAAGGCGTGCGACACCCTTGGCAAAACGATTTTGCAGATTCTTCCAAGGACTGAACGCCATTGGATCGAGACGTATGGAAAGGTCGCCTTAACCGGAGCCCCCGCTCACTTCGAAAGCTATTCGGAAGAGCTGAAGAAATATTTTTACGTTACGGCATTTCGTCCCGCGATCAATCAGTTTGCCACCATCTTCCAGGACATCACCGAGCGGAAGGGGATGGAGAACGCCTTGAAGGAGAGCGAGAAGCGATACCGCTCGTTAACAGATGATGTGCTCGACCATACAAAGGTCGGGATCTTTATTTTGAACAGCGATTTCAAAGTGGTATGGGTGAATCATGCGCTGGAGAAGTTTTTTGGTTTTCAGCGCGCCGCCGTGATCGGCAAGGATAAGAGACAGCTCATCCGAGACAAAATCGCAGGCATTTTCGAGGATTCTGAAAGCTTTGCCTCGAAGGTGTTGGCGACGTATGACAATAACACATATATGGAAAAGTTTGAGTGTCATGTGTTGCCTGCGGAAGGACGTGAAGAACGTTGGCTTCAGCACTGGAGCCAGCCGATCCAGTCCGGATTGTACGCCGGAGGACGGGTCGAGTACTATTACGAAATCACCGAGCTCAAGAAGGCCGAAGCCGAGCAGAAGCGGTTGGTTGCGGCCATCGAGCAAGGGGGGGAAATCGTAATCGTGACGGATCAGAAGGGAAAGATCCAGTACGTGAACGAGGCTTTCGAGGCCGTGACGGGATATACCCGGCACGAGGCGCTTGGACAAACCCCGCGTTTTCTGAAAAGCGGGGTGCATGACAAGGCTTTTTTCCATGCGATGTGGTCTGTGCTTGAGAAAGGCAAGGTGTTCCGGGGCCGCCTTGTCAACAAGCGTAAAGACGGCACCTGCTTTACCGAAGAGATTTCGATTGCGCCCGTCTGCGACGATGCGGGGCGGATCGTCAATTATGTGGCGGTCTCACGGGATATCACGGAGCGCCTCCAGATGGAGGCGGAATTGCAGCAGGCACAAAAAATGGAATCTGTGGGACGGCTGGCGGGAGGCGTCGCCCATGATTTCAACAACATGCTTGGCGCCATCCTGGGTAACGCGGAATTGGCGCTGGACAGCCTGGAGCCTTCAGCCCCGCAGCGGTCGGAACTCGAAGAGATCATCAGCGCTGCCAAGCGGTCCGCTGAAATCACTCAGCAGTTGTTAGCGTTTGCCCGTAAGCAAGTGGTCGTTCCCCGGGTGCTCGATCTGAATGAAACGATCAATGGGATGATCAAGATGCTCCGGCGGCTCGTCAGTGAAAATGTTGCTTTGAAGTGGGAGCCTGGAGTGGGGCCGTTTACGGTGAAAATCGATCCGTCGCAGATCCACCAGCTTTTGACAAATCTGTGTGCCAATGCCCGCGATGCGATTCGGGACGTGGGGACGGTCACCATTCGTACAGGCCTCGCGAACTTCGATGGCGAAGACTGCGCCAATGGCGCGGGTGTTGTCGCCGGTGACTTTGTCATGTTAACGGTGAGTGATGATGGGTGCGGTATGGATCCTGAGACCGTCTCCCATCTGTTCGAGCCGTTCTTCACCACCAAAGAAATTGGTAGAGGCACAGGGTTGGGGCTAGCGACTGTACACGGTGTCGTCAGGCAGAACAACGGTTTCATCCGGGTTCAGAGCACGTTTGGAATAGGTACGGACTTTAAAATTTACCTTCCGCGGCATTCGGGCCATGTTGAAGAGGCTCCCGCCGAGCAGGGGGGCGCTGTCCGACAGAGCCAAGGCGAGACCGTGCTGATTGTGGAGGATGAGGGCGCAATCCTGCGGTTAAGCCGTTCCATGCTCGAAAAAATGGGGTATACCGTTCTGACGGCGACGACACCCGATGAAGCTTTGCTGTTGGCCGATGATTATGCTGGAACGATTCATCTCTTGCTGTCCGATGTGGTGATGCCGGGCATGAATGGGCGGGATCTGGCCAACCGTTTGAAACGCGACAACCCGGAGCTCAAATGCCTGTTCATGTCGGGCTATACCGCCAATGTGATTGCCCATCACGGGGTTTTGGACCGCGGCATATTTTTCATTCAAAAGCCATTCACCAGACAAGCACTCGCCCATCACTTGGAAATGGTGCTGGGCAGGGGCGAATTTTCCTCTGACTTGGGGTGACCCCCGTCCAGGACAGGAGGGGCTGCCCTGCGTTTTTTGTTGGGGGTGTGCATCGTGTTCTTGCTGGCTTCATCGGCCACGGTAACGTGCATCCAGCCGCGTACCGAATTGACAAGGAAGACGCATGGGCTGTGAAGGAATTGGTCGAGGGTGATGATGCGCTCGATAACCGTTCCGGTCTCAAGCAAGTGCGCACGGTAAGTGCCGGGCAGCAACCCACATGAAACGGGGGGCGTACACAGCACGTCGTTGATTTTCGCGACGACGTTTGCTCTGGACGATTCAGTGACTTCGCTCTTGGCGTTGAACAGGATCACGTCGTCGAACCCGGGCCGTGAGGCAACGGCTTCTTCGTACACGCCTCGGTTTGTGGTTTTGTGGTAAAGGAACAGGGCGCTGGGGTCGACAGGCTGTCGTGCCAGCGCGACGCGCAGCGGAGCGGCGTCTGCCGGGCGCGGCATGATCGGCTCGGCTTCGAGTGTGACCGCGCCGTCTTTTGCGACGAGCAGGCGGACCTTGTGGGGAGCGTCGGGAAGTGAACGGGCGAACCGGTCCAGCCGCGGCGCGAGGGCGGCCGGATCGAGGGCATAATCGAAATACGCGGCGGAGTCGCGGAGGCGCGCCAGATGCTTGTCGAGGAGCGCGTAGCCGTCAGCGGGCGTCCAGAGCAGGCTTTCGAGCAGGGAGAAAGGCGGAACATCCATGCTCAAAATGTGTGATTTGGTGCGGCATTCGGCCTGTTCTTTTGCGCAGGCGGAGTCCCAGACGATGCCGCCGCCCACACCGTATTCGGCCTCGTTGCGCGCGTGGTCGACGAGCAGGGTGCGGATGGCCACGTTGAACTGCGCGCGGCGGCCGGGGGCGAGGAAGCCGATGGCGCCGGTGTAGATGTTGCGCGGCGTGGTTTCGGTTTCAGCGATCAGCTCCATGGTGCGGGGTTTGGGCGCGCCGGTGATGGAGGCGGGCGGAAAGAGCGCCTGGAAGATCTCCGGAACAGACGCGTGCGTCTCGGCGCTGACCGTGGAGGTCAGCTGCCAGACGGTCGGATACTTCTCCAGGGCGAAGAGTTCGGGGACTTCGACGCTGCCCGTGACGGCGACGCGTCCCAGGTCGTTGCGGACCATGTCGACGACCATCAAATTCTCGGCCCGATCCTTTTCCGAGGCCTGCAGCGCTGCGGCGTTCTGGCGGTCTTGCGCGTGCGTGAGGCCGCGCGGGGCCGTGCCTTTCATGGGGCGGGATTCAAGGCGGGTGCCGTCGAGGCTGAAAAAGAGTTCGGGCGAGGCGCTGCAGACGCTCCAGCCGCGTGTCGTGATAAAGGCCGCATAGGCCGCGTCGTGGGCGGTTGCGAGCCGCAGAAAGGTTGGCCAGGGCTCCTCCGTAAAGGCCCGGCGCAACCGGTAGGTGAGGTTGACCTGGTAGGTGTCGCCCATCCGGATGTGACGTTTGATCCGCGTAAAGGCCTGCGCATATTCCTCGGGCGAGACCGAGGGGGACCAAGGCGGCGCGGGTGTCTTGGGTGTGTCGGGGAAAGGCGGCAGCGTGATTTCGCGGGGCACCCCGTAGAGGCCGAACCAGAGCAGCGGAAAAGAATGGGCCGCGGGACGGACGGCGAAGGCGGGATCGAACCCCGGCGCCGCTTCGTAGGCGACGAACCCTGCGGCGTGGAACCCGCGCGTCTCAACGGCCTCCTCGACGGCGCGGAGGAGCCCCATGACCTTCTCGGGACGGGCGGTCTGGAGGATTCCGCACGGATGTTCGAAAAACAGCCAGCGATCCGTGCCGGCATCATGCAGAAGAATGGAATCGGCGGGTAGGGGCGTATTCAACACAGAGAAGAGTATGCCTGAACGGCCCTGAAATGCAATCGCTTGCTGCTGGCCTTCCGGTTTCCGCTTGTTTTCTTCATGGCCTGTTTTTATACTGCTTCGAATATCAGGTTGGGATGTTACGGACGGGGGACTTCATGAATGCTTGCTCGCTAGTCTGCCGCGGCCTTGTGGCCATGGCCGTGGGGAATGCCTTGTTTTCGGCGGCCGCGACGTATACGGCCAACACGCCCGGGGCGGCGATGCAGTCGGTCGCGCTGACGAACGGCGACCAGCTGACCTCCTCCACGATTGACGTGCCGACGTTGCCGGCATCCGTGGGGACGCCCATTTTCCATCTCGACGCGTCGTCGACGAGCGGGTGGACGTTCGCCCAGTCCGGTGGCACCAACTATGTCACGAAATGCCCGTCCGCCACGGGCGATGGCCGGTACCTCACGTTCGACAGCAAAGGCGGGACGTGGCTGAACGGGCCGTTTCTGACGGCGGGCGCGCCGGAGCTGACGGGCGGACAGGTGCTCGATTTCGGCAAGCAGGGCTCGCGGCTGGGCCTCTATTTCGACGGCGGGAAGCTCGACAACATCGGCACGATCGTCGCCGTATGGGGCAGCCAGAACGGCGGCGGGTGGATTCTGGGCGGCGGCGTGTGGACCAACTCCGCGGGTTGGGAGCATGCGGGTTACGGGTTTCACCGCGGCTCGCATCCTTTTGAGAGCGGTAGCGCCGGCGACAGCAAGATCATCGCGGCCTCGCGCATCATCAAAGACGGCGTGACATATCCGTCATACAACCAGAGCCGCTGCTGGCTGGACGGCACGGAAGTCAACCCGCTCGCCATGGGCTTCTCCGGCAATTATCAGCTGCTCTCGATCGTCTGCACCAACCTCGTGCCGTGGGCGGCGGGGCTCGGCATCAACGACACGCGCGACAGCACCCGGTCGGGCGGCCAGCGGGTCGCGGAGATGATCCTCTACGGCAAGTTGCTGAGCGATGAGGAGCGCCGGTCGGTCGAGGCCTACTTGACCGCGAAGTGGTTCGGCCGTCCGTACGCCGGATATAACCACCGTTCAGCGCTGGCCGAGGCGCGGCTGTCCGAGATGTGCGAGGTCACGGTGCCGCAGGACGAGACGCTGTCGGTCACCCGCGTCAGGGACGGCGGTTCGCCGAAACGGACGGCGCCGGCCAGGCAGACCGTGAAAAGCGGGTCGGGCACGCTGGAGATGGCCGATGCGGCGGGGCTCGGCAGGCCGTTCCTGTGGCAAGAGGGCGGCTTGTCCTTCCCGCGCCGCGCGGTCCCCGCCGCGCTGCCGGCGGATCCGGTTTTCCGCGTCGACGCCAGCGCGGCGGCCTCGCTCGATACCGCCGTCGACGGGAGCGGCGTCACGCGCGTGACCGCGTGGCGGGATGCGGACGGCCGCGGGTTCGCGGCGGCGCCGCTGGCGGAAACCAACCGCCCTTCGCTGCTGGCCAACGCGCTCAACGGCAAGGCGGTGGTCGACTTCGGCGCGTATGCCGGCGGCCAGTTCCTGCAGTGGAACACCAACATGAGTTACATCGGCACGGTGCTCTGGGTGGTCGGCTCGCAGAACGGCGGCGGCCACCTCATGGGGCACAGCTGGGACAACGGCTGCCCTTTCCAGCGCGGCGGCGCCGGGGGCGCGCAGACCTCGCCCATCTGGAGTTCCGTAGGCTGGAAAGTGGCGATGCGGGCGTGTCCCACTTACGTCAATGGCCTGCGGGTGAACGGCACGAACGCCTGTCTCGGCTACGCGTATCAGGTGGTGGCGGTCCAGACGCCGGGCACGTTTGCCAACCAGTTCGCGGGGCACCTCTCGACCTCCAGCGATTACTCGCGCACCGGCGGTCAACGCCTGGCCGAGGTGGTCGCCTACAACCGCCTGCTCTCGGACCAGGAGCTGGCGGACGCGCAAGCCTACCTGATGCGCAAATGGCTGAATGCGGATGCGCCCGGCTATGCGCGGCAAAGCCGCTCGCGGCCCGACCTGCAGGACGTTTCGGTCACGTGCGAGGGGCCTTTGACCGTGGACCGCGACGCGGTCCGCCTCGGCGCGGTGTCCGGCACGGGGACGATCCTCAAGCGCGGCGCGGGCGATCTGGAATTGCAGGACTCCTCGCTGTTTTTGGGCTCCATCGCGCTCGAAAGCGGCAGCCTGAAAACCGCGTCGCCCACGGTCGCGGACGACACGCCGGCCGAAGAGCCGGCCTTCCATCTGGATGCGACGCGCGCGGACACGCTGGAGACGGTCAAACAGAACGGCACCAACTTCATTGCCCAGTGGACCGATGTCAGCGGCTGGCGCAACGCCGCCCGCCGCTATGACACGTCGGCCAGCCGTCCCCTGCCCTGGCTGCGGACGGACGATCCCGCCAACGGCCACCCCGTGGTGGACTTTGGCCCGCGCGCGTCCTGCCGCGTTTTGGTGTTCGACAAGCCCGTCAGCCACATTCGCGCCGCCTACATCGTCATCGGCACGCAGGACGGGTGCGGCAACTTCCTGCTCGGCTACTCCGGCGCCGACATCTGCGATTTCCACCGCGGCGGCGACGACACGCTGGACAACCGGAGCCGCCCGATCTTTGGGGCCTATGATTTCAGCCAGCCGATCCGGGACGGACTCATCTACATCGACGGCGTCCAGACCAATTACAATGCGGGGCTCTCGGGCGGGTACCAGGTGGTCGAGATTCATCCCGCGGCCGGCATGCGCGCGGCGGGTCTCGCCTGCGACCGGTACGGCGGAACCACCGACATCGGCAATCTGAGCAACGAAAGCGTCCGCCGCACCGGCGGCCAGCGTCTGGGCGAGGTGATCCTCTACGACCGGCCGCTCTCGGAGCGCGAACGCGCCGCGACCCGCAATTACCTGATCAAAAAGTGGCTGAACCGCGCCCCTGCGGCTTTGCCTGCCGATCCGACCAACGCGCTGCGCCAGATCGCGGTCTCCGCGTCGTCCAACGTGACGTTCAGCGCCGGAAATGCGGCCTCGGTGCTTTCGTTGACGGGATCGGGCGTTTTCGAGAAGACCGGTGCGGCTTCGCTGGCCATCGTCGACGCCAGCGCGTTTACCGGCACGCTGCGCGTCGCCGAGGGGCCGCTGCTGCTCACCGGGCTTACGCCGTCCGTCACGCCGGAACTCGTGACCAACGGGCTGACCTTCCATGCCGACGCCACGAAGAACGTCGAATGGGCGCTGGAGGGCGGCGTGCGCCGTGTCTCGCGCTGGGGCAGCGCGGTGGGGGACGGCTGGTTCGCTTATCCGCAGGTGAGCAAGCCCGAATACAGGCTCGCGGATCTCGGCGGTTTGCCGGTGGTGGACCTCGGCGCGATGGGCTCGCTTCGCCACCTGCTCTTCTGCAATACGAACAGCGCCGTGGGGGCCACCAACCGGATCGCGAATATCCGCAGCATCTTTTGGGTCATGGGCAGCCAGAGCGGCGGCGGCTATCTGCTGGGCGGCGGCACGAATGCTTCCAGCGCGGCGGCGCATTACAATTTCCACCGCGGTCCCAAAATGGGCAGCAACGACGTGGCGAACCCGATCACCCCTGACCACTATCTCTGGGGCGGGCCGAGCGACCCGAAGATCAAGGATGCGACCAGCATCACCTATCTGAACGGCGTGGCGACCAACGGCAGCCAAACCGTTTTGTCCGGCGGATACGACCTGATCGGGCTTGTGATGAACCAGTACGCGACCGAAGCCGAAGGGTTCGCGTTCGACGGGCGATATCTCGACAGCAAGGCATATGAAAACCGCAGCGGCGGACAACGTCTCGCGGAAGTCCTGATCTATAACCGCCCGCTGTCCGACGCCGAGCGCCGGGGGCTCGAGTGTTATCTCCAGCGGAAATGGGTGCTGCTCCCTTACCGGGCGCATGACGGCTCGGCCATGACGCTGTCGCTCGCGGCCGGCGCTTCGGTCGACCTCGCGGGCAGCACGCAGCCCGTGGCGTACCTGACGGGCGCCGGATCGGTCACGGGCGGCACGCTGCAGGTTCTGGAAGGGATCAGCGCGGGCGACGCGGAGGGCGAGACGGCCACGCTGGCGGCCACGGGCGGGCTGACGCTTGCCGACGGGGTGACGATCGATGTGGACATCACCTATCCGAATGCGGACAAAATCACGGTCAGCGGCACCTGCGCGCTGGGCACCCACGTGTCGGTCCGTCTCCGCAATGCGGCTTCGGTTCGCGGGCAGAGTCTCTACCAGACGCCCCTCATCGAAGCGACGGCCTTGTCGGGCACGGCAAACGTGTCCGGATGGAACGTGACGGGCGATCTTCCGAAAGGCTATGGCGCGACGCTGTACGCGGCGGACGAAAAGGTCTGGCTGCGTCTCAGCCTTCAAGGTTTTCTGATGCTGGTCAAATAAGAGTCAGGGGGAGAACATGCTGAACGGGGGTTGCCGCCTGCCTTTGCGGGTTGTGCGGAGAGGTTTTGTTTTGTGCGGCTGTCTTCTGATGGCGGGAATCGCTTCTGGCGCGGGGCAGGTCAAAGTCTACCCGTACCCGATGAATCCGCGTGAACATCCCGATGACGCGCGCCGGGCCGTGAAGCCGCCGGATCAGGCGACGTTCAAGAACCGCATGCAGTTCATGGCGCTGCGCAGCCTGGGGGCGAACTACATGGCGGACCTCGACCGCTACACGCGGCAGGAGCGCCTGGGCGACATCGTGTGGGCGCACTACAACATGCTCTACGCCACCAACGCCACGGCGATGGCGCAGGAGCTCAAGCGCCGGGACCTGTACCTGTTCGATCTCTGGGGCTTCGTGCCGGGGTCCGGCCCCGGAGGGCCCTGGCGCCAGTTCGATGTGCCGGAGGGCGTCCTCCCGATGTTCGAGCGCGAGCTCGGCGACCGCTGGCTCGGCATGGACAACGGCGAGCAGGACGGCCGCTACGTCGGCGGCT
The DNA here is from genome assembly GCA_964579865.1 of uncultured Lentisphaeraceae bacterium. GTDB lineage: Bacteria > Verrucomicrobiota > Kiritimatiellia > RFP12 > UBA1067 > DAOPZC01. The sequence continues at coordinate 279 of CAZOIS010000126.1, read as the reverse complement.
ACGCCGGACAGATGGTGCCTTACGGCGCGGGGCGCGCCGAACAGTACCTGAACTTCCAGCGCCACTTCGAGCGCATGGGCGACCTGCTTGGCAACAAGATGGCCACGCTGGTCTCGCTCAACTTCGGCCACTATTTCATGCGTGAGGGCGTCTACACCTTGATCGGCGCGGAAACGGCGCAGGCGCTGCCCAATTCGCAGATCTATTATTCCTTCATCCGCGGGGCGGGCAAGCAGTACGGCGTGCCCTGGTTCGGCAACGTCTCCGTCTTCAACCGCT
>CAZOIS010000125.1:0-12306 GCA_964579865.1 uncultured Lentisphaeraceae bacterium | reverse complement strand
GTCCGAGGCCCAAATTAGGATTTGCCCTTATGACCGCCTTTTATGCTAATATTCTTTCAAGTATTGGTGGAACGGCAAAGCAAAAAGGAGATGGAAAATTGAAACCGCGTTTGACCCCGTCCTCAGCCGCCTCGACCGCGATGCTCACCTTTTTTCTGATCTCTGCCGGCCTGGCTCACGCCGGCGTCTACGATGACGCGGCGGCGTGGTGGCACTTCGATTACGACCCCGACACCGACGGGCTGGCCGACCTCGACGAGATCCGCGACCAGCGCGACTGGGGCACCGCCGCAAGCAAAGGAACGAGCGGCAAACACGCGACCACGGTCCGGGGGTTTCTCGGGGCACCGCAGTGGACGAACGCGCCTGTTGTCTGCCCGGCAGGCGGAGAACCCTTCGGGACACGGTCGATTTATTTCCAGACCGCCATCGATCCTGTCTCCCTGACGAATTGCTACCCCGACACGTTCCTGGTCTCGAATCTCCAGCTCCCCGGGTCGGCGACGCTTCTGACGCGCTTCCGCTGGGACGGCTACCCCACGCAAATCGAAAAGACCAGCTGGCTCTTCAACAACGCCTTGGAATGGAACAAATACTGGGGATGGCTCTTCGGCGTCAGCAGCAACACCTATCCGCGCCTCACCCTTTACACGCAACGCGGAACGGTTCAGATGGATGTGCCGATGACGAACGGCGTGTGGTATGACGCGGCCATGGTGCTGACGGACGGCGGGCTCACCAACCCGACCGACTCCGTCGAATTTTACCTCTGGAGAGAAAACGGCACGCTGGCTTACAGGAAGTACACTACCACCGTCGTCACGAACGCGATCGGCACCCAGCCGGCCATCATCGGCTGCGAAGCCAGCCCGACCGCCTACGCAGCCGGCAACGCGCGAAAAGCCTTCATCGGCGCCGTCAACCACATGGCCGTCTGGAAACGCGCGCTGTCCTTCGCGGAGATCAACGAAGCCTTCGGCCACCCGCAGCCGTTCTTCAGCATCGGGCTCAACAACGCGTCGGACACCGACCTGCGCATCGAATCGGAGGCGGGCGCCGAATACGCCCCCGGAGACCCGTGGCACACGATGCGTCGGGCCGTCACGGCCTCGAATCCCGAGGCCAAGCTGAAGATTCCGCTCACCGACGTGCAGACCAACCTGGACTGCGTTTTCCACCTGAAGACGCGCAACACGGGCGCGGCGGGCCAGACCGTCGACCTCAGCCTCATCGTGAACACGACGACCAACCTGGCGAAAACAGCCGGGCAGGACCAAGATCTTTTCTGGTTCATCCCCCGCAAGACGCTGGTGGCTGGCACCAACACCTTCACGCTACGCTACGCGTCGGGGACGTCCAGCTGGATCACGTTCGACTGGATGGAGGTGGGCGGCGCCTGGCAAGTCGGCTACGACAACGGCAGCCCCTCGGAATTCGTCGTCGAGTCGCAGGCGGCCGATGATTTCTTCGTGACGGACCCGAACTGGCAGCACATGGAACGGGCCATCGCCCAGGGCACCGAAACCAACACCGTCCTGCACTTCGCGCTCTCGCCCGAACTGCTTGCGAAATATCATTTCACGTATACGACGCGCATCGTGTCGCAGGGGCGCAACACCGGGACGCTGCCGGAACCGCCCTACCCGTTCAGCATCGGCGTCAACGGCCGCATCCTGTACCATTCGGACAGCGGCCTGCCGGACGGCACGCCGGTCAAAATTCCCTTCGCGCGCGGCGACCTCCGTGACGGCGCGAACGAGATCAACCTGATGTTCAACAGCACCAACGGCTGGGCGCAGTTCGACTTCCACCGTCTGGAAATCAGGCCTTGGCCTTCGGGCTCGATGCTCCGCATCCAGTAACCCCCCGGCTCACGGCCCTTCACCGGCGCGGAAATTGCCGATCGCCTCGGAGGTCCGCAGGGCGCGGCCATAGAGCCGGAGGCGCTTCACCTCGCCCGCCACCCGCGCCCGCGGTGAAGCCGCGACGGAGCCCAAGGCGGACGGGATCCGCCCCCACCCGAACGGCCGCTTCTCGCCCCCGTCGCAATAGCTGCCGTCCACGATCACGCCGATGACCCCCGCCGCAAAGTCGCACGCGAACACCGCGTGGTGTGTCCGACGCGTCGCGAGGGGTTCCGGATCGGCGGCCCAGACGGCGCGGCAGTCCCCGTCGGACAGCTCGATCTGCACCGTCGGCTCGTTGGCGACCCGGACCGTCGACACGCGCACCCCGCGCCGCCCGTCGGACGTGCTGAACAGCGTGAGGCCCTCGGCCATGTTGTCGGAGCGGAACGTCAGCTCGACGCTCAGTCCGCCTCCCGCCAGCGCGCCGAACGCCGCCGGCACGTCAAAAGACCGCGGCGCGCCGTTGGTGCTGGAGGATTCCGCCAGCAACCCGCTGCGGCAGACCTCGCGCCGCGTTTCCTGCGACCACAGGCCCTCCAGCAACGCGCGATCCGCCTCGTGGACCCGCGCCACGCTCTTCTGCGTTTCGGTGAACCAGAAACGCCCTGCCCCTTCGACGAGATCCGGATAGCTGATCCCGTTCGCCAAATTGCGGTCGTAAAAAAGCAGCTCCGGCTCCGACCAGCGGATGAAGCCGTCCGCCTTCAGCACGCCGCCCGAAATGAACACCGGATTGCGGTTGCCCCACCCGGGCACGCCATGGTTGTGATACCAGAAGAGATAGCGCCCGTCCCGCGTCTTGAAAAGTTTGGGGCATGCGCGGTTGGATTTGACGAGCCGCGTTCCCGGGCCGTACGTCATGCGCTCCGGCAGCGACCACGTGCGCCCTCCGTCCCGGCTGAAGCTCTGCGCGGGCAGCCCGTCCGTGCGGTACACGCACATCAGATCCGTGCCGTTCAGAGCCGCCAGATTGTGCTCTTCCTGCGCCTCGCCGAACGCCGGATTGCGGATGCCCTTTTCGCCCTCGGGCAACAGCCGGAACCGCACGCGCGCCGCATTGCGCTCGGTCAGGATATTGTCGGAGGCGACCACCCACCCTTCGCCCCCGGAGGCGAACCATTTGGCCAGCTTGGTGAACGCGAAGAACACCGTGCCTTCCGCGGCCACCGGCTTATCGATACCCCAGAAGTGACACTGCCGGCCCTGCCACGGATTCTGCCGGTCCACCTCCGTGACACGGACCGGAATGCGGTATCGCTCCGCCGACCACGTCGCCCCGCCGTCGTCGGAGTACTTGAACGCGTACCAGCCGTGCCACGCCGACTTCACGCGGTTGGTCTGTCCGGGCAACGTCGTCACGTTGTCCCCGTTGTACGTATAGAAGGCATAGATGCGGTCGAAGGGCGTCACGAGGCACGTGGCCCACGAGGCTTCCGGCCCCGAGGCCGGCTCGATGTCCGTTAAAGGCGACCACGTGCGCCCCTGATCCTCGCTGAAGGTCGAAACCACATGCTGGCCGGGGCTTCCCTCGCCGCCGCGCCCCGTGGTCAGCACACAGACCCAACGGCCGTCCCGCATCACCCCGACGTACGGCTGGTCGCAGTAGCCCTCATCCGGAATCACGCGGCCCTTCGCGATGTCCCGCGGATCGTCGAGCGACGGCCGCGGCGGACGGGGTCCCGCGTCCGGAACGCTGCACAGGAACTGTTCCGGCGCCAGCGCCCCCTGCGAAACGCGCCAGCAGTCCAGCAAGCCCACAAACGAGTTCGAGAGCGACTCGCGTCCGCCCAAGCTGAATCCGGCGAAACCGTGTGACCGGTCGGGCGCCGACGGATTGGCGATCACGCCCTGCGACACCCCGTCGAGGTAGAGCTCCCACATGCCGACCCCGCCGCGGCGCGGATCGTACACCAAGGCCACATGCCGCCACGCCGCATCCGCCGTGACGTCGGAATCCTGAAAAAACCGCTCCAGCTGCAACCGCCCGCCCCGGGCCACATCACTCACATGAAGGTGGAAACGTATCCTGCCGGCGGACTCGCGCAGCGACAGCGTCCAGCCGTTGGCGTCGTCGCGCGCGCCGGCCAAATGCCAGAAACGCTCACCCGGGTCGACCTCTTTCCTGTACCATCCCTCGACCGTGAAACTGTTGGTCAGATCACACCGCAAGCCCAGTTCCGGCGCGACCAGCAGACTGCGGCGTCCGATGTCGCCGGCCAGCCGCACGCTGCCCGCGTTCGCGCGCTCGACGCGGGCGCCGCGCCGCAGCGCCTTGGGATTCGGCACCTCCGTCACGGCCCGCTCGTCCGCGCCGGACACGCCCCCGTCCTTGCCGGGGGTCAGCGGGTAAAGCCCGTCCGCTTTGCTTGCGAGATCCAACGCGCCGCCGGCCAAGACATCCAGCGGCCAGTACGCCAGCGTCTGCGGCGTGTGCGCCGTCAGGAACCGCGCCGGCGGGAGCGCCTCGCCGCTGACGCGCCAGAGATCGAACTGCCCCGCGAACACGTTGCCATCCGGACGACCGCCGAGGTTGAAATCCGCGAATCCGTGAGCCTGCCTCGGCTTCGCGGGATTCGTCAGCGAGCCGCGCGGGCTGCCGTTCAGGAAAAGCTGCCAGCAGCCGCTGGTTTCGCGCGCGGCGTCATAAACGAGGGCCACATGCATCCAGTCGAAATCGCCCCTCACATCGGCCGCGTCGAAGAAGCGGTCGAGAACCAGTCCGTCCGCCGGCGCGTTGACGTGCAGATGGAAACACGCCTTGCCGGCGTTGTTTCGGAGCGAGAGCATCCAGCCGTGCCCCGCGTCGCGGGCGCCGAAGAGGTACCACCACCCGTCGGGAAGCGGGTCTGCGGCTTTCCTTAACCAACCTTCGACCGTGAAACTGCGGGTGAGCTCCAGCGCGCGCCCCAGACCCGGCACGCAGAGATGCGTCCGCCCCTCGCCGCCAAGCAGAACGGATCCGCGGTTGCGGTGGGCACCGCGCGTCGCCGCGGGCAGATCCTCCCACGCGGGAACTTCTTCCAGCGGCCTTCTGAACGACCCGGCAGGGTCTCCGTTGCGAGCCTCGAAATGCCCATTTGTGCCGGCGGCATTGCGCAGGTCGGTCTGTCCATCCGGGGTCGCGTCGAAACGCCAAAAAGCCAACGTTTCCGCGCGCGCGCACGCCGCCAACGACCACATGCCCAGAAAAAGCCACAGACCTTTCTTCACTGTACTGCTCCTCACTGCAAGTCACGTCCCATACGGAAATGTTTTAAACATACCAAAAACGCATGGGGACGTGAACCCCCGACACGGAGGGGCAGCGGCGCACTCTATTCCGCCAACACCGCTTTCGCGTGTCGCGCATAAACGCCGCGCGGGTCGTCGGCATACGCCCGCAGAACCGATCGGCCTTTGCCTTCGCAGTCCCCCAGCCGGACCAGCGCGCGGGCGAGCGCGATCTCGCGCAGGCATTCCGAGCGCTCCTGGTCGGCTGCCGCATTCGCATGGCCGGGCACCTCCCGCATCGCGGCGAGCGTGAAGGCCTGGCCACGGATGCCGGGCTTGTCGAGCACGGCCGCCAGCGCCGGCGCGGCCGAGACATCGCCGAGCCTCTCCAGCGCCATTGCCGTGGCGCGGAAGTGCGAGAAGGCCGAATCGGCGGTCAGCGCCGCAGCCTTCTTCAGCAGCGCGGGCAACGCCTTTTTCGAGCGGCAGCGGCCGAGTGCGATCATGTAGCTGTCGACCCAACTCACGCTGCGCCCGAACTGGCTCATGCCTTTGAAATTCCAGCCCGCATCCCAGCCGGAGGACTCGAGCTTGGCGATCAGCGTCGCCTCGCCCAGCGGGTTCCCCATGATGCCGAGCAGGTGCGCGTAATTCAGCCTGGCCGTCTCGCTCTCCGCCTGGCGGTAAGCCGTCTCCAGCAGCGGCATAGCCCGCAGGGGCTCCGCCAGCACCGCGGCCACCTTCTCGTAGTGGTTCGTCAAATCGGCCAGGCAGCGCACCGCCCCGGCGAGCTGGTCGTCCACGATGGGATAAGAATCCTGCGCCGTCAACACCGACGCGTCGAGGTTCTTGATCTCGACCAAATGCCGCTGCAGAGCCTTCACGTCAATCGCGCGTAGCGGCACGTTGGCCTTCACGGCCATGGCCGCCGCACACCCCGCCGCATAGCCCTGGTTCTGGATGTCGGGCTGCATCCGCAGCACCGGCATGGCATCGCGGTGCGCGCTCACCCCGAGGCCGATCACCAGCAGGCCGTCGAGCTTCTTCGGCAGCATCGCGCGGTACGGGAAGTTCGCCCCGAAAAATTTCTTGCGCCCGAAATCCACGACGAAGAAATTCTCATGCGTCGTGTACCCGTGCGAATCGATGTCGCTGTGGGACTGCATCACCGTGTCAGGGTAGGTGCGGCGGTTGATCACGTCCAGCGGCGTCATGTAGAAAGCGCCCACCAGCCGGCGCCGCTCGCGGCTGTTGACGTTCTGCGCCTGGTCCCACAGGGATACGGGCAGAGACAGCCGCGAGCGCAACGCGAAATAGCAAAGGTCCGCCGCGTCGGTCTCGTCGACAAACCCGATGTCCGAGTTCGCGCCACTGGACCCCAGCCGGCGAGGCGCGTTGCCCGCGCCCTGCAGCGCGATCTCCTGCGGCTGGAAATACTCGGTCTCCTCGCCCGCCGCGGCGGCGATGTCCGCGTTGCCGGTGCCGTCGATCACGGCCTTCGCGCGGATCACGCCGCGGCGGCCGTCAGGCGCCACCACGATCACGCCAACCAACGTGTCGCCCTCGCGCATCGCGCCGGTCGCCAGCGTGCCGTACCAGATCTCCGCGCCGTTCGCGCGGCACTGGCGGCGGTACCACTCGGACTTGCCCATGACCTTCACTTTTGCCATCTCTTTCACGCCGGCGTCGATCTCGTCGGTGAAGCCGCAGATGTTGCCATAGTAATAGCCGCCGATCAGGCCGACCGTCTGCACGCCTCCCAAGTGGTAGAGGTATTCGCACACGATAACCTTCGCGCCCCGGCGCGCCGCCGCAATCGCCGCCGGCGCGCCGCCGGTGCCGCCCCCCACCACCAGCACGTCGCACGCGGCCAGCTCCGGCAGCGCGTGCGCCGCAGCGGGAACGCGTCGGTCCGACTTGGCAACCGCGCCCACATGGATCGTCCCGGGAATGTCGGAAGCCCGCACCGTCGTCGGGGCGCCGGAAGCGCCGGCGGTGCCGGCCAAGCCTACCCCCGCGGGCGTTTCCCGCGTTTTCGACTCGGCCGCCGCGGCCCTCCCGATGCGTTCGCCGAGAACCATCGCGCGGGCCGGCTCAGAGAACGCCTGCGCCGCCGCACGGGACACATCCGCCATCGGGCCCAGCACGAAGACATAAGGAAGCCCCTGCGGCCGGAACGCCTCCAGCGCAACGGCCGCCGCGTCAGGCCGTTCCTCCTCCGACGTAGCGCGGCCGACCAGCGGATCGGGCGGGACGAAGAAAAGGCTGTCGGAGGCATCCAGCACGCCGGGAACAAAAGTCATGTCGCGCGCCTTCTGTTCGGCCTCGGCGAATGACGCGGGCGCCCCGTCCTTCACCGGCAGCGAGATCGCGCATTCGTAGAGGCGGCCGTCCACCTTCTCCTTGCCTATTTTCACGGGATAGATCCCGAGCGCCTCCTTCACCACCATGCCGTCCGACCTGGGAGCTTCTGTCGCGATCACCCTGCGCGTAAAGGTGTAGCTGCCAGGCGGAAAAGGCCGGGCCCGCGCGCCCGACGCGCGGCAGAACACGGCGCGTTCGGTCGCGTCGATCACCGTCTTGGCGATCACCGCCTGGCGTCCGCTCTTGTTGGCGAGAACCGCCCCCGCGACTTGTCCCGCGCCGTCGCGCAGCGGCTCGGTCGCAAAACAGCCGGTCAGGAAAGACACGCCGGCTTTGAGCAGCGCCGCGTCGAAGGTCTTCTTGACCTTCATGGGCGTGACCTCGGCGGCAGCTTTCGGCGCGGCGCCCGGCTCCGCCGAGGGCGCGTACAGCGCCTTGCACAGCTCAGTTTGCGGCACCGCATCGTCCGACAGCCGCAGCCGCAGGGTGCCCGCGATATCGTCGCCCAGATACGGGCGCGGCGCGGCCAGAAACACCGAGGCCCCGTCCGACGCGGCTTGCACCGCGGCCTGCACCGCGCCGCTGCCGCCCCCGATCACCAGCACGTCCACCTCTTGCAGCACGGCCAGTTCGCGGGGGCCCTCGACGCCCCCCGCGCACACGCTTCCCGCCGCCAACACCAGAGCCAGCCAACCTTGACGTTTCCGCATGCCGCCCCCCTTTTTTAACGCGTCAGCCCAGCCGTGAACTCCAAGGCCAGCAGCGCATAGGAAGTGGCCAACACGGGATCGTTCTCCCACCAGCGGTTGTTCTCGTTGGCCCATGACCCGTCAATTTTCTGGAGGCCGATGACTTTGCGCGCCAACTGCTCGCGCCAGAGGATCTCGCCTTCCGCCGCGTGTTTCGGCAACGCGTCCACCCCCGCCGCGCTCAGCGCGCGCGCCATCACATTGAAATAGAAAAAAAGGCCCTGCTGCCCTTGGCCGGGATTCTCCTCCAGCGTCCAGAAACGCGACCCGTAATCCACGGCCGAACGCACGCGCGGGTCGCTTTTTTCCAGGCGCGCGTGCACCAGGGCCAGCAGCCCGGCGTAGGTCATGCTGCCATAGGCGCGCAACATCACGCGGCCGTTCGCGTTGGTGACGACCCCGCCTTTGGGGTCCTGCGTGTTGTATGCAAACCCGCCGGCCGTCTCGCCCTCGGCGTTCTGCATCTGCAGCACGTATTTCAGCGCCGCGTCCCAATCGATGTCGGCCCGCTTTTCGCCGGCCGGCCGCATCTCCTCGGCCCCCTGCGTGCGCCGCATCGCGTCCATGGAAAACTGGGTGTTGTTCAGGTCGGAGTAGCGGCGCCCGGCATCCTTGTCATATCCGAAGCCGCCGGCGTGCAGGTCCCCGCCCGCGTGCTGCGAAGCGGCGATGTATGCGCGGGCCTTGAGCACCGCAGGCCAGGTCTCCCTGCGGCCGGTGGCAAACAGCGCGGCGATGCAGATCGACGTGTTGTAATTGCCGAGCGCGCCGCCCGGCCGGCCCGCCACCGGCACGTAGATTCCGCCGTCCGGCTGCTGTTTGCCGAGCAGGAACGCGACCGCCCGCCCGGCTTCAGGCGCGAACGCCTTTTCGCCCGATGCGGCGATGGACCAGAGCGGAAGAGCCGTCAGCGCCGGCATGCTCTCTTCGGACCAAGCGCCGTTCGGCTTCTGCTGTCCCTTCAGCCAGGCCACCCCTTTGCTGACGGACCGCTGAACGTCCTGCATGAGCTGCGGCGAGAGTCCTTCAGCCGAAACACCCCACGCCAGCCCCGCCGTCACCGCCACAACCGTCCAAGGCGTCTTCATGGTCCGTTCTCCTTCCACACGTGCTGAAAAATTGAAAGGGGAAAGGTAGCACAGTCGGATCGCCGATTCAACCTGAGTTCAACGGCCGGCCTCGTCGATATCGTGAGAGTAAAAGTTGAACGTTGAAAGTGACGGTCCCGCTCCGCAGGCGGCCGTCTCACCCTATTCTCGCTTCCCCATTTGAGATTTGAGCGGGGGCATCGTGCGCAAGGTCAGAACCGGTAATCCATCGAAAGAATGAAGTTCCGGCCCGGCTCATTGCTGCCGGAGCCATGGATGCGGTAATCCTTGTCCAGCACGTTCTCGACGCCGGCCACCAGCGACCACCCCTTCTTGACGCGCCACCCCGCCCGCAGGTCGGTCACGGCATAGCCCGGCGTGCCCCCGGGCGGGATCCGCTGGGTGTCGGTCTTGTCGGCCGCCGTCAGCCGATCCTCGCAGTCCGAGGCCCGCTCGGCGACTTCGGCCCAGAACCGGCGGCTCTCGCTCTCCCACCGCAGCGACGTGTACACCGTCAGCGGCATCGTCCGCACCGGCTCGCTGATCTTCTCCCCTTCGGAGCCGGTGTAGTCCGTGTACCCCTCCATCCACGTGAAGCCGCTCCGCGACTGCCAGTGGCGGCCCAGCCGCACCTCCACCTCGCTTTCAACGCCGTGAACGTATCCGTCGCCGCCGTTGATCTTGGTGTAGTACCCGTCCGAAGCGGCCTGGCGAACGATCAGGTCATGAATGCGGGTATAAAAGTAGGCGATGTGCCACGACACGGGATCGGCCGTAAAACGCGAGCCGACCTCGCCGGTCAGATATTTCTCGGGATCAAGGTTTGTGGAAGGCGTCTCGATGTCGGTGCTGCGGCTGACATCGAACCGCGTCAGGTCCGACAGCCCCGGCGCGCGATAGGCCTGCGACACCGAGGCATACAGCCACCAGCAATCGTCGAGCGCCCGATAGGACAGGCGGGCGTGGCCGGAGAAATCGAACCAGTGCTCATCCATCGCGGCCGCCGTGTGGGGCGAGGTCTCAAAGTTTTCATAGCGCCCGATGTCCGCCCGCGCATACGTGGCCCGGCCTCCCAGCGTCAGCTCCCACCGGTCGGCGAGGTCCACGCGGTCCTGCACATACAGCGCCGCCGTGTGGTATGCCGAGTTGTCCGCGACAGGGCCTTGGATGCCGACTGAGCCGAGCGTGCCGTCGGCCTGATAGCTGCGGCGGAAGCTGTCGATGCCGTCGTGCACGTATTCGACGCCATACGCCCACGTTCCGATGTCCGTCTCTTTGATCATGTCCGACGACGCGCCCCACGTCTGGACATCGAACCCGTCGACGGTGCTGGAGCCGCTGCTCTTGACGACGTCTTTCGTCTCCTCCTGGCGCTGGAAATAGACGGTGGACTGCCACTCGTCGTAAAGGGCCGTCGCCTCGCGGTCGATGTAGCGCAGATAGGTCATCGAGCGGTCCTGGTCATAGGCATGAACGGGCTCGGTGCCGACGGTCGTGCCCTGCCAAGAAATGCCGTAGGGCGTGCGGTGCGTGCGCCACACGTCGTCCTGATCGACCGTGTAGTGCGCGAAAACCAGTTCCCGGTCGCCGCGCAGCGCGATCCTGACCTTGGCGTCGAAGTCCATCTCCTGATAGCCGGTCTTTTCCTGGCGCCCCACATGTTTGCCGCCCTCGAGATCCCCGAAATCCTTGTAGGTGACCCCGAAAATCCCGGCCCACCGGTCCGACCCGTATTCGCCTTCCGCACGGCTTGTCACGGAACGTTCGGCCGAAGCGACCCGCGCGGCAAGCCGGCCGCCCCACACATCCCCCCCGCCCTCCGGCGCATATTCGGGCTCGCGCGTGAACGCCTGCACCGTGCCCCCGACCGCATCGGACCCGTACAGGGTCGATCCCGGACCCTTCAGCACTTCAAGCGAATCGAGCGAATAGCTGTCCACCGTGTTCCAATACTGGTTGGCGCCCTCGCGGAAAACCGGCGAGTTGAGGCGGATGCCGTCCACCAGCATCAGGGTCCTGAACCCCGTGAAGCCGCGGATATAAGGCGACCCTTGCCCATACGAGGTCTTCTGCACCATAATTCCGGTCGTCATGTCCAGCGCCTCAGGCACCGTGCGCGTCTGCGACTCGCGCAGCTTCTCTGAAGAAACCGTGTCCGCCGAAGCGGCGACGGTGTTGACAAGCTCCGCGACCCGCGACGCCGTCACGACGACGGGCGGCAGATTGGTCACCTCCGCCGCGCAGAGTCCTCCACACAGGGCGGCCCAGACGAACGCTAGAAACGTGTATCTCATATGCGTTTGAACGTCGGGCGCCGCACAAGGTTCAGCCGTCCCGAAAAAAAACGCCTCGTGTTCCGCGAACCGCCCAAAACGGCGCTTGCCGAGGCCCCGCCGTTGCACTATGATGAGCACCCGAAAAGCCAAATGGTACGGATGATGCTTGCAAAGCGCAAGCGGCCGTTCGGTTGGTGCATGCATGGCAGGACCCTATTTAAGTTTGAGTCAGCAGCAGCGTCAGGTGATGACGCTCGCGCCGCAGCTACGCCAGTCGCTGGAGATGCTCCAGATGCCGGTGCTGGAGTTACGTGCCGCGATCCTCAAAGAGATGGCGGTCAATCCCACGATCGAGGACGTCAAGGACCCGGTCGAGGTCACGCTCTCCACGGCCGAGCCGGAAGCGCAGCAGCAGCACGCCACCGACGAGGGGCTGGACTTTAACCCGGACGTGGACGCGATTCTGCAGCAGGACGACGAGTGGCGCGACTATTTCATGCAGGGCATGGAGAACGCGCCGTCCTCGGAGGATGCCGAGGAGAAGCGACAGTACCTGTTCGATTCGGTCCGCCAGCAGGTGTCGCTGCAGGACCATCTGCTGGAGCAGCTCACGCTCACCGACCTTTCGGAAGAAGACCGCGAACTCGCCATCAACCTGATCGGGAACATCAACGACGACGGCTATTTCACGGGAAGCCTGCCGGACATCATC
>CAZOIS010000124.1:0-12379 GCA_964579865.1 uncultured Lentisphaeraceae bacterium | reverse complement strand
TCAGAAAGAGAGCTGCCCTGAAAACTGTAGCCTGTTGTCGGTGACGTCGGCTTCGTTTTTGAAGTCGGTTTTGATGACCGAATATTCGCCGCCGATCATGAGGCTGGACGTGAGTTTGTAGAAGACCGCCGCGAAGTAGCGCTGGTTCATCGTGCGGGCGGTTGAGAGCGAGAGGTCGCCGTCTTCCGGGTTGTCGAGCCCGTAGCCGAGGCCGAATGAGAGTCGGTCGCTGATGTCGTAGACGCCCTCGAGCCAGCCGCCGGTGGCGGCCACCTCGGTGCCGTGGGTGAGGTTGATGCCCTGGAGCACGCCGGCGTAATAGGCGTCGAGGTTTTTGCCCGACCAGAGCGTGCCTTGCAGTGTGAAGGGGTCGGTGATCGGGAGCTGGGCCGCAAGCAGCACCATCTCCACGGTGTAGGTGTCCGGGTTCGGAGCCTTCCGGGTCTCCTCTTCGCCGTAGACGCCGGAGATAGCGAGCGTCGTGTCGCGCTTGGTGAGGAGGCGCGTCTCGAGCGCGGCCTGGCCGACGAATTGCGGAATGCCCGACGCGTTGCTGTCCTGTTGGCCATCGCTGTCGGCATCGTTTTTGTAACCGTTCTCAACGGCGGTTTTGAAGGTGAGACGCGTGGTGTCGGACAGCGCGGTCACCTTGGTGAGCCGCGCCTGGGGGCGGCGTCCGTAAAGATGTCCGGTTCCCGCGAGGATGCCGGCATCGAGCATCTTGGGGTGGAAACTGGTGTAGGCGTCCCAGTCTTGGCCGAGCCGCACGGACCAGCCGTCGCCCCAGGCGGCGTCGAGGTAGGCAAGGCGGAGCCGGAACTGATAACTGTCCTGGTTGGCAAGATCTCCGTAAAAATCGGCTTCGAGTCGGCCTGTGACTTTGAGGTGGGAGGTCTCGGGCGCCTTGACGTTGAACCCCAGCCGCGTCTCCCGCGCACTGAAGGTGACATCTTCCTCGCCGCCGCCCGAGAGACTCTTCGGCACGGCATAGACCGCCGCATCGCCAAAGGCGGTCCGCGCGGAATCGTAAATCGCGTCGAATTTGAAATAGCCGTACGGGACGACTTCGAAGCCGTTCGGCTTGGTGAACGCGTAGCGGGGCTGGGTGGCGGCGGGTGCCGACGCGGGAAGACGCGGGGTGGCTACGGCGTTGGTCGCGAGAACGACGGCCAGGTCGGCGTTGCGTTTGATTTCGAGCAGCATCTCGCGCAAGTCGCGGTTCTGGCGCTCGAGCTCGCTCAGACGCGCGCCTTGTTCGGCGAGCATCTTTCCCTGCTGCTCCACGAGTGCCTGCAGGCGATTGGCGTCGGCCTGCGGGTGCGTCGGCGTTTGCGCGGGGGCTGCTTCCGTCCCGGAAAGGAGAGCGAATACAGCGGTGAAGAACAGGCGGTGGGCAATTTGCATTGGCCCTCTTTATCATAAAAATTGGCGCAGTGGAAGATGGCTGCGGCACATAGCAAGCGCTTTTTCAAAAATTGGGGGTGCGGTTCAAAGACAAAAACGATAAGCTCATTTAAACAAGAAGCGGCGTTTCATGTTGACAAAAATCAGAAAAGTGTCATCATGGACGCCGATCTTTTCGACCGAAAGGTTTTTTGAATGTTTGTTCACATTACAGGAACAGGGTCATATCTGCCGGAGCGCGTCGTCTCGAACGAGGAGCTTGCGGCGAAATTGGACACCTCGGACGAATGGATTTTTTCCCATACCGGCATCCGCAGCCGTCACATCGGCTCTGAGCAGGATCGCACCTCCGTGATGGCCGTTCATGCGGCGCGGGCGGCGCTGGAGTCGGCAGGGATGCAGCCCGAACAGATCGGGCTGATCATCGTGGCCACGTCCACGTCTGACTACCAGGCGTTTCCCTCGACCGCGTGTCTGGTGCAGGAGGCGATCGGCGCCAAGAACGCGGCCGCGTTCGACATCCAGGCGGCCTGCACGGGCTTCATTTACGCCCTGGAGGTGGCCCGCGGCATGATGCAGGTCAACCCGTGCCCCACGCTGGTGATCGGTGCCGACATGATGTCCCGGATCATTGACTGGACCGACCGTAACTCGTGCATCCTGTTCGGGGACGCCGCAGGCGCGGTGGTGCTGGAGGCCAATGACGTGCCGGGCGGCATCTGGCATACGATTCTGAAGGCCGACGGCTCCGGGGCCCAGTTGATTTATCGCGAAGGCGGGACGCGTGACCTAGCGACCGGACCGTGGATGCAGCATACGTTGCAGATGAACGGCCGCGCAGTGTTCAATTTCGCGGTTAAGGTTTTCGACGAGATCTTGTGCGGGCTGCTGAACCGCTCCGGATACACGTTCAACGACTTGGCGTGCGTGATTCCGCACCAGGCCAACGCGCGTATCGTCGAGGCTGTGGCGCGGCGCATGAAGGTGCCGATCGAGACCTTCTACATGAACATGGAGACGACCGGCAACACGTCCGCCGCGTCGATTCCCCTCGCGCTGGACATTGCGATCCGGTCAGGCAAGATCAAGAACGACGATTTGATCGCGATGGTCGGTTTCGGCGCGGGGCTGACGTACGGCGGCATTTTGATGAGATGGCGGGGACGGATGGGGAAACCCTTGACGGCCGTGGCCCCTGTGTGACATTCGCAGAACAACCAGATACTGAAAAGGAGTAAGAGGCATAGTATGAGCGGAAAAACCAAAGTCTTTATCACAGGCCTGGGCGTGATTTCTCCGATCGGAAATACCGTCGATGAAATGTGGACGAGCATCCGTAACGGCGTGAGCGGCATCGGACGCATCACGAAGTTCGACCCCTCGCGCGTGGACGCGAAGGTTTCGGGCGAAATCAAGAATTTCGATGTCGCGAAATACGTGGATCCGAAAGAAGCCCGCCGCATGGCGCTGTTCACCCAGTATGCGATGGCTGCGGCCAAGCAAGCCTGGCAGGATGCGGGGCTGGCCGACGGCGGCGCGGATCCCGAGCGCGTGGCGGTGATGATCGGCAACGGCATCGGCGGCAAAGAGGTTGACGAGGAGGGGTATCACACGCTCTTCGAGCGCGGCCCCGGGCGCCTGTCGCCGATGCTGATTCCCAAGCTGATCGCCAACGAGGCGGCTGGCAACATTTCCATCGCGCTCAAGGCCAAGGGCGCCGTGCACACCATCGTCACTGCCTGCGCGTCGAGCACGGACGCGATCGGCGTCGCGCTGGACATGATTCGCTCCGGCCGTGCGGACGTCGTGATCGCCGGCGGAACCGAAGCGACGGTCACGGAGTACTGCGTGGGCGGGTTTTGCTCCATGAAGGCGTTGAGCACCAAGTACAACGACACGCCCGAGAAGGCTTGCCGTCCGTTCGACGCGGGCCGCGACGGTTTCATCATGGGCGAGGGCGCTGCGATCGTGATCCTCGAATCTGAGGCCCACGCCAAAGCGCGTAACGCCCGCGTGTACGCGGAGCTCGCCGGCTATGGGGCGTCCGGTGACGCCTACCACCTGACGGCGCCAGACCCGGACGCGGCGGGCGCGATCCGCGCCATCACGCTCGCTCTCAAGGACGCCGACCTCGCCCCTCAGGACGTCGACTATGTCAATGCGCACGGCACGTCGACGCCGCTCAACGACCCGATGGAGACCAAGGCGGTCAAGGCCGTGTTCGGCGAGCACGCATACAAGATGAAGATGTCCTCCACCAAGAGCATGACCGGCCACCTGTTGGGCGCGGCGGGCGCGCTCGAGGCGGTGATCTGCACGCTGGCGATCCGCGACGGATTCTATCCTCCGACCATCAACTTCGAGACGCCGGATCCCGCGTGCGATCTGGATATCGTGCCGAACAAGGGCGTCGACGGAAAGATCCGTGCGGCGATCTCGACATCGCTCGGCTTCGGCGGACATAACGGTGTGCTGGCCATCAAGGCGGTCTAGTCTGGGTGTTTCACGCGTGCGCATCGAATGCGCACGCGTCTTTCAGATAAGGTGTGAACAATGAGTGACGAAGAAGTCAAGAGCGAGCCGAAACAAATGGTCGAGGACGGCAAGGGGTACGACGGCCCGGCCGAGGATTTGCTTCCGCACCGCAAGCCGTTTCTGTTTCTGAACAAGCTGGTGTATTCCGATCAGAAGCGGTATGTCGGCGAAATGACCTATACGGAGGACATGTGGTTCTTCAAGGGGCATTTCCCCGAATATCCGGTTGTCCCCGGCGTGATTCTGATTGAGACGATGGCGCAGTGCGGCGGCGCCGGACTGGTTGCCTCCGGCCTGGTCCGCAACGGGCTCTTTTTGCTGGTCGGCGTGGACAACGCCAAATTCCGCCGGCAGGTCCGTCCGAACGACAAGCTGCGCATGGAAATCGAGAATGTCAGAGTCAGCTCCCGCATGGCGATCCAGCACGGCAAGGCCTTCGTCGGTGACGAGTTGGCCGTGGAAGCCGATTTCAAATGCGTGTTGGGCCCCGGCAAATAAGCCGGCCTAGAGGGGCGGCTATGATGACCGGACATTTAGGGGTGACGGTCCTCATCGCCGTCGCTTTTTCTGCAGTCTGCTTGTGCGCGGGAACGGTCGACGTGGCGTCCTTCGGGCTGCGCCCCGGCACGAAAGAAAATATGACTCCGGCCGTGCGGCGCCTGCTGGCGTCCTGCACGAACGGGAACGAACGGATTGTTCTTCCCCAAGGGCGCTACGATTTTTGGCCCGACCAGCCCGGCAAGATGTCCTGCGCGTTCCGGATTGAAGGCGCCAAAGGGCTGACACTCGACGGCGGCGGCGCGACCTTTGTTTTCCACGGGCTCATGAATCCGTTCCGCATCGAGCGGTCGGAAGGCGTCGTCGTGAGGAACCTCTCGATCGACTGGGACCGTCCCTTCATCACGCAGGGCCGGATCGTCGGCGCGGGCGACGCGTCCGTCGACATCGCGATCGACAAGGCGCAGTATCCCTATGTGATCGAAAACGGCCGCGCGTGGTTCACGGGCGAAGACTGGAAGCGCCCGGTGGACGGCTACAACATCCTCTACGACAAGTCCACGAAGGAGATCGTCTACAAGACGCGCGATAATCCGCTCAACATGGATTTCAACCGGCGCGCGGAAGAGGTCAGCCCCGGTGTGGTGCGGTTCCACGGCAAGCCGAAGATCAAGCCGGAGGCCGGCACATACATCGCGCTCAACCACGGCCGCTATATCGTGACCTGTTTCGATGTGGCCCGGTGCCGGGACGTGACGCTCAAAGACCTCACCGTGTTCCACTCCCTGAGCCACGGGCTGGTCGCCTCGCGCACCGAGAACCTCACGCTGGACCGCTTCAACATCGCGGCGAACGAACGGAAGGGGCGCGTGTTCAGCTCCGTGGCGGACGGGTTCCATCTGGTCCACTGCAAAGGCGACGTCGTGATCGAAAACTGTGCCCATACGGGGTTGGGTGACGACTTCCTCAACACGCACGGCCGCAACTGCGTTGTGCAGAAGCGGCTCGACGACCGCACGGTGCGCGTGACCCGCGCCGAGTGCACGGACGCGGGCGATGAGGTCTGGCTTCTGCGCAAAGGCACGGCGCAGCGCCGCGAGGTGTATTGCGTGACGGCAGTCACGCCGGTGCGCCTGGACGAGAATCGGTGGGGGCAGGATGTCATCTTCACAGAGCCGTTGCCGCCGGATTTCAAAGAGGGCGATTTTTTTGAGAACAAGACGTGGAATGCGCGGCTGACGATGCGCCACTGCCAGGTGCTGAAGCGCCATCGGGCGCGCGGCATCCTGGTGACGACCCCCGAGAAGGTCGTGATCGAAAAGAATCTGTTTCGCACCGCGGGCACGGCGATCCTGATCGAGGGCGACACGGACCACTGGTTCGAGTCGGGCGCCAACCGGAACGTGCTGATCCGGGACAACGTTTTCGAGGACTGCCTCTCGTCGGGTTCCGAGACCGGCGGCAAATGGGAATGGGGCGAGGCGGTCATCACGATCACACCGTCGCACCGGCCCGACAGCGTGGCGAGCGAGCCCTATCACCGCAACATCCGAATCGAAGGGAACACCTTCAAGACGTTCGACGTGCCGCTTGTGCGCGCGCGCTCCGTGCGGGGTCTCGCGTTCAAAAAGAATGCGGTCGAGCACACGCCGACCTATGCGCCTTTCGCGTGGCAGCAGGCTGCCTTTTGGTTCGATGGCTGCCGCGAGGTGGCGGTGAGGGAAAATCGCTACGACGAGGCCTACGGGGGCCGGACGATCTGGACCGAGCACATGGCTCCCGGCGACCTGGAGGTCAAAGACGGGCGCGCGTTCGAAGTGCAGGCCAGGTCCGCGGTCAAATGACTCGTGGTCGACGGCGTCCGGCCTTGGGACCCACACAGCTCCCACGCATCGGCATTTCCGCGCCTATCGGATGGGTGCCGTCCCCGTTTTGTCCACTTCGTAGCCCCATTTTGCAATGTACGTCGAGCCGGGCCGAAAATCGTCGCCCGTCTTTTCAAGCAACTGCGCCAACTTGCGATCGAGCTGCGCCTGCAGTGCCGCACACTCGGCGCGCCCGACCAAATTCGTCTGCTGGCAAGGATCGCAGGCGTTGTCGAACAGCAGCCAGGGGCCGCTGAGATCGCGCACATACGTGTAGCGTGAGGTTCGCACGCCGCGGTATTCGCGGCCGCCGCGCTCGCGCGTCCACTCGCCGAACGGCGTGTAGCAGGCGATGAGGGCGGCGTGATCAGACGGCGCCGCGCCGCGTATCCAGCCCGAAAAGTCCTCGCCCTGCACGCTGGACGGAATCGGCACGCCGCACAGGCCCAACAGCGTGGGCATCAGGTCCGGCGTGTTGATGGGCGCGCAGAGCTCGCGCCCCTGCTTCTGCACCGCGGGATAGCGCACCAGCAGCGGCACGCGGATCGACTCGTCCCATGGCTTCTGTTTCCGGATCATGCCGTGCGAGCCCAACATGTCCCCGTGGTCGGAGGTGAAGACGAAGATCGTGTCGTCGCGGATGCCGGTCTCGTCCAGCGTCTTGAGCAGCGCGCCAAGGCAAGCGTCCATGGCGGCGATGTGCGCGTAGTACCCGGCCAGGTCTTTGCGGCTGCCGCGGTCGCCGGGCGACACGTTCGGGCGAACCGTGAGCCGCTCGGCGTCGAACAGCGCCCTGTAGCGTTCCGGCGCGGTCTCGTAGGGGTTATGCGGCGGGCCCCACGACAGGACCAGCAGGAAAGGCTTGTCGCGCTTCGCGTGCGCGGCGATGTAGGCCTGCGCGTCGCGGGTCTGGGCGCGGACATCATAGCCTTCCCAGATGAGCTGCGTAGGGTCATTGCCTGCGTAATAAGGGGAGCGGTTGTAGGCGTGGGTGCACTCCAGCACTTTCCAGTAATCGAAGCCCTGCCTCCGCTCCGGCGGGATATAGGCGCTGCGGCCGTGACCGTCGAGATGCCACTTGCCGATATAGGCCGTGTCATAGCCGGCCCGCGCGTAGGCCTGCGCGATCGACGTGGCGCGCGTGCTCAGGCAGACGTCGTTGAGGAAGAGGCCGTGCGTGAGCGGGTATTGGCCCGTGAGAAAGCTGGCGCGATAGGGGGTGCAGACCGGACAGCACGAGACGGCGTGCGTGAAGTTCACGCTTTCCGACGCCAGTTGATCGAGTTCCGGCGTCTTGCCTTGCAGGTTAGGGTCTCCCGCATAACCGCAAGCCTGCGCGCGCCACTGGTCCGCCAGCACGAAGACCACGTTGGGACCCTTCGCGTTGCCGCACTTCACCGCGTCGCTTGCGCAGCCCGAGAACATGCCGGCCGTCGCACATCCCGCCACGGCCAAAAAATCGCGTCGGTTAAAGTTTCTTTTCGTTTCCATCGGGCGGCATCCTTTCTTGGCTCAAAAGGCGGTTGTGCGGTTACGGACTGATCTCGTGCCTCGGCTTGAGGGGCTCAATATGCACGGTCGCGATGGTGTCGTCGCCAAACCGCTCGCGAAGTTTCTCCTCCAATTGGGAGACTACGGCGTGGGCGTCGGCCACGCGCATCTCGGGGTTGACGCGAACGTGCAGGTCGATCACGACGGTTTTGCCGACCGAGCGCGTGCGCAGGTTGTGCGGATAGGAAATGTCGGGAAAGCTCAGCGCGAGCGCTTCGATGTCGTTGTGGATTTCGGCGGAGAGCGACCGCTCGGTCAGACCGCCGATCTGGTCTTTCACGATGTCGAACGACACTTTCAGCAACAGGAAGCTGACCACGATCGCGGCGATCGGGTCCATGATGGTCCATTCGGCTCCCAGAAAGGTGGCCGCGCCGATGCCGATCGCCGTGCCGACGGACGACATGGCGTCCGAGCGGTGGTGCCAGGCGTTGGCGATCACGGAGTCGTTCTCGATCCTGCGGCCGACGAGGACCGTTTTCTGGTACAGGATCTCTTTGGAAATGATCGACACGATGGCCGCCCAAAATGCGATCTGAGCCGGTTTGGGGATGGCTTCGCCCTTGAGGGCGTCGAAGATCGTGTGGATCGCGTCCCAGCCGATTTTCACGCCGACGAGTAAGAGGACGATTCCCACGACCGCGGCCGCGATGGTTTCATACTTGCCGTGGCCGTAGGCGTGATCGGCGTCTTTGGGCTTGCGGGAGAAACGGATGCCGATCAAGACCGCGATGTCGGTTGCGAAGTCAGAGAGGGTATGGACCGCGTCAGCGATCATGGCCTGACTGTTTCCCAAGAAACCGGCCGCGAATTTAGCGGTCATTAAAATGATGTTGACGGCCACACCGATGTACGTGATGCGGATCGCCTGCTCGGCGCGTTGATTCAAATCCATGAGTTATAACCTTCCTTTCCGCGGTGTCATTGACGTTGTGCCGAACGCTGTCCGATGAGCTGCCACTTTTTCGCTCCAAAAGACACATTGTAGTCCAAATCAAGATACAACCGGTCATCCTTGAAGCGGAGCGCCATGGTCAGCCGATAGGGGGTTTCGCAGAAATAGACGTGCGCCGTGTACACGTCGGGTGTGGTCCACGCGCCTGAAGCGGCGACCGTTTGGCGGCCGTTCGTCATGCCGAGCGGCGGGTTAAGTTCCCTTTCAAAGGTGATTTCACCCTTGGACCATTTCCCTGAACCGCAGTTGATGCGCTGCTCGCCGTGAAGATTGTTCAACGTCAGATAAAGTTCCGAACCGTCTTGATTCAGCGAGAGTGTCTTCACCCCTTTTTCGTTCTCCTCGAACGCGTAGACCTTGCCTAGCAAGCCGATCGCGGTGGCGGGGAGGCGCTCGCCCTGAACCGGCCGGAGCGCGAGGGTGGCGAGCGTGTCCGTGAGGCGGGCGTGCGCCTCTGTGTCGGGCTCCAGCGCGCCGGTTTTCATTTCGGTCAGGAGTCGTGTCCAGACCGTGTCGAGCACTTTTTGCATGTCGCCCAGCCCGCCGGTGATCGCCAGCACGGCGTCTTGATCGGGCATGACCAGGCAGTACTGGCCGAAGGCCCCGTCGCCGCGATAGGCGTTGTGGCGGCAACGCCAGAACTGGAAGCCATAGCCCTGCGACCAGTCGCTGCCCGTTTTGTCGCCGTTCGAGATCTGTTTAGAAGTCGCTTGGCGGACCCATTTTTCGGAGAGCAGGCGCTTGCCGTTCCAAACGCCTTGCTGCAGATAGAGCTGGCCCAGCGCTGCGATGTCGCGGGTCTTGACCTTCAGCCCGTAGCCGCCGGTCTTGACGCCCTGAGGGCTGGTCTCCCACGTCGCGTTGCGGATATCCAGCGGCGCGAAGAGGCGAGGGGTCAGGTAGTTCAGCAGGTCCTGCCCCGTGGTTTTCTGCAGGATGGCGGAGAGCATATAGGTGGCTCCGGTGTTGTAGCGGAAGTGGGTTCCGGGCGCGTGACTGACCGGTTGCGCCAGGAAGATGCTGATCCAATCCCCGTCGGGTGCGGCCTTCATGGGCGTGAACGTGTCGTCCGTGTTGCCGCTGCCCATGCAGAGCAGGTCGCGGACCCTCATGCGCGACAGGTTTTCGCCCGGCTGCGCGGGGAGTTTGTCGGGAAAAAACGAGACGACTCTGTCGTCAAGACTCAGGCGCCCTTCGTCTACTGCGAAACCGATGGCCGTGGAGGTGAAACTTTTGCTGAGCGAGTAGAGCATGTGCGGCCGGTCCCGCTCGTACGGCGACCACCATCCCTCCGCGATGACTTTTCCGTGCCGCACCAGCACGAAACTGTGGAGTGCGTCCACCTCGCGTTCCACCGTGCCAACCCAGTCGAGCACGGCATGCGAGGAGACGCCTTGGGCTTCCGGGGCGGAGGTCTCGAACGCCCTCAGGCTGCCGGAGACGAGGCAAACCAAGACGAGAATGTAAAACACGTTTCGGTAGGTCATCACGGGGATCTTTCCTTGTGAGAGGGGGGCGCCGCTCCACGGCTTCAGCGGGTTCCGAATCGCAAGACCCGGACCTCGCCCTGTTTCATGTTCAGTTCCACACGCGGGCCTTTGCCGATGGGCGTGCCGTCTAGCGCATCAATGACGCGCGCGTCGCATCCCGTGTCGAATGACACCGGGGCGTTGGTGTGCGCCTGAACCGAAAGATACCCGTTCGCCGCCCACAGCGCCGGCCCCGGACGGGTGTAACAATGCACCCCTGCGAGTTTCGCGAGCGCGTGCGCCAGCTCCGGGGTGAGTTCCGGCACGCCGACGAACACGTTGTGGCCTGTCCTGGTGCGACGCACGGCGATGGCCGGCGTCCCGTCGGAATAAGTGGCCCAGACTTCGTCGGCGGAGGCTTCCACCGTGAAAAGAGGGGCGATCTTGACGGCGGGACCCCACGCCTGCATGAGGCCGCGGCTGCGACCGAGGCCGGTCGGCGTGGCTTCGGCCGTCGGAACCGCCACGGCGCGCGCCTTGAAGCCGGTCACCTCCTGGATTCCGGCGACGTCGCAACGGTCAGGACGGAGATAGCCGGGTGCCCAGCACCAGACGCGCGTGACGGCGGACGCTTTGTCTGCGCCGAACCATCCCGCCACCATCCGCCAGAATCCGGCCTCGCGCTGTGACGCCAGCGCCTGCCGTTGCGCCGCGGTCAACCGCCACGCGGAAAGGAAAATCTGCAGGCGCGCGGGAACGTTTCTGGCGAGTGCGTCCTCGAGCAGGTATTGACCGTATGGCGCGCCGCAGCGTCCAAGCGCCGCACGGCCTTCATATATCAGCGGACGCGCCGCCAAAGCCGATCCGCCCGTGAGATGGCACATGCTTGTCTCGTCGATGATTGCGGCGATTTCGGGCGTGAAGGGGTGCGTGCGTTGCGCCATTGCCTCGTCCACGGGGCGCAGCCGCACGATCTCCCGCCAGATGGCCGCGTCGTTGAACCAGCCCTGCCCGGGCAGGTCCATCCACCATGTGCCGAAGCCGCGTAAGGCGGCCTGCGCGGTGTTGCGCAGCATCACCTGCTGTGTCTGCTCGAGATTGACGAGCCCGCCTTCCTGAACGTGTTCTTGCGTGCGCGGGTCGAGGAAGGTGCGCGAATCGTCCTCGTTGAGCCACAGGATGCCGGAGCGCATCACGCTTTCGGCCGCGCTCATGACGGGCGCCGTGCCCCGCCATTCGCGGTCCGTGTAGGAGATCGGCGAGCAGAGAATGTCGATGTCCGTGCTTTTGAGCAGCGAGCCGAGCGCGTAATGTCCGCTGGTTGGCGCGCCATTTCCCAGCGGCGGAAATTC
Organism: uncultured Lentisphaeraceae bacterium; assembly: GCA_964579865.1. Taxonomy (GTDB): domain Bacteria; phylum Verrucomicrobiota; class Kiritimatiellia; order RFP12; family UBA1067; genus DAOPZC01. The sequence continues at coordinate 750 of CAZOIS010000124.1, read as the reverse complement.
GAAGCCGTAGCCGTAAAAAAACACTACCAGCTTCTTGCCGCCGGTGCCGCGGCGGCAGGCCGACGCGAGCGCGGCCACGAAGTCGGACATCTCCTGCTGCTGGAAAAGGGCGAACTCGATGAGCCGCTGCTCCTGAGCGGGATTCCGCAGGAATCCGTTCGGGTGGGCTCGTCGCGCTTCGGCCGTCGGTGGCTCCGCCGTCGCGGCGTCGGGATCGCCGCGCGTCTTGAGCCAGTCGCGGAACGCGGACCGCGTGGCGGGGTCATATCCGCTGAGCGGGAGCTTCCACGAATCGTAGTAGAACCACTCGCCGGTGTTTTGTCCGCACGGGTGCAGGCCTGCGAAGTGGTCGGGAAACGCTTCGCATAGATGGCGCGCCAGTTTCTCCAGGTGTGCGCACATGTCGGCCCGGTAGGCCCGGTCGGAAACGCAGGCCACTTGATACGGCTTGTTGCCGTCGTAGACCATCTTGGCTTCGGGGTGACGCTCCAACCACCAGCCAGGTGCGTTGGCGCTGAAACGCGGCACCAGCAGGACCTTTGGGTTGACGGCGATGATGCGGCGGCAGAGCGCGTCGACGGGCGTCCAGTCCTGCGTCTGCTCGGGCGGTGCCCAGCAGGTCGGCGCCGCGAACGAAACGAGGTCGACGCCCGCATCGCGGGCCAGCGCCACCTGGTTGTAAAAGGAGCCGAGCGGGCCGCCGATACGGGTGTGGACGCCGCCGTCGACGCGATAAACCGCAGGGACCAG
>CAZOIS010000123.1:0-12425 GCA_964579865.1 uncultured Lentisphaeraceae bacterium | reverse complement strand
TTGGCCATGAAGCCGTAGCCGATCATGCCGACGTTGAGGGTCTTCTTTTGAGACATGGAAAAAATCCTTATGGGGTTCGAAGGCGTCGAGGAAGCCGGATGAGTCGAACCCATCGACTCATCCGCTCCGGAGTTTATTCGCGCCAGCCGTGGGCATCGCGCACGTTGATCATGGCACCCAGAATCGAGTTCCAGGTTGCAGGCTTCATCATCACCTCGTTGGTGAACATGCAGCCGTCCCAGCAGAGATGACGGATGGTCCGCGTCGGCTCGCTGTGCTCGTCGCGCAGCCACTGCCCCGCGCACCACGTGATGTCCAGCTTGCCGTTCGGATCGTTCGGCAGGCAGTGCCGTCCGGTCTTGTCGTGCGTCCCCTGCCCTTTGACCGTGGCGTCGTTCTGCGCGACGTGGAAATCGATGGTCCACGGCCGCAGTGCCGCCGCAAGCTTGACGTAGGCATCGCGGAAGGTTGCGGTGTCGCTCCAGTCGAACGTCTCGGGAACAAGCCGAGCCTCCGGCGCGTTATAACCGAGCAGGTAGAGCAGCGTGTGCGCCATGTCGGCCTGGAACCCCAGCGTCTTGGGCCGGTCGACGCCTTCGAGCACGTCCACCATCGCCTTCCACGAGTGCATGCCGCCCCAGCAGATCTCGCCCTCCGCCGCCAGCCACTCGCCGTACCCCTCCGCCGCATCGCAGGCTTTGGAGAAGGTGTCGATGATCAACTTCGTGTTTCCGGCCGGATCCTTGGCCCAGTCGGCGACGCCGCCCGACGAATCGATGCGGACCACGCCGGAGGGCCGGACGCCCAGCTCGCGCAGCTTCTGCCCGATGCGGCAGGCCTTGCGCACCTGCTCGACGAACCGCGCGCGTTCGGACGCATCGCCGAAGGCCGAGCCGCCGCCGGCCGGCCCCCAGACGGGCGCCACCAGCGAACCGATCTCGAGTCCTTTGGCGCGCACCGTGTCGGCGAGGCGGGCGAGGTCGTCGTCCGTCGAGTCGATGTCCACGTGCGGCGCGCAGAGGAAGAGGTCCACGCCGTCGAACTTCACGCCGTCCACTTCGGCGGCGGCGGTCAGGTCGATCATGGTCTGCAGGCCGATGGCGGGCTCCGGCGTGCCGGGGCCCTTGCCGACCACGCCGGGCCACGTGGCGTTGTGCAGTTTCGGGAAGACGTTGCTCATTTGTTTCCTCCGATTTCCGGCGCATCCGGGTTCACCTCGGGCCCGAAGTAGCGCAGGATCTCCAGCGGCTCGGACGCCGACGTGTTCTCATACACCACGCCCGCGCGCGCCGCATCGTGCACCACGAAAAACTCGTCTTCCGTGATGTCGTGGAAGCGGATCATGTTGGGGCTGGACATGCGCTGGCCGTTGATCGTGCCTTCGCCCTGCACCGTGATCAGGCAGTACGCGCCGTTGTCCTTGATCGTGCAGGTCTGGCCGGGAAGGACCGTCAGCCGCTTCGCGGTCACGCACTGCCAGCCTTTGACGCGACCGTAGTTGATCCAATAGTCCAGATAGCCATCCTTCTCGGAGCCGCTCGCCAAAACCGGCTCGAGGAAGTGGTTCTTGTAGAAATACGGATCGGTGTTCTCCTTGAGGTCGACCATGCCGGCGATGAAGTCCAGATCCTGCTGCTTCGCCTTGGGCACGTCCTTGACCAGCAGCGACCACGGCACGTAGTTCTCGTCCACCAGGTTCTGGAACATCGCGAACACATCCGAGCCCCACTGCGGCTCATACGTGCAGAGCGAGCCCGGCGCGTGCAGGACGTTCGGCGGGACGAACCAGCCGGTGCCGACCTTCAGGCGATAGGCCTGCGAGATGTCGGTGATGCCGTTGTCGCCCTTGTTCCAGCGCTCAAGGCACCGGACGATGTCCGCCTTGGTGGTGCCCGGAACCAGGCCGAAGAACGTGTAGGGGAAACGCGCGCCGAGGTTGTTGTGCTGTGGCGGGAAGTAATACGATTCCGGCTTGCCGTCCTGGCCCACCAGCTTCGCCAGCTTGTCGTCCTGATGCAGGTGGTGCGGGAGCGGGCCGAGGTTGTCAAAGAATTTGCTGTAGACCGGCCAGCGGCGATACTTCTTCCAGATCTTGGGGCCGACCGCCATGGCGCCGAGCTCGGCCACCACATCGCGCAGCAGTGCCCGCTTGTTCTCGAAGACCACATAGCTGAGGCCTTCGTCCGGCACGCGCCCCTCGTTCGCCGCCTCGGTCGTGGAGCCGAACCAGCGCTCGTCGATGCCGCCGCGGTTAAGGCCGAAAGCGAACAGGTCATCCGGGTGCAGTTTCAGCCGGCGACCGGGATAGCAGAAAGCGCGGGGCACCCAGTTCGGCGCCAGCCGCATCACGCCGTTTCCCTCATTCAGCGCCGAGTTGGCAAAATTGCCCACGTTGGTGCTGACCGTCTTCAATCCCTTCACAGACTGCACGCTCATCCTTGCCTCCCTGTTTGCAGACGTCAGCCCTCATCCGCGTCCGCCGCTTTTCCGTCCTGCGGCAACCCGAGATAACGGCCGCGCCGTGTAAAGCATCCGTTCCTGAATCCCATTTTTTAGGATATGGCCCAATCGTACGCTTCCCGTTTTAACATGTCTTGTAAACGGGCAATTAAAATGTGTACATTATCCGCACAAGTTGGGATCACACCGCCTCAAGGGCGCGGAAGATACAGGCGAAGCGCTGCTCCGCGTCATTGCCTTTCAGAACCGGCAAATGCCCCTTGACGAGCAGCGGCGAGCGTTCGCGCTGGCGGTAGAGATAAACTTTGTTGTCCCGCGTCTCGATGCGCCCGATCTTCTTCTGCGCCGCCTGCACCCGCAGCTCGGCCAGGCGCAGCAGCCGCAGCACCGCCTCCGGCGGCTTGCCGTAGCGGTCGGCGAGTTCGCCGCGCAGCGCCCGCACCTCCTTCGCCGTCACCGCCTCGGCGAGGCGCCGGTGCAGGATCATGCGATGCGCCTCGTCCTCCACATAGGCGTACGGCAGGCAGGCGGAGCGGTCGGGGTCGACCGTGCCCGGCGAGAGGTCGAGGAAATCGAGCGCGAGGTCGACATCCACCAGCAGCGGCGGGGCATCGCCCTTCAGCCGCGCGATGGTGCGCCGCAACAGCTGGCAGTACAGCCCGAAGCCGATGGCCGCAATGTGGCCGCTCTGCGCCGCGCCGAGCAGGTTGCCCGCGCCGCGGATCTCCAGGTCGCGCAACGCCAGGTTGAAGCCCGCGCCGAGCCCGCTGTGCTTCTGCAGCGCCGCGATGCGCTGCCGCGCGTCTTCGTCCACATGCCCGTACTCGGGCAGCAGCAGCCACGCGAACCCTTTCTGCGAGGAGCGCCCGACGCGTCCGCGCAGCTGGTAGAGATCGGCGATGCCGAAGCGGTCGGCGCGGTGAACGAGCATCGTGTTGGCGCGCGGGATGTCGAGGCCGCTCTCGACGATCGTCGTGCAGAGCAGCACGTCGATCTCGCCCGCCTCGAATTCGCGCATGATGCGGGCCAGGGTGCTGGCGGGCATCTGCCCGTGCGCCACCGCGATGCGCGCCTCGGGCACCAGCCGCTCCAGCCGGCGCTGCATGAGCCCGATCGTCACCACGCGGTTGTAGAGAAAATAAACTTGGCCGCCGCGGTTGAGCTCCTGGCGGATGGCGCTGCGGATCACGGCGTCGGAATCGCGCGCGACTTTGGTTTCCACCGCCACGCGCTCGCGCGGCGGCGTCTGAAGCAGGCTCATGTCGCGCGCGCCGGTCATGCTCATGTAAAGCGTGCGCGGGATCGGCGTGGCCGAGAGCGTCAACACGTCCACCACCTGCCGCACCTGCTTCAGCCGCTCCTTGTGGGTCACGCCGAAGCGCTGCTCCTCGTCGATGATCAGCAGGCCGAGGTTCTGGAACGTCACGTCGCTGCCGAGCAGGGCGTGCGTGCCGATCACGATGTCCACGCGGCCGTTGCGCACATCGGCGAAGATGCGCTTGCGCTTGGCGTGGGTGTGGAAGCGGCTCACCACGTCGATCTTCACCGGGTAGGCGGCCATGCGGTCGGTAAAGGTTTCGTAGTGCTGTTCGGCCAGAACCGTGGTCGGCACCAACACGGCCACCTGGCGGCCGTTCATGACGGAGATGAAGGCCGCGCGCATGGCGATCTCGGTCTTGCCGTAGCCCGCGTCGCCGCAGATGAGACGGTCCATGGGGCGCGACGCGGCCATGTCGCGCTTCACGTCCGCGATGACCTTCTCCTGATCGTCCGTCTCCTGATACGGGAAGGCGGCCTCGAATTCGCTCATCCACACCGGCTCGGGGTTGAAGGCGAGACCCTCGACCACCTGCCGCCGCGCCTGGGTGTCCAGCAGGGCTGCGGCGAGGTCCGCCACCGCACGTTCGGCGTCGGCCTTCTCGCGCGTCCAGCGCTTGCCGCCGAGGCGGTGGAGCTTGACCCGGTGGCCCGCCACGCCGACATAGCGGCTGAGCAGGTGGGCGTGCGACACCGGCACGTGCAGCTTCGCCCCTTCGGCGTATTCGATGGTGAAGACCTCGGAGCGCTGGCCGTCTACCTCGACTTCGGTCGAGCCCAGAAAACGCCCGATGCCGTGGTCGACATGCACCACGAGATCGCCGGCTTCCAGGTCGGCGGCGTTCTCCACGCGCCCGCCGCGCACCGCCGCCGAGGCCGGGGGACGTCGCAGCGCCTGCTTGCGCACGGCGTAGAGGTCGGGCTGCGCGGCCACGGTGAGTCCGGCAAGCGAAAAACCGCCCGAAAGCGCGGCGCGGCGGATCAGCACCCGCGTGTCCGCGCCGAGCTCGCGGGCCAGCAGCTCGCAGGTGCCGGCCGTGTCGGCGCAAACGATCACGCTCTCGCCCGCGTCGGCGCGGCGCCCGAGATCGGCGAGCAGCCGTTGCCGCGCCTGCGCCAGCAGCTCGGGGTGGTGCGCCTCGCCCGCGCCCAGCTCCGCCAGCCCCGGCAGCGCGGCGATCTCCAGCGCCAGGGCGGGCATCCGCGCGGGCGGGGGATCGCCGGAAAAGAGTTGCAGCCACGGCGCGCGCGCCGCCACGCGCGCCGCAAGCGCTTCCCACGAAAGCGGCTTGCTGATCCCGTCCGGCGGAAAGAGCGTACCCGCCCGGATGCGGTCGTGATCGAGCCACAGCACGGCACTGGCCGACGGCAGCAGATCCACCAGTTGCACGGTGGCGAGATCGCCCTCCGAACAGGGCGGCAGCCAGACCGATTCGCCCTTCTCGACCGAGCACTGGGTGGCGGGATCGAAGGTGCGGAGCGATTCCAACTCGGTGTCGAAGAACTCCGCGCGCCACGGCGCGGGCGTGGCAGGGGGCCAGACGTCCAGCAGGCCGCCGCGCACGGCCAGCCGCCCCGGCGCGTCCACGTCGGCGGCGCGCTCGTAACCGGCCGCCACCAGCTGGGCCACCAGCGCATCGAACGGATAATGCGCGCCGACGCGCAGGTGGACCGAGGCTTCCTCGACGGCGTCGGGGTCAGGCGCGGGCTGAAGCAGCGCCTGCAGCGAAGCGACAAGAACCGTGGCGTGACGCGGCGCCTCCGGCGCGTCGGGGCGGAGCATCTTGATGATGCGCAGACGCGTGCCGGCGGTCTCCGTGTCCTCCTCCATCTGCTGCGGAAAGAGGGCCGGCGTCACGCCGCTGTCGCGGCCGAGCGCGCAGAGATCGCCATAAACGCGTTCGAGTTCGGCGGGCCCCGACGTAACCGCCAACACGAAGCGGGCCGGCGCCTTATGGGCCAACGCAGCCGCCGTCAGGGCGGCCGCCGCGCCGGGCAACACCGGGGCGGCCAAACGCATGGCCTTGTCGGGCAAGGCCGGCGTCAGCAGAGCCGCAAAACGCTGTGAAAGAGAAGACACAACATGATCATGTTACTCCATCACCTCTGAGATGTCGAACACGCGAGCGCTCCCGGCAGACCAGCGGGCGCCCTTCTGTTGTATTGACTTGCAGGGTTCATTTTCCGCAAAAGCCGCAGAGACGCGGTTTCACCCGGATGTCTCGCCCGTGGATACACGGACAGCATGCCGGTGAAGCCGACGGCTGAACCGAATGGAACGTAGCGGAGCGAATGTTCGTCCCGCCGTCCGCGTATCCGCGGGCGAGGCGGACGTGACTTTCGCTCTCATTTAGCGGTTTTTGCGAAAAATCCCCCATGAACGTGCCCAGCTTGAGAGGCTCGCAACGCAACCGCAGGGCAAGGGTGGCCGCCCTCGCTGCCTGCGACGAGCCACTTCAGAGATTGAGTCAATGAAATGAGGATGCGCCCCAGACCAGCGCACGGTTTCTTGGGGCACCCTGTCTTCATGCGCCCAAAAGCAAACCGCCTCCCCCACGCGTGCGAACACCCGCCGGAGTGATGTGCGACCAGCGTCACCGCGGCTACTGTTCCAGAGCCTCCATGTCCTTGCGACGCTGCTGGTCGATGGCATGGAGCTGGTCCCGCGCCGAACGGCCCTGATCCACCGCGGTCTTACCGGTCGCCCTTTCGATGACCGCCTGGGCCGTCGTCTTTTCCGTCTTCGCCTTCTGGCCGGCGGCAGCAGCCGACGCGGACGACGGGGACGCCTCGTTGCACCCAGACAGAAACGCGCAGAAAAGCGCCGCCACCGCCGCAGAGGCGGCCCGCAAAGAATACCCGTTCATCCGCTCCTCCTCTTTCTGTTGAACCTCCCGGGGCAGACGCCGGCCATGCAATCCCGACCGTCCCAAGAAAAACCTAGAGGCCCTCGACGATCCCTTCGCAAACCCGCAGCGCACCGCCCGCCGGGATCGCATAGCCGACCGTTGCCGCAGGCAAGAGCCGCAACAGCGCTTTCAGCTCATCCCAGCCGTCGCCCTCGCCATGGACATCGCAGTAGATCGGCGCGAAGCCGAGGCACTCGAACAGCACGTCTTGATCCGCGGCCCCCTCCGCCCACCGCACCCACCCGCGGGACAGCATGATGCTCCCCGCCGAAAGCCCCATGAAAGGGATGCCGCCGTCGAAGCGCTCCTTCAGGCACGCGATGACCCCATCCCGGGCGCGGAGCACGTCCATCCCCTCGGCCACGTCGCCGCCGCTGACGAAAACCGCATCGGCCCGCGACAGCACGCGGAGCGCTTCTCCCGCATCCGCCCCCCCGCCGCACAGCGGTGCCATTTCCACCTCGCCGGCGCCGCTCGCCCGCAAAAAGGACCGCATGAGCTCGAAGAACGACCGGTCGTCGCCGCTGGCGCTCCCGATATAGGCCACGCGGGGGTTCGTTTTCCCGGCCTCGCCGAAGAACGCCCGCATGACCGGATCGGGCTTTCTGCCGCGGGCTTTCGGATTGCCGGCCAACAGATAAACGGCACCACTCATAGTTCATCTCCCTGTCGGGCCAAGCCGCCTCTCCGGGGTGGCCCCCCGGCGGCACGTGAACGGCAGCAGGCCGATTCGGGCACCCCTTCCTTCCGGCGCTTCAGCATCCCGTCTGCCGTGCAAGGCGCACCTTGCCGGAAGTTTCATGCTTCAAAGCCTGGACGGCTTCCGCCACAACGGGATAATCATATACGCGTCCCAGCGCCCGTTCAACACGCCACAACGTGTCAGCTCCTGCGCAAGGGGCCAGACAGAGCCGTGCGCGGACCGCGCCCGCAGGCGACTGATCGATCTGGAATCCCCGCACCTCCGGCATCTCAGCCAGCACCGCATCGACATCGGCCACGGTCACCCGTTGGCCATCCCTCGTCACCGTCACATCGGCGGCGCGCCCCACAACCCGCTCCAGCGTCAAGCCCCCGCTTCGCCCGCACGGGCAGGACGGCACCGCCGCCACCTCGGCAAGATCGCCGACGTCGAACCGCACGAAACATTGCACGGGATGCGCGAACGGCGTGACCAGCAAACGTCCCAGCACCGTTCCGGACGGGCGCTTTTCAAGCGGCACAAAGTCCACGTGGCATGAATCGGTGTTCTGGTGCAGCCGCCCGCGCTCACATTCCGTAAACACATAGCCCGTCTCGGTCGAGCCATAGGAGCTGACCAGCGGAGCGCCGAACGCCTGACGGGCCACGTTCAAGAACACCTTCGCCGGAAAAGAGTACGTGAGCGTGATCACGGCTGGCTGATATAGGGTTAACGCGCGGTCCCGCGCGAAAGCGGCCAAGGCCGCCAGATAAAAGGGGTCGGCCTCCAGCACGGCGGGGCGGAATGCGGCCAGTTCTTCAACGATTCTGCGCGCATCCTCCTCCGTCCAATACGCGGGGTTGACGGTCTGGTTCAAAAACAGCAAACGTCCCAGCGTGCGCGCGCTCATCGGCAGGGTCTCCCCGGACCGATACGGGCCGACGCACCGCGGTGACGCCAAGACCGCCTCGCGGTGGGCGCCGTCCGCCACGCTGCGCAGATGCGCGTTCAGCTTCCAGCTGGCCCGTTCGGAGCGATCCCACCACGCCTGCGACCAGAAAAGCGTCACCCGGTCCTCCGTCGAGCCGCTGGTCGAAACATAGGCGACGCGCCCGCTTGCGAGCTCTTCCTCGAAATCGACACCCGCAGGCACAAAGCCACGAGGGAAATGGGCACGGATATCGGCCTTGGTCAGCGCCGGCAAAACAGCGTACCGGCGCGTCACGGGCACGTCTTGCCCGGGATCCGATGCGCGCCACCCCGCATAAAACGGCGTCGCATGAAGCGCCTGGTCCAGCGCTTCGGCGCACTGCTCCCAATAAACCGATCCGTCATCCGCCGCATCTGTGGTACGTGCTACCATAGCGCCATGGTAACAGGCCCCGCCACGGGGTTCAACCCGCGTTTTCACGGCCTGACGGACCCTCGTCCGATCAGAATCGGGCGAGGCCGGTTCAGTCCGCCTCGGATTGAACCGCGCCGTCCGGCGTTCCGGATGCCGCTTCCGGCACCGTCTCTGGCGCGGGAGCGGCGGGGACGTCCTCCACCTCGTCGGGGTCGGCGATGCTGACCGAGACGAGCATCGCGCCCTCGTCGAGGCGCACGAGGCGCACGCCTTGGGCGGCGCGGCCGCAGATGCGCACGTCGCTCACGGGCGAACGCACCATCATGCCGGTCGAGGTGATCATGATGGCCGACTGGTCTTCCTTGACCGCGTGCGCGGCCACAACCTTGCCGTTGCGTCCCGACTCGTCCTTGATGGCGATCATGCCCTTGCCGCCGCGGTGGTGCGGCGTAAATTCTTCGAACGCGGTCCGCTTGCCGTAGCCGTTCTCGGTCGCGACCAGCAGCGTCTCGCTGTCGTCCACGACATCGAAACTGCGCACCACGTCGCCTTCTTCCAGGCGGATGCCGCGCACGCCGGTGGCGGCGCGGCCCATCCGGCGGACCTGGCTCTCGTTGAAACGCATGGCCTGGCCGTCGGCCGTAATCATGAGCACGTCGTCGCCGGTGTGCGTCAGGCGCACCTGGATCAGGCGGTCGTCGTCTTCGATGTTCAGGGCGCGGATGCCGTTGCGGTTGATGTTCTTGTAGTCCGAGAGCGCGGTTTTCTTGACCGTGCCGTGCTCGGTCGCGAACATCACGTCCACGTCCTCGGCGAAAGCGCGGATCGGCAGCAGCGCGGCGACCTGCTCGCCCTCTTGGAACTGCAGCAGGTTGACGATCGGCTTGCCGAACGAGGTCCGCGGCGCTTCCGGAATCTCGAAGGCGCGCTCGGCGAAGACGCGGCCGAGATTGGTGAAGATGAGCAACGTGTCGTGGGTTTCCGCCACAAAGACCGTCGTGATGAAATCCTCTTCCTTGATGGCCGCGCCCGTGATGCCCTTGCCGCCGCGCTTCTGCTCCTTATAGACGGTGAGCGGGACACGCTTGACGTAACCGCGCTGGCTCAGGGTGATCACGCAAGGCTCGTCGGCGATGAGGTCCTCGATGTTCACTTCGCCTTCCAGCGGCACGATCTCGGAGCGGCGCACGTCGCCGCGCTTGGAGGAGGTCACGTACTTGGTCTTGAGGTCGGCGAGGTCCTGCTTGATGAGCCCGTAGATTTTGACGGGATCTTCGAGCAGGCTCTTGAGGTAAGCGATGCGCTCGCACAGCTCCTTGAATTCGGCCTCGACCTTCTCGCGCTCGAGCCCGGTGAGCTGGTAGAGGCGCATTTCGAGGATCGCGTCCACCTGCTTGTCGGAAAAAGCGAAGCGCTCGATGAGGCGCTGCTTGGCCTCGTCGCGGTTTTTGGAGGAGCGGATGATGGCGACCACTTCGTCGAGGTGATCGAGCGCGATCAGCAGGCCTTCCAGAATATGCTTGCGGGCTTCGGCCTTGGCCAGCTCGAACTTGGTGCGGCGGGTGATGACCTCGAACCGGTGGTCCACGTAGCAGCGGAACAGCTCTTTCAGGTTCATCACCTTGGGGCGGCCCTGATCGATCGCCAGCATGATCGCGCCGAAGGTGCTCTGGAGCTGCGTGTGCTTATAGAGGTTGTTCAGCACCACCTGCCCCATCGCGCCGCGTTTGAGCTCGACGACCACGCGGATGCCGTCGCTCGAGCTTTCGTCGCGGATGTCGGAGATCCCTTCGATGACCTTCTCGTTCACGAGCTCGGCCATTTTTTCGATCATGCTGGCCTTGTTCACCGTGTAGGGAATCTCGGTGATGATGATCGCTTCTTTGTTCTTGTACTCGACGATCTCGGCCTTGCCGCGGATCATGATCGAACCGCGCCCCAACTTGTACATCGCCTCAATGCCGCGCGTTCCGCAAATGGTCGCGCCGGTCGGGAAGTCGGGCCCCTTGACGAACCGCATCAGGTCGTCGATCGAACAGTCCGGGTTGTCCACGTAGTGCGTGATGCCCTCGACCAGCTCGCCGAGATTGTGCGGCGGGATATTGGTGGCCATGCCGACCGCGATACCGGTGGAGCCGTTCAGCAGCAGATTGGGCAGGCGCGCCGGCAGCACCGTCGGCTCCAGGAATTCCTCGTTGTAGTTGGGCTTGAAGTCGACCGTGTCTTTCTCCAGATCGTCAAGGATTTCTTCGGCGAGCCGGTCCATGCGCACTTCGGTGTAACGCATCGCCGCAGGCGGGTCACCGTCGATCGAGCCGAAGTTGCCCTGGCCGTCGACCAGCGGGTAGCGCATCGAGAAGTCCTGCGCCAGGCGCACAATGGTGTCGTAAACCGCCAAGTCGCCGTGCGGATGATACTTGCCGATCACGTCGCCGACCACACGGGCCGACTTCTTGTAGGGCTTGTTCCAGGAGTTGCTCAACTCGTTCATGGCGAAGAGCACTCGACGGTGGACGGGCTTGAGCCCGTCGCGCGCATCGGGCAAGGCTCGCCCGATGATCACGCTCATCGAGTAATCGATGTAAGACGAGCTCATCTCGTCTTCGATGTTGATGTTGTGCAAGCCCTGGTCGTCGTTTCCGACCGGCTGAATCTCATCGCTCATGGTCTCTCCGCTGTTGGACAAAAATTGAAAAACTAATATACCATTTTCCGCTAACGGAAACCATCTTTTCTACAGGGGGAAAAGACGCCGCCGACCGCCCCCGTAAAGGCGGCATTCCCTCCCGTGCCTAGCCAGAGCCGATCCGGATCCAGCGGGTCCACCGAGATCCACGTCACCCCCTTGCAGGACAACGTCGGATTTGTCAGCGGCCGCCACGTCGCGCCGCCGTCCACGCTGGCGATGACCCCGCCGCCGGTCGAGCGGTCGTGATAAGGATGGTCGTGCAGGCTGGCGTAGACGCGGCCGGGGTGCCGCGGATCGACCGCGACCGCCTCGCAGAACCGGTTGGTGTAGACCTGCCGCCATGTGGCGCCGCCGTTGTCGCCGCAGAAGACGCCGCGGAAAACGCCGCCCGGATCATGGCGTTTGCCCACGTTCGCGCCGCGGGTCGCGACGTACACGCGATCCCCTGCCACAGCCGCCATCTGGCGGACCTCCGCGAGCCGCGTGTCAGGTGTGCTGACCACGCGCCACGACGTGCAGCAGTCATCGCTGCGGTAGACGGCACCGGGCTCCGCGCCCGCGCTCGAGACGCCCGCATAGAACACGTTCGGCCGCTCCGCGTCGCGGGCCAGGCAGCTGACGCGCGCGGCCGGCAGCCCGGCGTTGCACGCCGCCCAGGTCGCGCCGTCGTCCGCGCTGGCGAAGATGCCCTGCCCTTCGGCCACATAGAGCAGCCGGTGTTTCCGGCCCGGATTGTCCTTCAGCGGCAGGCTGCTGATCAGATGGCGCGGACGCGCATCGGGAAGACCGCTGCCCTCGCGCTTCAACGGAAGCCACGTCTGGCCATTGTCACGGCTCTCGGCGATCATTCCGGCATTCTGCCCCCACTGCCCGAACCCGGCCCATACGTGCGCGTCGTCGTCTTCGGCGAAGGCGACCGTGAAACAGGAGTTGTCGTATTTCCCGGGGATACCCGCCATGCGCCGCCGCATCGTCGCGCCGCCGTCGTCGCTGACCAGCAGCCCGACGTCGTAGAATCCGAAA
>CAZOIS010000122.1:0-12923 GCA_964579865.1 uncultured Lentisphaeraceae bacterium | reverse complement strand
CGGATCGCAGACTTCCTCCACCAGGGCCTGATAGCCGAACGTCACGCGCATCAGTCCGCAGGAAAGCATTTTCACTCGCTCGTAAAATTTGCGCAGATCCGCCGGATCGTTCTCGTCGAAGTACTCGACCTCGCCCGATTCCTTGGGAAAATGGCGCGATTCGAAATTCTTGGGGCGGCACACGGACTCGGTTAACCGCGCAAGCTGGATTGCCTTCTCGATCTCACTCTCGGTTGCTTTTATCATTTTCATCACTTCGCTTCTGTCGTCAAACAGCCGGGCGGCCCCAGCGGCGAGGCCACCCGGCGTGTCCGTTAGCGCTGTTCAGCGGCCGGCAGACGGTCGCCTTCGGGCCGCGGCGCCTTGCAGGGCGGATCCTCCGGCCGCGGGCTCTGGCAAGGGTGCCCGCCGCCCTCGGGCGGTTCCATGGCGCGCAGTTTCTTCAGCACCTCCGCGCCGAGGATCTCGCGCGCTTTCAAACGCGAGACGATCTCGAACTTGAAGCGTTCGCCACGCGCCTGAATCAGCGCGTCGGCCAGCTTGAGCACCGTCTTCTCGTCGACGGAGTCGTCCCGCATCTGCTGCTCATACGCCAGTTCGGCCTTTTCTTGGGCCGCGTTCAGATCGATCCGCTTGAACTGCTGTTCATCCGCCGCCTTCTTCAGCGCCGCAAGTTGCTGGTCGGTCACGCCCGCCGCCTTCAGCCACTGCGGATTGAAGAAACCGTCTCGGCCTCCCGCCATTCCGCAGAAGGAGCCGCCGCGCGGCATTTGCGGTCGCGCCATGCCTTCCGGCCCGCGGCATTCCTCCCGGCGCGCGCTGCGCTCCGGCCGTTCGCGCGAAGCGCCTTCCGGCCGGAATCCCGGTTCTTCGCCGCGAGGCCCCGGGCCCTGCCGTCCTTCCGCTTGCGCAAGCGCCGTGCCGCACATCAGCGCGGCACCGATCATGATTCTGACCACGTTTCTCGTCTTCATACCTGCTCTCCTTTCGTCCAGATCCGTGTCGGGCACGTTAGGTGTCCGTTACGCGATAGAGTAAACACCATGAACATGACAGGGAACGACACGTCTCCGTGACAAACATGTCATTCTTCGGACTGCGGCGGGCGTTCCGACGCCGCGCAGCAGGGGGAACGGATGACGAAACTGTCATCATTGAAAGCTGGAATCCGCATCGGCGGCCGCGCTAACATATCCGCATGAGAATTCTTGTGGTTGAAGACGAACGCAAAATCGCGGGATTCATCCGGCAAGGTCTGGAGGAGCAGGGCTTCGACGTGGAAGTCAGCGGAAACGGGGATGAGGCCTTCACGTTGGCCACCGCCCGTCCGTATGACGCCCTCGTGCTCGACATCATGCTGCCGGGGCGTGACGGCCTGAGCATCCTGCGCGCATTGCGCGAGCGCAAAAACGCGGTGCCCGTGATCCTTGTGACCGCCCGCACCGAACTCAACGAACGGATCGACGGTCTCAACCTCGGCGCCGACGACTACCTGACAAAACCCTTCTATGTCGAAGAGCTGATCGCCCGGATTCACGCGGTCACGCGCCGATCCAAAGACACCCCGCTCGGCATCCTGCAGGTCGCAGACCTGACGGTCGACTTGCTGCAGCGGCACGTCCATCGCGGCGCGCGCGAGATCGACCTGACCGCCCGCGAATTCAGCCTGCTCGAACGCCTCATGCGCACGCCGGGCCGCGTCTACACGCGCACCCAGCTGTTGGAGCACGTCTGGGGATACGACTTCGATCCGGAAACAAACCTCGTGGACGTGAATATCCGCCGGCTCAGAAAGAAGATCGACGACGAGGCCGACACGCCGCTGATCGAGACGGTACGAGGTGTCGGATACCGCATCCATAAAAGCTGACTGCCATGCTGCGCTCCTTCAAACTGAAAATAGCGCTTTTCGCTTTCGCGACCTCAGGGATAATCTTGGTCGCCTTCACCAGCCTTTTCATGTCGGTCGTCCGGCGCGTCGGGGCCGAACGGATCGACCGCAATCTCTTCACGCTGGCCGACGGCCAGTTGCGCCACCCGCCCCACCCCGAACAATGGCCCCAATTTGAAAAAAGCCTGTCCTCTCTTTACGGCGAGACCAACCGGCCGACGTACCTCATCAGCGTCATCGACAGCGATGGCGCGCCGGTTTACACCTCCGAACGCTGGCCTCGAACACTCACGGTCGAAGGGCTCGAGCTGCCGGAGCTTGAAGAGCCCCCCGAGCTCCCGAAATTCGAAATGCCTCGCGATCTGCCAATGCCCGAGGCGATTCGCGAGCATCCGGAGCTTGACGCTTCCCCCGCGCAGCCCAAACCAGACGGGGACCGCGATCTGCAGGAACCGCCACAGGGCGTGCCGCCGCCACACCGGCACGACAGGAAGATGCCGCCGATGTGGATGTGGCGCTCCCAACCGCGTTTCCTCGACCTTCGGGCAGAAGACCGGAACTGGCGGTTCGTCATTCTCCGTAACGGGCGTGACACCCTGTTTCTGGGGATCGACATGGCGGAGCTCCAGTCCGAGATCAAACGGTTCAGGACGACTTTCATGGCCGTGGGCTCAATTGGCCTGCTGCTGCTCGCCGCGGCCGGCTGGCTGCTGGCAGGCCAGGCGTTGCGCCCCGTCAAGGTCCTCACGCGAATTGCGGGAAACATGACCGCGAAGGGCCTCCATCAGCGCGTGCAGATTCCCGGAGCCGACCGCGAATTTCAAGCCCTGATCGAAGTGATCAACGGCATGCTGTCCCGCCTTGAGACAAGTTTCAATCAGGCCGTCCGCTTCAGCGCCGACGCCGCCCACGAACTGAAGACGCCGCTGACCATCCTGCAGGGGCAGCTGAGCCAGGTGATGCAAAGCGCCCCGTCCGGATCCGACCAGCAGCGCACCTATGCCGATCTGCTGGAGGAGGTCCAACGCCTGAAATCGATTGTCCGGAAATTGCTGCTTCTGGCGCAGAGCGATTCCGGACAGTTACGGCTCTCCCTGGAAAACGTGTGCCTGTCCGACGAAGTCGAGGCCCTCCTGGAAGACGCGCCGCTGCTGGCGCCGGGATTGACGTTGCGCAAGGAAATCGCACCGGGCATCCATGTGCAGGCCGACCCCGACCTGATTCGCCAAGTTCTGCAGAACCTTTTCAGCAACGCCGTGAAATACAATTGCGAGAACGGCATGATCGAGTGCCGCCTGTGGCGCGACGAGAACGCCATCACCTTCACCCTTGCCAACACCACGGCCCCCGGCCAGAGCCTCGACCGGGAGCGGCTCTTCGACCGGTTCTACCGCGGCGACCCTTCGCGGAACCGCCGGGTGGACGGAAGCGGGCTGGGCTTGAGCCTGGCGCGGGAAATCAGCCGGGCGCACAGCGGCGACCTCACCGTGGACGCCGCCGAAACGCGCGAGGGCTGGGTCGCCTTCCGGCTCGTCCTGCCTACCCAACGCGTTTAGACGTTGCCCTTCTGAAGGCTTCCGGTCAACGCGTACAGCACATTCTCTTCGGTGATGATGCCCAGCACGGCATCGCAGTCCCGCCGGCGCACGATCGCCATCGGCTGGCGGTTCTTCCGCATCAGCGGCAGCACGTCGTCCGCGCGCTCATCCGCATTCACAAAAAACGGGGGCTGCATGCAGTCGCACGCGCGCTTCTTCTCGGGATCGGGTGCCGAGGCCAACACATCCAAGACGTTCAGCACCCCGATGCACCGTGCGCCGTCCTCGCTGAAAACCGGCAAGCGCACGTGCCCGGAATCGCGCACCGCCCTGAAGCACACCTCCAAGGGAGACGGCCCCGCCGTTTTCGTGACGCGAGCCAGCGGCGTCATCACTTGCGCCGCCGTCTGGGATTGCAGGGTCAGCACGCGGTTGATCATCAGACGTTCGAAAGCCGTGATCCGCGAGCCGTCCTTGGCGTCGCTGACCACGTTCTGAATGTACTCGCGCGTCATCAGGAACCGCTGATCCGCGCCTTTGCGTCCCTTCGGCACCAGCCATTCCGTCAGCATCAGCACCAGAAACGTCAGCGGCGTCAGCAGTTTCTCCACCACGTAGAAAACGCGCGCCACCCACAGGGTTCGCCGCAGCGGACGCGTCGTGAAGAAGAGTTTCGGCAGATACTCGCAGAAAAACAGCATCGTAAACGCCATCGCCACAGCCCACACCGTCTGCAGGAAACGGTGCCCCGGAAAACAGAGCTGCGCCAAGCTGGCCGAAAGCGTCGACAGCATCACGTTCACCAGGTTGTTGCCGACCAGGATCGTGGTCAGAAAACGCTGCAGGTTCGACAGATAACCGCTCAAGATCTTCGCGGCCTTCGACCCGCTCCGCACCAGGTGCATCAGCCGGGCATGGTTGATCGACAAAGAGCCCGACTCCGTGCCGGAAAAGAAGGCCGAGGCCACAAAGCAAAGAGGAATCGCGAGGATGTAAAGTTCCGCGCTCACAGCAAGGCGTCCTCCTCCGGGCCATCACCCAAGAAATCGTCGCCCTCGGGCAGGTCATCCACGTCCTCGTCCGGATGCTCGAGAATCTCCAGCTGCACGGCCTCGATCCGGCGCTTCCGCAGCCGCCGCACCGTGGCGCGACAGCCCTGCGCCTCGACGGTTTGACCCACCTGAGGCAACCGTCCCGCATGGAACGTGATCCACCCCGCCATACGGTCCGCATCGTCCGCCTCCAGCCCGAGCTCGAGCTGGCGGTTGATCTCATCCAAGCTGACCGTGCCCTCAATCAGCCACGTGTCCCCCTGAAGCCGGCGGATCGATTCCCCCGTTCCCGCGGCGTTCTTCAACACGGGTGCCGTAATCAACTCCAGGATATCCCCGCGCGTGATCAGGCCGGCGGTCCCGCCATACTCATCCAGCACGCAGGCGATGTGCTTGCCGCTGCGTTGGAACGTGACCAGCAGGTCGTCCAAAGACACATTCTCGGGAACGAACAGGGCCGGCGTCGTGGCCTTGCGCAGATCGTGCGCCGGATCCAGCAGGAACTGGACCGCGTCCGCAAACCCCTCGATCGCATCCGGCGTCCGCACATACACCGGCAGATGCCGGTACCGGGCATTCCGGGCGGTCGCGAGCTGCTGCTCCAAAGGCGTGTCCAAATCCAGCCCCACCATATCGACGCGCGGGGTCATCTCGTCGCTGGCCATCAATTCGGACAGCCGCAGGATGCCGTCCACCATCGACGCCTCCTCCGCGTCGAGCACGCCCTGCTCCTCGCCGACCTCGACCACCGTCCGCAACTCATCGGTCAGAAGCGCCCGGCGCTCCCGGCGCAACGACTTCTTGAACACGCGCGAACCGGCCGTCAGCACGACATTGAAAGGCCGCAGCAGCCAGAGCCAAAAGAGCAGCAGCCGGCTGCACAGCGGCGCAAGGCGTTCGGCGTTGTTGATGGCGACGCGCTTGGGTGTGACTTCGCCGAACAGCAGCAACGAGACCGTCATGAGCGGAATCGCGATCACCTCGCTCCACCGGGGAATCAGGCTGTCGATCACCACATAGCCGACGCTCGCGATGGCGAAGTTGACCAGCGTGTTGCCGACCAGCAAGGTCGAAAGGATCAGGGCCGGATCGCCCAACAGCGTCTCCAGCCGGGCCCCGGCCACGGCATTCCGGTTACGGATGCGTTGCACCTGAATGGGCGAAAGGGAAAAAAGGACAGTTTCGCTCCCCGAGAAAAAAGCCGAGAGCGTAAAAAGAAACAGCAGCAGCACCCCATTGCCCAGTAATGAAAAAGGGTTCATGGCTCCGAAACGTCATCCACGAACAGCGTGGTCCGGTGCCCGCTGTTCAGGCTTTCGATCTCCATGTCGCGGATCATCCAGCGATCCCCGATCTTCTTGACCCGCTGCACCCACATTTTGCGCACGGGGTTGCCCTGCGGGTCAAGCTGTTCGGCTTGCATCACACACCGCAGCTGCCGGTCCACCCAGACGCGCACCGCCGAGCAACCGGGAATCGGCGCGGGCGGCACCGTCACCAGAATATCGCAGTCCCGCCCGTTGTGGCTATCCCCCCGCGGCGCGTCGTCAAAGCGCACATCCTTCCACCACAAAAAATCAAGCGTCAGATCCATCCATGTCATGTCCGTGCCCCGGATGCGGCCGGCATACGACGGAGCCTCCACCGGTTTCTGCTCCGGCCCCTCATACAGCTTGATCTGCGCGGCTTTCCCCGCAGGACGCGTGAGAACAGCCCGCTCAACCACGGAGGTCCCTTCCGCATCCAGCAGCAAAACCTCGGCCGTGGGCATCTTGGCGCCCCACTCCATCATCAGCTTGAACGGCTGCTCGGCCAACACGATGCCACGCAGCTTGCGGACCGTCAGCGACCCCGTCAGCAACAGCCGGTCGGACGGAATGATCTGCGTGCAGGCCTTCAACGTTTCCGCCGCCGTCAGGTTTTCCTCCGCGGCCGCCTGTTCGGTAGCCGGCCGATTGGCCTGCTCCGCGCAAAAGGAAAGCTCCGCCGTCCCCGCCGCGAGAATGATCAACATCAGTGTCTTCTTCAAAACCACCTCATTGCGCCGTGGTCCATAAAAATGGGCGCTTTTGTTTCTTTTATACCAAAAAACAACTTTGACCGCAAGAAGCGCTGTCGAGCCCCAGGCTAAGGGGTGTGATTCCGTTCCGTTGAACCTGAATCACGCCCTGGGCTCATTCCGTTGAAGGTCCCGTGGCCGCGCCGCTCTCCGACAAATTCGCGGGCCTGCTCGAGCGACATCACCCGCCCCTCGAGCTGTGCGTCGTAGAGTTCGCCGAGCAGCGCCCCCATCCCAGGCCCCGGCGCCACGCCCCACGCCATCAAGTCGCGGCCACGCACCAACGGTTCCGGCAAGACCGGCTCGGAGCGGAAGGCCTCGAAGCTCTCTTTCAGAAAGCGCCACGCCGTCAGGTCCCCGTTGCTGCGCAGAATGTCCACGCGCATGAGGTCCAGCAGCACGGGAAAGAAATCGCTTCCCATGAAGCGGCGCAGTTTGGACGGCCGCATCTTCTCGGCCTCCACGAACTGCATATGCCCCGAGACCACCGCCTTGACCTTTTCGACCAGGGCCGACGGCTGCCGCAGCCGCGTCAGGATCGACTCTGCGAGCTGCGCGCCGACCGGCGCATGGCAAGGGAACCGGATCCGCGTTCCGCCCGTATCCGCGTCCGGCTCCTCGCAGAACGTGACCGGCTTGCCGACGTCGTGCAGCAGGATCGACCACGCCAAGACCGGCTCGCGCGGCGGCGCCACGTCGTCCAGCATCAGGCAGGTGTGCGTCCAGACATCCCCCTCGGGATGGAACTGAGGAGGCTGCGCCGTGCCGTACAGGGCGTCGGCCTCGGGCAGAACGTGCTTCAGCAAGCCGGTTTCACGCAGCAGATTCAGCCCGACCGACGGACGCGGCGACTCGCAGATCAGCCGCGTCACCTCCGACGCGACCCGCTCGACGCTGACCGTTTGTATCCAGTCCGCGTGCGCGGCCACGGCCGCACGCGTCGCGTCATCCATCCCGAAATCCAGCACCGACGCGAAGCGCACCGCCCGCAACATCCGCAAATGGTCCTCGCGGAACCGCGCCTCGGGATCGCCGATCGCCCGGATCACCCGCGCGTCGAGGTCAGCCAGTCCGCCCACGAAATCCAGCACCTCGCCGCTCACGGGATCGCAGAAAAGCCCGTTGACGGTGAAGTCGCGCCGCTGCGCGTCGCCCTCGGGCGTCGCGAACGTCACGCGGTCCGGATGCCGCCCGTCCGCATACGCGCCGTCCGTGCGGAACGTGGCCACATCGAACTGGAAACCCTCCCGCAGGACCAGCACCACGCCGAACGCCTTGCCGACCGCGACGGTCTGTCCTTGGAAGAGCGCCTCCACCTGGTCCGGCGTCGCCGAGGTCGCGATGTCGATGTCCTTGAGCGCCCGGACCAGCAACGCGTCGCGCACGCATCCGCCGGCGAAGAAGGCGATGTGCCCTGCGCGGGTCAACTCGCCGGCCACGCCGCGGGCGACACGCGCCATCGCCTCATCGCTCTGTAGAAAACGCACGGTCATGCGAACTCCTAGCACAAGCCCGACAGCAGGCCCGCGCACGCGCCGCCCAACAGGATGTAGACGGGCGACACTTTCGTGAACGCGGTCAGCACGAACGCCAGCGCCACAATGGCGGCCATCCGGAAATCGGGCACGCGGTTCAAAGCCTCCCCGAAAGAATCGCCCCACAGCGCGTTCAGCACCAGCAGGACCGCCGCCGTGATCACCAGGCCCGTCACGAGCGGGCGCAAAATGTCGAACACCCGCACCATGCAGGGATGATTCCGGTTGCGGTTCCAAAACGCCCCGAACAGGTTGATGCAGATCAGCGACGGCGCGCACACCGCCAGCGTCCCGACCAGCGCGCCCGCCACCGCGATCCCGACCGACCCCGGATGCGCCGCGCCGATCACCCGGTAGCCCACGAACGTCGCCGTATTCACCGACATCGGCCCCGGCGTCATCTGGGCGATGCCGAGGATGTCCAGGAACTGCTGGTTGTCCAACCACCCGCGGCTCACCATCTCATGCTGGATAATGGGGATCATGGCCAGCCCGCCGCCGACGGTCAGGATGCCGATCTTGAAAAACGCATAGGCCAGTTTAAGAAATAGGTTCATGTCCGTTTTCTGAGGGCCGCGGCGAACCAGATCACGCCCGCCGCCACGCCCGCAAGGATCACGTTCACGGCGCTCACCCCGCACATGAGCACAAGGAACACGACCAGCAGGGAGACGGCCAGCCCCAGTTTCGTTTTGCGGCTGCGGCCGAACATCGTATAGGCCACGCCCAGCATCAGCCCGGCAACCGCCGGGCGCAAGCCGGACATCGCATCCGCCAGCAGCTTCGAACCCGCCATCCGGTCAAACGCGACCGCGTACGCCAGGATCACGAAAAAAGGGGCGCACACCACGCCGAGCGTCGCCGCGACCGTTCCCCAAAAGCCGCGCAGGCGGTGGCCGATCAGCATCGCCGTGTTGACCGCCACGACGCCGGGCACCAGCTGCGCCATCGCATAATAGTCGGCCATCTCTTCGAAACGGCACCACGCGCGCCGGTTCACGACCTCCCGCTCCAGCAGCGGCAGCATCGCGTAACCGCCGCCGAAAAGCACGGCCCCCACCTTTGTGAAACTCACGAAGATCTGCCAAAACGCCGTTTGTGCCGGTAAGCTTTTCAAGGCAAGTCATTATGCCCGTTTTGCGGACTGAAACAAAGTCCGGTTTCTCCGTTTTTTCTGTTCCCGCTCCGCGCGACTTCCCGTTATACTACCGATTTAATGTCAGAGCCGCTTCTCCAGGTTGAGGATCTCGCCGTCACCTTTCGTCATGAAGGCGTCGAAACGACGCCGGTGCGGGGCGTCTCGCTGACTGTCCGCGGCGGCGAACGCGTCGCCCTCGTGGGCGAGAGCGGCTGCGGCAAAAGCCTCACCGCCTTGGCCCTGACGCGCCTCGCGCCGACCGACCGCGCGCGGCTGTCCGGCCATGTGAATTTCGCGGGCACCGACACCTTGGCGCTGGACCCCCGCGGTTTAGCCGGCGTGCGGGGACGCGGCATCGCCTACGTTTTCCAGGATCCCTCCGCCAGCCTCAACCCGGTCATGCGCGTGCGCGACCAGATCGCCGAGTGCCTCCCGGGCATGCGCCGCGCCGACCGGCTCGCCGCAACCGTCCGGCTGCTGACGCAAACCGGCCTGCCCGATCCGGCCCGCGCGGCGAACGCCTATCCCTGCGAACTCAGCGGCGGCCAGCAGCAGCGCGTCATGCTGGCCATGGCGCTCGCCGCCCGCCCCAAGCTGCTGGTGGCGGACGAGCCCACCACGGCGCTCGATGTCACCACGCAGCGCCAGGTGCTCGACCTGATCGACGCGCTGGCCGACACCTACAACATGGCGGTCCTGCTCATCACCCACAACCTCGGGCTCGTGGCCGGCCGCATGTCGCGCGTCTACGTCATGTACGCCGGGCAGGTGGTCGAGACCGGCGCGGTGACGGAAGTCCTGTCCCAGCCGCGGCACCCGTACACGCGCGGCCTGCTGGCGGCGGTCCCCCTGCTCGACGCGCCGCGCAACGCCCCTTTGCAGGACATTCCCGGCACCGTGCCCTCGCCCGACGCCTGGCCCGCCGGCTGCGCCTTCGCGCCGCGCTGCACCGACGCGGGACCCCGCTGCCGCGCCGACACGCCCCCCGCGGCCTCCGAAGGCGACCGCATGACCCGCTGCTGGAGATGCTCCCAAGCATGCTCTTAAACGTCCAGGACCTGCATGTCACCTATCGCACGGCCGGCCAGAAACCGGTCGAGGCCGTGCGGGGCGTGTCCTTCAGCGTCGACGCGGGCGAGTCGCTCGGCATCGTCGGCGAGAGCGGCTGCGGCAAATCCTCGCTCGCCAAGACCGTGATCGGCCTCCAGCCGCCCAGCGCGGGCGCCCTCCGGTTCGAAGGCCAGGAGATCGGACGGCTCAGCCCCGCCGCTTTCCGGCATTACCGCCGCGTGGTGCAGATGGTTTTCCAAGATGCGGCAGGATCCCTCAACCCCCGCATGACCGTGCGGCAGACGCTCGCCGAGGTCTTGCGCGTCCACCAGATGGTTCCGGCCGACCGGATCGCGCCGCGGATCGGGGAATTGTTCGACCGCGTCGGCCTGCCCGCGACCGTGCTCGACGCCTACCCGCGCGAAATCAGCGGCGGCCAGTGCCAGCGCGTGAGCTTCGCGCGCTGCCTCGCGCTGGAGCCGAAGATGATCATCGCCGACGAGCCGGTCAGCGCGCTGGACGTCTCGGTGCAGGCCCGCATCCTGAACCTCGTGCGGACGCTCCAGAAAGAGCTGAACCTGGCCGTCATCCTCATCTCGCACGACCTGGCCGTGGTGCGCAACATCTGCGACCGCGTCGCGGTGATGTACGCGGGCGAGTTCGTCGAAAGCGGTCCGGCCGCCGAGGTGCTCGACGCGCCGCGGCACGCCTACACCCGCGAACTGCTGGCGGCCGTCCCCGATGTCGGCCGGGCGCTGCGCCGGCGACGCCCGTCCGCGCCCTGAATTTATTGCGCAAAATGCAGTATTTATTTTGCGAATTCGGCTGCATGAAGGCCTGACACCTGTGGTATCTTTGACGCATAACGATTGGGGGGCTTTTGCGATGAACAGACGGTCATTTCTGAAAGCGGGCACGGCGGCGTTGTGTTGTCTCGCGGTTCCGGGAAAGGCGGGCGTTCCCGCACGGCGGCTGAAGACCGGCGTGCAGCTCTACTCGGTGCGCAAGCTGTGCGACAAAGATTTTTCCGGCACGCTCAAGGCGCTCAAAGGCCTGGGATATGAGGGCGTGCAGTGCGGCGGCTTCTTCGGGCATACGGCCAAAGAGCTGAATGCGCTCTTCATGGATCACGGCCTCGCCGCGGCGGGCATGCAGATGCAGGCCGACAAAATCATCAAGCCCGAAAACCTCGCCGCTTCGATCGACTTCGCCCGCGAGCTGGGCGCGCCGTATCTCTTCGTTCCCCACTTCGACGCCAAGACGGCCGACGGATGGAAGAAGTTCGCCGAGCAGATGTCGACGGCGGCCGCCGGCTTCAAGTCGGCGGGGCTGCGCCTCGGCTATCACAACCACCAGCACGAGTTCCGCGACACGTTCGACGGCAAGTGCAAGTGGGAGATCCTTTACGACAACGCCTCGCCGGACGTCTGCCAGCAGCTGGACCTCGGTCACTGCATGCTGGCGGGACAGGACCCGGCCTTCTGGCTGAAGAAGTATCCGCAGCGCAACCCGGCCGTGCATGTGAAGGCGGCATCGAAAACGACCGGCGTGGTCGGCGCGGACGGCGCCAATTGGAACAAGGCTTTCGAGGCTTGTGAGGCCGACATCACGGAATGGTACGTGGTCGAAGCCGAAATCCGCCCCGACACGTTGGACGACGTGCGCGGCTGCATCGCCTACATGAAACAGCAAGGGAGAGCATAACCGTGAACAGAAGGACGTTTCTGACGACCGCCGCGCTCGGCACGGCCGGCTATTTCACCGGATGCACAACCACGCAGCCGCGGGGCATCTCCCCCAACAGCAAGCTCAACCACGCCTGCATCGGCGTGGGCGGCATGGGCGGCGCGGACATCAGCAATTTCAAGACGCACGCACGCACGCAAATCGTCGCGCTCTGCGACGTGGACAAGGACCGGCTGGCCAAGGCCGCCAAGGAATTCCCCGGCGCGCGGACCTACACCGACTGGCGCGAACTGCTGGCCCGGGAGGGCGACCGGATCGACTCGGTCAACATCGCCGTGCCCGACCACAACCACACGATCATCGCGGTGAACGCCATGCGCGCCGGCAAGCACGTCTACTGCCAGAAGCCGCTCTGCCACGAGATCGCCGAGTGCCGCCTGCTGCGCGACACCGCCAAGAAGATGAACGTCGTCACCCAGCTCGGCGTCCAGTTCTCCGCCGGCGTCGGCGACCGCATGGCCGTGGAAATGCACAAGGCCAACGCCGTCGGGACCGTGGAGCACGTCTACCTGTTCTCCAACCGCAAGGGCGTCTCCCGCATCGAAGTCACGCGCCCCGAAAAAGCCGACCCCGTCCCCGCCTCGCTCGACTGGGAGCTCTGGCTGGGCACGGCGCCCTACCGCCCCTTCGCGGAAAAAGTTTACCACCCGCTCCTCTGGCGCATCTGGCGCGACTTCGGCTCCGGCTGGATCGGCGACATCGGCTGCCACCTCCACAGCTCCGTGTGGAAGGGCCTCGGCCTCACCGCGCCCCTGTCGGTCAAGGCCGAAGTCCAAGAGACGTGGAAAAACACGCCCGCCCGCTTCAAGGACACGTGGCCGCTCGGCGCGCACATCACCTGGGTCTATCCGGGCAGCAAGAAGACCGGCGGCAAGCCGCTGACCGTGGACTGGTACGACGGCTTCACGGGCGTC
>CAZOIS010000121.1:0-13133 GCA_964579865.1 uncultured Lentisphaeraceae bacterium | reverse complement strand
CGACCCTTTCGCCGTCGCAGTTCGAGTAGAAGTCGAGTATCCTGCCGTTGCCGGCATCGACGAGGGCGTGGCCCATGTGCCCGCTGCGGTGGTTTTTCGCATGTTCGACGAAGATATCGCGGTCGGAGACCGTATAGCCCGTCGCCGAAACCGTCGCCGCGGCGATTGCCGCGGCCGCCATCAGTGCTTTCCCCATGATATTTCTCCCCATATGAATGACTGTGACATTTTAACCAGAAACGAACTCCCCCTGCAAGCCGGTGGTGCGCCGCCTCGTCCTTTGCGCTTGCCGGGGTATGGGCTTTGGTCTACAGTCTTGCTTCACGATTATATGCCTGAACAGAGGCGAACATTCAATACGTAGACAGCCAGCCTGTCTGAAGCTATCGGAGGGATAACATGGGCGATACGATTCTCCCGGTGGAGCGGATTGAACGGACCATCTATCTGATCCGGGGACAGAAGGTCATGCTGGATCGCGACCTCGCGGCGCTTTATGGCATCGAAACGCGGGTCTTGAAGCAGGCAGTGAAACGCAACGCAGAACGCTTCCCGTCGGATTTCATGTTTGTCTTGTCCGAAGATGAGTTATCAAATTGGAGATCACAATTTGTGACCTCCAATTCAGACCGGATGGGATTGCGCCATGCGCCACTGGCTTTTACCGAACAGGGTGTGGCGATGCTCTCCTCTGTGGTGAACAGCAAGCGCGCGATCGACGTCAACATCGCGATCATGCGCACCTTCGTCAAGCTGCGCCAGATGCTGGACAGCCACGCCAAGCTCGCGAAAAAGCTCGCCGGAATGGAGGCCAAATACGACGAGCAGTTCCGCGTGGTCTTCGAGGTCCTGAACGAGCTGATGGCCGCGCCTGAGCCGAAGCGCAGGCCGATCGGTTTCAGCGTGAAGGAGTGGCGGGTAAGATATTCGGTGCGGAAAAGCTCATGATCGGTTCGGCACGCCGCAAGGAATTGTAGTCAAAGACTTCGTTTTTGCCCGCGAATTACGCGAATAGCCGCGAATGGGTAGGCCCTTTTTTTGCGGTTGACTCTGATGTTAGCCTAGGGTAACATTATGACAAATAAATAAAGGTCCTGCGGGCCTGTGGGAGATAGTGTAAACAACGGACAACACGTGGCCACGGCCACGGAAGGAGGAGCGAATGAAAACGATTCTCTGCGGAGTCATGACACTGGCGCTGGCGTGTTCGTCGGGGCTGCTGACGGCTCAGGCGGCGGATGCCGGCGCGGAACCGGCCAAGGCCGGCGTGCCGGACATCAGCCTGGCGGACCTCAAGCAGGCGATCGCGGACAAAACCGTGACGCTGCTCGACTGCAACGGAAACGCGTCTTACGCGAAAGGACACATTCCCGGCGCGATCAACTTCGAGACCGCCAAGGCGGCGCTCGCCGACAAGCTGCCCAAGGAAAAGTCCGCCCTCGTGGTGGCCTACTGCGGCGGTCCCATGTGCGGCGCCTACAAGGCTGGCGCGAAGGCTGCGGCCAAGTTGGGCTACACGAACGTGAAGCACTTCTCGGGAGGCATCAAGGGCTGGAAGGCGGCTGAAGAGAAGCTCGAACCCGCCGATCTGTGCCCGAAGTGCGCGCAGCCCAAAGGCTCTGACGACTGCTGCAAAGCGAAATAGCCGGTTCGGCAAACCGCGACGGGGCGGCGAGGCGTGCGGATAGATCCCGCCGCCTCGCCGCTTTTTTTATACACCGAACCTCGAAGGTTAAAAAATACTTCAGAGTTAAGCGTTCAACGTTCAGAGTTCGGCGTTATGTCGGTCTGTCTCTGACCGCGAATCCCGCGGCTCGGCGCAGCCTCGCCCTCCAGACGCAAGGGAGACGTATGATAGGTGAACTTGCGGTGAGCCGACGACAGGCCACACAAGGGGCATCGATGGTCTGTTCTTCAACGTCCAAATAGGAGAACAGCTCTTTTCTCGCCAAGACGCAAAGGTCGCAAAGTGGGGGCGTGGCTTGGTGTCTTTGCGCCTTTACGAGAGCAAGATGCGGCTGTGTTGTCACGTTGGGATGTAAGGAGAGCATAGGGGCTTCAGGCAGTTTCAAAATTATGAATGTGGTTCACCTTGTGGCGTGTTATGATGGCTATATATAAACACCGACATGAGGACTGTGACGCGATGACAGACCTTTTCAAACCCTTGTTCAGCTCCATTCTCTTGGCGCGCCGTCTGACCGGCTTCTCTCCAACCCAGACCCCCGAACTCATGGCCATCGCGGATCAATGGGCTCGTACAGCAGCGGATCCCGCGTTTCTGAACTTGAAAGGAAAGCCTCTTCACCGCCTTCTCGCCGATCACTCTCGCCACGCCATGATTGATTATCCGTATGGGGCAGTATGAGGCAGAATGTCTGATGGTGTGAGCTTCTGAACGGAGCAAAACAGAAATGATGGCGATAAAACGAAATTCTCAGTTGACCCCAATGCCGGATGTGTACGGCATGGCAGCGAAAGGGAAAGCTCCTATGGCGTTAAACCTGAAATCCGCCAGCGGTGAAGGCTATACCTTTGAAGACAAGGTTACGGCATTGCTCCTTGCTGAAATGCTCGTCGGGTACCAATCGCTGGGAAATGAATTTGGACCACTTGACCGGGTTGAGCGCCTAGCGCTGAAACTCAATCCGTTTGACGACCTGTTGTTGACGACTCGTGACAAGAACGGTGCGGAAGTTCAGTGCGCATGTTCAGTGAAGAGTAATCGGCAAATCAAAACAAAAGGGTGTAATGCCGAATTGCGCGCCAACTTCTGGGCACTTTTGCGAAATCCAGTCTTCTCCGACCTTCAAAACGCTCAAATCGGTTTGTTTTGCTCGCAGTTAAACAGCAAAGTGTCCGCCGATATTCATACCTTGTGTTTTCAAGCTCGGAACGAGAACCAATTATTAGACCATTGCCTTGCTGCCAAAGTTTCATCCGAGCGCCAACGTGCGATTCTCGATTCGTTCTCCGCTCCAGACGACATTACGAAAGCGGGATCGCCCGAACAGGTTTTTTCGCGTTTCATCTTTCAAGAATTTGACTTCGAAGCTTCGGTGTCCAGTAAAGAAAACCATGCGGTTTCGCTCTGCCGTCAATCGCTCAGGCCCGTTACTTCCGCCGATCTCAACCCAGAAAAACTCTGGCATGAATTACAACACATCGCGCAGGATTTACGTGTGTCCGGTGGCTCGATTGACCGAACGGTACTTGCTGAAAAGTTGCGTCCTCTGTTTTCTTTGACAGATGACCCGCTGGATCAAGCCGTGTGGGTACCTGTCAAACAAAAGACGCAAATATGGTTGTCGGAAATTAACAATGCTCTTCCAGATGGGCTTGTGCTTCCTCGTAAGGAACTCGCCGATGCAATCCTCAAGAACATGCAACCGGGTAGAATTTCCATCCTTACCGGACAATCCGGTTCAGGGAAAAGCGCAGCGCTCAAGAGCCTTTTTGAACACACTGCTACTGACAACTGCGAAGTTGTCTGGATCAAGGCGGAAAAATGCATCGTATTGACAGATGAGACACCCGCATTCGTTGACACATTGAAACGGACACGCAAGCCCATTGGCGTTCTTGTCATTGATGCCTTGGAAGGATGCTTTGACCCTTTGGCTTTCGCCCGCATCGCCAGCTTAATTCAGGATTTGAACATCTCCGAGACTTCTCCTTGGAGTTTCGTCTTAACATGTCAGACAATGGAACTTCCGCGTATCCAACATCAACTCGCAGGACGACTTCCCTCCATTTTATCTCGCGAGGCAATTATTACATGCAATGACTTGTCGGAAGAGGACATGAGCCTTGTTTTCAGTAAACACCCACAAGTCGGACAGATAATCCGGAAGTCTCCTGCTCTAGCCCCAGTTTTACGCAATCCCAAAATCCTTGACCTCGTCCTTCGAGGCACCATTACCGAAAACCGTTCCATAACCGACGAGGCGGACATTGCGAATTGGTGGTGGGATGAACAAGTTAAAGGCGGGCAGGCTTTTGCAATAGAGGAGTCCGTGCTCTCGGATGTGGCAGAACGAATGGCCGAAACATTCTCCTCCGAAGTGGTGCCTAATTCAGACATCAATCATGTCCAGGCCCTGAATAATTTGGTCAAGACGGGTGTTCTGCGCACCACGCCGGAAGGGCGAGTACGTTTCGGTCATGATTTGTTCGCGGATTGGACGCGAGTTCGGCGTATCCACCCGCTGGAAACGGTTGAGGCGACCGTTTTCCTGCGGGAACACATTGAAAACCCGCTATGGCTCCGTGCTATCCGAATTCACTCTATTCTTTTGCTTGGTAAAGCAGAAAGTTTGCCCCGGTGGAAAGACTTGGTTGCGCAATGCTGCCTGTCAAACTTAAAGGAGTCCGATGGAAAAGATTTGCACCTTTTGAACACCTTACTTGAAGGTGTCATATACAGTAGAACTATCGACAGTATACTTAACTCAATAGAGACCGAATTATTTGAGAACGATGGTCGCCTGATACGTGCGTTCATCGCGCACCTTCTGTGGGTAGGAACCAAGCCGGATACGATTGCAATCGAACAAATTTCCAACCTGGGCGCCGACAGTGTCGGCTACTCCGCTGAGGACCTCGGACGTTCAGTTCGGATTCCAATCCACGCATTGTGGACTAATGTTATTTCCTTTCTTGCAAACCACACCGACCAAGCGGCGAAACTTCTGCCTGTCGAACTTGCTGACATTGGACAGTTGTGGTCAAAACTGAACGGCTATTTTCGTTCGGCGGGTTATGATGATCTCCCCGAATGGAAAAGGTTAGTCTCCCTTCTTGTGTCGAGTGGCGAGCATGAATTGCGGCTGGATATCGCCAGTAGATTTCGCCATGACGACAACCACAGAGATCCCCGTGTCTCAATCTTCTCTACAGCTCTTATGGCTGTTCAACTATGCCCAGATCGAGTTAGAAAACTGGCATTGAAGGCGGCTGGAAGAATAGACTGGGATACTGGTGATCTGCCCGAGACTTTTGCTCCCGAGTGGATTGGTGAATGGCAACGTTACACCTCTCCGTGGGGAATTGACACTGTTACAGTCCCTGTTTCATCTTGGCCGGATGGGCCACACAGGTGTGTCAGCCAAGATTTTTCAAAGGCGTGGATGCAATCCGGAACTGCGTTGCCGTTCTTCAAGGAATTTCCAGAAGAGGCCTGTGAAGTCACACTTGCGTTACTTATCGATTGGCCACTGCGGCATGTGCCAGATGGCAGATCGTTTCAATGTGATCACTTTGGATTTTCATCTGATGGCCTTGAGATGTTTCCTGCGTTCTGGACAAAAGGTCCATATATTCTGTTTCTGCGAGAAAATCCGATTTGCGCACTTCGCCTGATTATTCGGCTCGTTGACTTTGCAACGGAGCGTTACGCTGATTGGTGGCCTTATCGAGATAGCCCTGTACGCAAGATTGAGTTTGATGTAAGTGGCAAAAAAGTGGTATGGCGAGGGAACCACCAGATCTACGCTTGGAACCGTTTCCCAATGAACACCTCCAATTCTATAGGGTGCGCGTTGATGGCTCTCGAACGCTGGTTTGATGAAACGATCAAAGAAAATGCCACGGAGGTTTCTGCGGTCATTAATCAAATCTTTGAACAGAGTCATTCCCTTGCATTCGCAGGTGTATTGGTCAGCGTTGGCAAAAGACATCGCGAACTCTTTCTTGCCGAACTCAAGCCATTGCTTTTCATCAAGGACCTTATTTCCCTTGATATTCAGACAGTGACAAAAGAGTCCAGTTTTGGGATTGGTGGATTTAACGACACACGTTTCGAACGCAAGTTACAAGCCGAATGGCTTCAAATACCGGAACGCAAACAGTTGTTGAGAGACCTGTGCGTTCAGTGGATGTTTCAAGATTCGCGTTTCATTCCTGTCTTAAAGGAAGTGTCGGATAGTTGGAAGAAGGAAGTCTCGTGTTTGCCAACCCGAGATGAACAAGAGACTCTATTACGGTTGGCTATCATCTTCGATTTCGCTTCATACAGAGCATTCAAAATGCCCGATGGCCGAATAGCCATCCAATGCCAAATGCCGCCTGAACTTGACCGCACGGAGGAAGAGAAGCGATTCCTGCTTGAATCGGACAAGTTGACTCTACCCTTTCAATGCTACCAACGGATTAAGGAGCGACAACCCCTCAGCGATAAGCAATTTGAAGAATATTGGCAACGTCTTTTGGCTTGGAAGATTGCGTTTGTGAAATCGTATTCCCAGCAAAATGACTCAAGTATTGAAGATCGCGCCACCGACCCTCGCCATGCTCATGCCGGACTTCTGGCGTTGCTCGTCTGCCTTGGTGAGGAACATTTAAAGAAGAACCCGTCGCGATATGAAGAAGTGGTCAATGACGTTAGAGCGCTATTGTCAAATCCTCCCCCACTCTTTATTTATTCCGAAGAGGATCACCATGATGATTTCGAAGCTTTCATGGCGCTTGCGGTTGTTCATCTGTGGGTGGAGAACCCCAAAAGCGAGACATGGCGTAAAGCCGTCGCAGAATATGCCACGGCTTATCGATATAGAACGGTCTGGCACCTTTATAACGAGGCTTTCCGGTTGCGAACCAGCTCTGGCACGGCATTTTACGAGTTTGAAGCACTGATCCTTGCCTTTGCTGTCGTGAGGCAACGAATTAATCTGCAGCCGCCTAGCCAGCGTGGTTATAAGGGCAACAAGGACAGGCAACGGCTTGTCTCTGATTTCGCTAAGGGCAAAAGACCTGCTTGGAGTGACGAATGGGACAGGTTGGGCGTGGTTGACTCAGCCTTACCCGCGGCAAGGGGTGATCGATCCACGTACAGATTAGATATGACGCTTTTATTGCACACCCTTGGGCACATGGACTCCATCCACATGGCCTCCTGTAAGAATCTCCCTTCATTATCCGAAGCCTGCGATAAGAGCGAACGCCGTCATTGGATCAACCATGTCATTCAAATGGTGACGGCATTAGCCTGCTCAATGCCCAAATCATTTGAAGAAAGCGCCTCAAATCCTCTTTTGTATGAAGAAGACCGTAATATCTTATGTTTGGCGGCAATACGTCTTCTAGAATGTTCAGACGAAGAACGTCAGAGTATTCTGGTTCCATTGCTTAATAGCCCCGTAGACGAGGTAGTATCTGCTCTTCTTGATGGCGTTTCTCTTGCCCGGCACCATGCAGAACCTCCGCTTATGAAGGAGTTTTTGGCAGTATGGGAAACGATTGTTATGTCCGTCTATAAACACCAAACGGCGATCCGTTATGCGGATAAATATCGTCGGCATGACCTCTGGCCAACCGCACTTCTTTTTCACGCTTCTTGTATTCGGTTTGCTCAAGAAAATGAGATGGCTACGTTTTCTTCACTTGTTACAGGTTTGAAACCTGTTTATCAGTGGTTCATCAACGAAAAACTTGAGATGCGGGACACCCATGAGATTTCAGAATTGGCATCATTTGTATCAACCAAAGCAGGGGAAGACATCCAGAAGGATGTAATACACTGGTTCGAGTGTAAACTGTCAAAAGCGGATGCTCGGTTCTGGAAAGAGGTTTCCAAATACGACGGATTGCCCAAGCTATTGCAAAGTTTCTGGGCTCGAGATTACGCGATGATTCGACATGACAGAACCGTACGTAAGGCATTCACTGCACTGTTAACACCGCTTGTTGCGAATCATAACCGTCTAGCCTTAACTGTTCAACAGCAACTACCCGTGTAAGAGCGGGTCGTTGCAGGCGAGGCGGCTTTCGCGCGTAGCGGCGGCTCTGTCGGGCGGATCGGACAACAGTCCGGGCGAGCGGGTACGGCGGAGGGCGGGACCGCTGCAGTCGATGCCTCGCGATCAGCGCGTTGGCGACGACCGTCGCGTCGGCGTGCTCAAGCCACGGATCGAATTTGGACTTCTCGCGGTGCAGGTGGGTCCAGTAGTCGTGCAGGGTGTCGTCGGTATATTCGAACGGCTCAAGCGTGATGCCGTTGACGGCTCTGTAGTCCTCCGAGTGGATACTCCACGGGATCGAGTTCCGGCAGGCCAGAAAGCCCTCCAGGTCGCCCAGCAGCTCCGCGAGGCTTCCTTTGGCGACGTCCGTCAGCTTGATCTCCGTCTCCGTGGAGGTCTTGGCCCGCTTCGAGCCTTCGACGATGTTCTGCTTGCCGGAGCGTGACGCACCGACCATCTGTCCGGCCAGCTTGCCGAGCGGATCGTCCTTCCAGTCGACGAAGCGTCGGACGAAGCCGATGATGCCCAGGTGAACGATCGTCGCGAAATTGAAGGGGTAGAGCTTGCGGTACCCTCCGCTCTTGTTGAAGATCGAGCCCATGACGGACCTCCTTTGTGTTCCGTCATTCTGTCACGCGCATCGCAGGTAGCAAGTCGCGAGTCGGGGAAAGAGGGCGGATGCGCGACGAGCGATGCGCGGCGCGCGTGGATCAGGACGGACATGCGGTGAGCCGCCTCGTCCGCTTTTCATTGACCGGACGGCGACCAGTCGTGCGCGCGAGCCTTTTCCGCTGTTTTTTTAGTCTTGTTTTCTGATAACGCCGTTTCTATATTATAAATAAGTGGATATATCTGACGATTTTCTGTTTTAGTGAATCACTCGAAAGGAGTGCCTGATATGATGACAGGTCGTTCCGTTATAGGGTCTCTTTTTGCAGCCTGTGCCTTGGCCGTCCCGTTCGGAAAAGCGCAACCTCCGCCGATCCGCATCCTGCCTCTGGGCGACTCGATCACGTATGGACAGCCCGTGGCCGGCGGATATCGCCTCCCGCTGTACACGGCGCTCACCAACGCCGGCTACAACGTCGACTACGTGGGAACCCGCACCGACAACGGCGCGACGGGCCTCCCCGACGCCAACCATCAGGGGCAGCCCGGCTGGAAGATCTCGGATGTTTGGAGCGGGCTCTACGAGAACGTCATCGACTGGCTCTATGCGGTCAAAGACCCGGATGTCGTGCTGCTGCACATCGGCACCAACGACTCCGGCGGCGGAACGTTTTTCACCAACGCCGTCGACCGGCTCGACAACCTCGTCACCCGGATCGCGACCAACCGGCCCGGCGCGCATATCATCGTCACCACCCTGCTGCCGCGGAAAGACGCCAACTACACTCCGATCACGAACTATTTCAACCCTTATGTGGAAGGCAAGGTCGCCGGCCAGCAGGCGCTGGGCCGCAAGGTGCACTTCCTCGACATGGCGGCGTATGTCACCACCAACGACCTGTCCGACAGCGTTCACCCCAACGCCACCGGCTACTGGAAGATGGCTGCGGCCTGGTTCACCGCCGTCACCAACGTGATCGGCGCCTACGGCGACACCAACGCGCCGGCGCTGGCCCGCGCCGTCAGCCTGCCGAGCCTGCAGGGGATCGACGTCGTCTTCAGCAAACCCGTGGATCGCGCGACGGCGACCAACACCGCAAATTACGCCGTGAGCGGCGGCGTGGCGGTCTCGGGCGCGACGCTCAGTTCGGATCTGCGCACCGTGACGCTCGCGACCGCGCCGCTCACCCGCGACGCCGTGTATACGCTGACGGTCGACAATATTCGGGACCTCAGCACGCCCGCGCCGCTCACGATCGCGGCCGGCAGCACCGACGCGTTCAGGGCAACGGTCCGGGGGTATCTGAACAACGTTCCCGAGTCGTCCGGCTACCAGCTGGCCTACACCTTCAACATCCCCAACGCGGCGGCATACGGCGGCAGCCTGGTGCCTTACGCGACGGACAACTCCGTCGCGCTCAACGGGCCGCTGGCCCGCGTCGCCTATTATCTCGAGCTCCAGACGTTGAACGGCGACCTCAAATACCTCTGGGTTTCCATGGACGCCTTCACGAACGACGTCACGCGGATCGGGGTCCCGGTTTTCTATAACCGCACGGCCTTACAGAAATACGTCTACAACATGAACGTCATCTGCAACGCCGAGGAGGTCACGCCCGGGACGGGGCTCACCGGCAACATCGAGTTCTGGCCTTCCAACTACGACAACGACAATACCGCGGGGTTCCCCGGCGCGAGCAGCGACCTCTACGACTACGGCGACAACGGCTTCTCGACCTCCACGGGCTACGGCTCCATGCAGGTCCACAGCATCACGGGCCGGCAGACCCTTTTCGCGTTCAACAACTGGGGCGGGGGCGGCGCTACGCCGGACCTCGGCATCGGCAACAAGCCCACGGGCAATCCGGACTGGACCTTCTCCAACAACGCGGGCGAATATCCCATCCGCACGCTCTCGGTGTTCGTCACTCTCGGCGACAGCGACGCCACGCCGCCGACCCTCGTCTCCGCCCAGGCCGGTTGCGCCGGAACGCTCATCGCCGTCACCTTCTCCGAGCCGGTCGCGGCCGACTCGGTCGACGGCAGCCGCTTCACCTTGGGCAACGGCGTGAGCGTCATCTCGACGACGCTCCTCCCCGATTCGCGCACCGTAAACCTCGCCACCACGCCGCAGCCGGCCGACACGCCCCTCACGCTGACGGTGACGGGCGTGCGCGACAGCGCCGCGGGCAATCCCATCGCGCCCGGCTCCGCCATCGCGGTCACGCCGGCCTCCGTCCTGCCGCCGGAGATCACCGCCAACGTCGGCGCGCTGGCGGACGGCTACCGGCTGATTTACACGCTGGACATCCCGGCTTACGGCGCGTTCAACGGCACGCCGGATCCCTACCGGTTCAACCAGAGCCTGGCCACCGGCGCGTTCGACCGCGTGGCCTATTACCTCGAGCTGGTGACCGCCAGCATCACAACCCAGTACATCTGGACCGCCATGGACGCGTTCACGCCGTACCTGAAACAGATCGGCGTGCCGACGTCCGCTTCGAGGGCGGTTTTCCAGCAATACGTCGCCAACCTCGTCGTGAAATCGAACGTCTCGAGCATCAGCAACGGAACCTTCGAGACCGGCGGCAACCTCGAGTTCTGGCCCAACGACTACTCGCAAGGAAATGCCCTGGGGATTCCCAACGCGAACGGCAGCACGTTCGATTTCGGCGACACGCGTTCGACGGGCGGCGGCCACGGCTCGATGCAGGTCCACAACTGCTTGGCGAAGCAGACGCTCTTCGCCATGAACAACTGGGGCACCGACGGCCAGTCCATCGCGCTGGGCATCGGGAACCGCGGCGCGAATGATTCGGACTGGACCTTCGCGGCCAACGCGGGCACGGCCTATGCGCGCCGCACGCTTCACGTATTGGCGCGGCCGGCGGCGCCCTCCACCGCCGGCCTGCCGGCGGAGATCGTCGCGAACGTGCCGGCGGCGGCGGGGTATCAGCTCGTCTGCTCCATCACGAACATCCCGATCCAGACCCGCTTCCAGGACGCGACCAACTACTACACCTACGACCGGCGCGCCTACATCGGGGCGGGCTCTTTTTCCCGCGTGGCCTACTACATGGAGCTGCAGTCCAGCACGGATGCCGTGCCGCGGTATGTCTGGACCGCGATGGATCCTTTCACGACCGACGCCACCCGCCTCGGCGTTCCGGTCAACGGCATCATGTATCAGCAGAAGGTCAACCGGCTCGACGTGTTTTCCAATGCCGGCGGCATCATCACCGGCACCGGCCTCACGACCGGCAACATCGAGTTCTGGCCCAGCAGCTACACGGCGCCGAACTCGATCTACATTCCCT
Source organism: uncultured Lentisphaeraceae bacterium (assembly GCA_964579865.1). GTDB lineage: Bacteria > Verrucomicrobiota > Kiritimatiellia > RFP12 > UBA1067 > DAOPZC01. Next base: position 1,471 of record CAZOIS010000121.1, on the reverse strand, counting down.
ACGCCAGCGACGGCACCTACGATTTCGGCGACGGCGGCGCGTCCGGCAGCGGCGGCGGCTACGGCTCGATGCAGGTTCACAATCACGGTTCCAATGCCAAGCAGACCCTTTTCGCGATGAACAACTTCAACACCACGAACGCCGGAAACGCGGTCTGCCTCGGCATCGGGAACCAGCCCTCCGGCAGCCCCGACTGGACACACGCGCAGAACGCCGCCGCCTACGACCTGCGCCGCGTCCTGCACGTCCTCGTTCTGCCGGGCGGGGAACCGAGCTCCGATCTGGCTGCCCCGACGCTGGGCGCCGCGACGGGCGCGCAGTCGCTCGACAAGGTCACGCTCTTCTTCAGCGAGACGGTGGCGGACAGCGCGGCGACCGCGTCGTACTACACGCTGAACAACGGCGTGGAGGTCCTCGGGGCCCGGCTTCTGCCGACGAAGCGGGGGGTGATCCTGACCACCTCGCCGCAGGAGGCCGGCCAGCGGTACACGGTCTCGGTCACGGGCGTCCGCGACCGCTCGTCGAACGCCAATCCGGTCGCGCCCGGCTCGTCCGCTTCGTTCACCGCGCCCGGGAGGGAGCGCCCGGCGGTGCTGGCCAACGTGCCCGAGACCGAAGGCTACGCGCTGATCCACCAGCTCGCCTTCAGCAACACGGTCAACTACGCATACGGCTGCAACTACGCGGTGGACGAAAGCCTGTACCAGACCCAGACGTTCGACCGGGTCGCCTACTTCCTTGAGCTGGTCGGCACGAACGGGGTCTCCAAATGGGTGTGCGTCTCGATGAAGGCGTTCACGCCGGAGCTCTGCAAAATCGGCGTGCCGACCGCCAACCGGGCCGCGATGTTTCAGCAGTACGTCAGCAACCTGAACGTCTACGCCTATTCGTCGGACGGCAACGTGGCGGTGACGACCGGCGTCGGGATCGCGGCGGGCAACATCGAGTTCTGGCCCGGCAACTACGGCCAGAGCAACGACAAGAACATCCCCGGCGCCAGCGCCGCGACCTACGACTTCGGCGACGGCGGCGCCAGCGCGGGGGTCGGCCACGGCTCGATGCAGATCCACAACTTCGCGGCCGGCCATACGATCCTGTCGGTGACGCACTGCGGCAACAACAACACGGTGCCCGCCCTGGGCATCGGCAATAACCCGGGGTCGAGCAGCGATCCCGACTGGACGTTCACCTACAACGCGCCCGCTTTCAGCACGAAGAACCTCTACGTGCTGGCGCGCTGGGGCGAGACGCCCGCCGGCATCCTGACCGGGTCGCTGCCCGCGATCTACATCAATCCCAAATCGCAGACCATCCGTTCCGGGCAGCGCGCCGGCTTCTATGTCCGGGCCAAAGGGGCGAGCGCCTACCAGTGGCGGCGCAACGGCGTCTGGATCCAGGGGGCGACCTGCTCGTCGCTGGATCTGAATCCCGCCGGGCTGGACGACGCGGGCACCTATGATGTCCTGGTCTA
>CAZOIS010000120.1:0-13216 GCA_964579865.1 uncultured Lentisphaeraceae bacterium | reverse complement strand
TCGGCAGCGGCGGCGCGCGCAAAGTGCCCGAGGGCACCGATCTCGCCAAGGGCAAAGCACAGTTCATCGAGTTCTGCCAGAAGCTGGGCGACCGCATCAAGGACCTGAAGGTCACCATCGTGCTGGAGCCGTTAAACAAGGGCGAGACCAACATCCTCAATTCGGTCACCGAAGGCATCGAGTATGTCGACGCCATCGCCCGCCCCCGCATCCAGCTGCTCGCGGACTTCTACCACATGATGAAGGAGAACGAGGGCCCCGACGCGATCCGCAAGGCCGGCGCCCGCATCCGCCACTGCCACATCGCCGAGCTCGAGGGCCGCAAAGCCCCCGGCACCCAAGGCGAGGACCTGAGCGCCTTCTTCAAGGCCCTCAAGGACATCGGCTACAACGGCGGCGTCTCATGCGAGTGCAGCTGGCCCAAAGAGAACGTCGAGGACGCCTGGAAGAAAGCGCTCGCGACGATGCGCCAGCAGGCCGGCCTGTAATCGATTGAACGCCGAACGCTGAGCGTAGAACTTCGAACCCAGAACAGGGGGCGGAGTAAAACTTTGGCGTTGGGCGCTGGGCGTTCGACGCGCGGAGTTTTAACGCCGTAATCCGAACGGAAGAAAAATGGAAACCGCGCCATTCCATCTCGCTGATTCCTATGCGCGGATGCTGGCCGTTCAGCCGTCCGCGGTTCTCGAGCCAGGCGTCCCCTACCGCTCCGGGTTCCATTGGACCGAGCGCCATCTGCAGTGCCTCTGGTTCGACACCCGCTACCGCCCCGCCGTTTTCCCGCTGCCCGGCGGCGAAGCGGTTACGGTCCTTTCCCCCGGCGAGTGGAATCTGGAAGCCGGCCCCGATTTCCTGAACGCCACCCTGCTCATCCAGCCCGGCGCGCGACAAGTCCGCGGCGATGTGGAGGTCCACGTCCATCCGTCCGACTGGGATGCGCACCGCCATTGGGACGACCCCGCCTATGCGCACGTGATCGCCCATGTCACGTGGTTCTCAGGCCCCTCGCCCCGCACCCTGCCGAGCGGCGTTTGCAGCCTTTCACTGGCCGCGCCGCTATTGTCCCAGTCCGGAATCTCCATCGACGACATCGACCTCAAGGCGTATCCGCACGCCGTCCTGCCCTCAACGCCACGGCCCTGCGAAGGCTTGCTCAAGCGCGACCCGGACCGCGCCCGCGCCGTTCTCGCCGCAGCCGGCCAATATCGGATGCGCGCGAAAGCGGCCCGCATCCTCGCCCGGCTTGAGCAGTGCGGCGACCGCCATCAGGTCTTCTACGAGGAAGTCATGGCCGCGCTCGGCTACAAGCACAACCAAAACCCCTTCCGCACGCTCGCGCGGCTCCTGCCCGTCGCGACGCTGGGCACGCTGCGCGACATGGCCTTCGCCCGCCTGCTCGGCACCGCACGCCTGCTGCCTCAGCCCGACGTCGCACCTGACGAAGAGGGGCAGCGCCTGATCCGGGCACTCTGGAACCTCTGGTGGCGAGAGGCCGGCGAAACGCTGCCGGACGCCGTCACCTGGCGGCTCCACAACCTCCGGCCGCAGAACGCGCCGGTGCGCCGGCTAGCCGCAGCGGCAAGTCTTTTCAGCGGCATGGCCACGGTGCGACACGACCTCGACCGCATCGCCGGCGAAAGCGGACTGCGCTGGCATTCGCAGGCGCTGGACTGTTTCGAAGCGCGCTGCCGCTGGGCCTTCTGGAATCGGCGCCTCTCATTCGCCTCCATGCCCGATGCGGAACAAGACGTCGCCCTGCTTGGCGAGTCGCGCACCGCCGCGATCCTCACCAACGTGGTCCTGCCCTTTGCTGCAGCGGAGGGTGCCCTGCCGAACGGCGTGCTCGAAGATCTGCCGCCGGAAGACCTCTCCGCGCCGATGCGCCTCACGGCCCTTCATCTTTTCGGGCGAGACCACAACCCGGCGCTCTACGCCGACAGCGGGCTGCTCCAGCAGGGCCTGCTGCAGATCCACATCGACTTCTGCCTCAACGCTAAGCCGGGATGCGATGCGTGTGCCCTATGCCAAACACTCGCGACTCAAGCCGCCGGGCATCAACCATGAAAGGCGGAAAGCCGCGAACAGAACGCCCCTCTCTCCGCGCGGCGGCCCGGAGGCCGTCTCGGCTGATCTCCCGAGCCTCGGCTCCCTATCCGAGCTGAAAACCCAAGCCCCGCACTTTCGTGCAGAGGGAGGGGGAATCGCCCGCTAAGGTCACGCGCGTAGAGGCAAACTCGCGGCGCATCGGATATCGGCCCCGCTGCGCGTCGAAGGACGCGGCCCGCTGCGAGTCGTCCGCCACGCAGGAATCCTTGAGACGGCGCGAATCGGCCTCGATGTCGTATACGCTCAGCACCAATTCGCGCAAGACGTCCTCGTCCTTTCGGCCGGTCGCATCTGCCCGCCACTCGGGGACGGGCGGCGCCGGCAACGCGAACGGGCACGACGGCTCCACGCCCAGAAAACCGCAGGCACGCCGGTAAATGATCGCCGTGCCGTTGACCTTGCCTTCGTAGGAGTGGCCCGCGATATGCGGCGTGGCAAGATCCGCGCGCGACAACAAATCAGGCCGGTAGGCGGGCTCGCCCTCCCAGCAGTCGATCACCGCGTGTGACACGCGCGTGTCCAGCGCCGCTAACAGCGCGTCGGTCTCGATCACGGGGCCGCGCGCAGCATTGATGAAAATCACGCCAGGCCGCATGCGGGCAAACTGCGCCGCGGCCAGCAGGTGGAAGGTCGCGTCGTCGCCCGTCCGGGTCAGCGGCACGTGGCAGGTAATGATGTCGGACTCCTCCAACACGCGGCCGAGCGGCACGAACGCACGGGCTTCTACATCGGCCGCATCGCGCTGTCGCGGCGGATCGTTCGCCAAAATGCGCAGGCCAAGCGCCCGCGCGTGGGCGCAGACGCGGCGCCCCACGTTGCCCACGCCGATCACGCCGAGCGTCTTACCCGCCAGAGTCAGCCCGTATTTACCGCCCAACCAAAGCAACGCGGCCGTGACATAGTTCGCCACGCTCTCCGCATTGCAGCCCGGCGCGCCGGTCCAAACAATTCCGCGCGACTCCAGATACGGGATGTCGATATGGTCGGTGCCGATCACTCCCGAGCCGTAGAAGCGCACCCGGCTGCCGTCCAGCAGGCGCGCGTTCACCTTGGTTGTCGAGCGTGTGGCCAGCAGGTCGGCATCGCGCACATCCTCGGGCGCGATCTGCCGTCCGTCTTTGAGCAACACCGCGCCCAGCGTCCCGAACGCCTCGGCGGCATACGGCATGTTTTTGTCGCAAACGATTTTCATGGTTTAGAAAAACTGCATGCTGGTTTTTTTGAATTCCGTCACGGAAAGCAGCAGCTGTCCCCCCTTCAAGCCCGCCCCGCATGTGATGCGCTCGAAAAGCTGTTGCGTGCCGAGCCACGTCGGCGTGTGGATCATGGCGTAGAGCCGGAAAGGGAAGACGTCCATCCGCGGACGCTCATAACAGTGGGTCACCTCCGGGAACGCCGCGACCCGGCGTCCGGCCTCGGTGACCTCCGACTCGGGCAGGTCCCAGCAGCACATGCCGTTGGCTTTGAACCCGATCTCGCGGTGTCGCAACAGCAAGCCGATGCGCCGCATGACGCCCGATCCCTGCCATAGGCGGAGTTGGTCCAGCAGAGCCGACTCGCTGACTCCCGCCACACGGGCCAGCGGCTCGAAGAAGCGTTCGCACAGCGGCAGATCGCCTTCCAGGAGTTTCACGAGCGCCTTGTCGGCCTCCGTGGGCTCCAGGACCGGCACCTGCTCGCGCTCGAACGGACGGCGAGGCTCGACCCGCTCATCGCGGTCGCGCGTCCGCACATCGAACACCACGTCGATCTTGAACCGGCGCGTCGCGGGCAACTCGTGGATCGCGAAGGGCTGGCAAGCCGCGCGCAGGCTCTCCAGTTCCTGCGCGAACGACAACGCCGGCGCGGCAAGCGTGAACCACAGGTTCGGCCAGGCGTTGCCCGCGGGGCCGCCCGGCAGGTCCGCAGGAAGTTCCGCCGGCCAGCCGCGCTCATAGGCGTGGGTGACGCCCTTCACGGCCGCGACTTTTGCGGCGACCTCGACCATGCGCGCGCGGGGCAGCGACATCGCGCACAGCGCGCTGCGATAGCCCAGCCTGCGGGCATCGAAGACGGCGCCGAACCGGCGCGCGTCCCCAGAGGCCAGCAACCCCCGAACCAGCGCCAGCATTTCCGCTTCCGAAAGCCCGCACGTCACGCCGAGTTCAGCAAAGGGCCTTTCCGCCAGCGGGATACCCCTTTGTAACGCAACCAACGCCGCCGCTTGCCGCTCGTCTAAATCGACCATTCTAATTCCCCAAACTCTCAGTCCTTAAAAATAGAATAATACCAAAAGGAGCTTGGGCTGTCCAAAGCTCCGGCAAGGTGCCACAGGCCAACCGGAGGAATTCGCCGTTTATTCCATCCGGCCGTCTATGCTATAACTATCCCCGCTTATCAACATGGGAGATCTCGACATGCGTAAGATTCTTGCAAGCTTCTTTTTGATGACCTTTGCCGCAGCCGCACAGATGACGGCGCCGGCCGGCGCGGCCTTGCCGACGGAGGCGGCCCGGATACGCGACGCCTACCACGCCGGACTCGCCAAAATCGCGCAGGACTACGACGACGCGCTGTTGCCGGGCGCCGAGGACTACGTGCTGGAGCTCAAAAAGCTCTCCTCGCGCCTGAAAGAGGCAAAGGACTCCGCCGGCATGGAAGCCGTCCGCAAAGAGGCGGGACGTTTCATGCAGGCGCTCGGGGCGGAGCCCGACCCGTTCGAAACGGTGCCCGAACTCACGGCTGAAAATCTTGCCGCGGGGCCCGAAGCGCTGCGTCTGATCCAAGAGTCTTACGTCGCCCGCCGCACCGCCAATGATTTGGCCCGCAACGAGAAAGTGACCGCCCTCGCCGAGAAATACATCGGGGGGCTTGACGCGCTCCAGAGCCGCTATGCCACGGACGGAAAAACCGGCGAGGCGGCCGCAGCCAAAAAAGAGGCGACCCGCCTGCGGGTCGCCATGCAACGCAAGGACTTTCCCAACCGCGCCTTCGATGAGGCCGGAGCCAAATACCGCCTCATGCCGCCGCAGCCGGACATCGCCAACCTCAAAGAGCGCGCCGCCGTGTCGCAGACCGGCACGCGCAACCTGACCGCCCTCACGCTCACCGATCTCACACCCGCGGTCCAGGCCTTCCTGCTGAAACCGCTGGAATATGACAAGGACTGGCCGCCGGAAATCACCAAGTGGAAATTCGAAGGTTCCGGCAACTATTCGCACGATTTCTCACTCTACAACCAGGCGGGGCAACCCGACGAACTCGGCATCTTCGCCTACCCGAAGACCCTGCGGGCTTATGTGCGCGGCACCATCAAATACAGCACGGTCAATTTCGACAACAAAGCCCTCAGCTGGATGGGCAAGGCCGTGTCTTGGCAGCTCGCCGACAGCCGCGACCTCGTCTGCAAAGTCGTCTACCGCACCAAGAAACCCGCGCTCAAAGAAGACGGCGGGCCCGCCGCCTGCGTGGCCGTCTACAGCATCACCGAGAACAACCGCCTGATCGCCTCGTTGTCGGTGCCCATGCTGTCCGAAGAGACCCAGGTGCGCGTTGCCAAGCACTATTCTTACAACCGCCTGAACATCGTCTGGGAAGGTTCCAAACGCAAAAGGGGCTTCACCATCCCCGACCACATGCCGATGCGAGTCGCCGTCGGCATCGTCGGTTTCGCGCCCGGCGAGGAGGTGGACGCCACGATCGAGGTCCAGCCCTGCGGCCAAGTCGGAGACATGTGGTAAACGCCTCCCCTTGCGAAACGGAACCTGCTCCGCGAAAGATTACACGGCGGTAATCCCGCCCGTTTTTCCTTTCCCGTTTTAAACACGCGTGCTATCTTAAAACGCGATGTCCAAAAGAAAGTTAAAACACCTGTATCGGTATGCGCGCAGACCGGTAGAATGGTTTCTGATTTGGCTGGCACAAACGATCATTCCGCCGCTATCGCTTAACGCGCTGTTGCGCTTGGCACGCTGGGTCGCCGACACGGCTTACCTGTTCGATAGCCGGGGCAAGGCCATCGCCCGCGCCAATCTGCAGGTGATGTTCGGAAAACGTATGACGGCTGCACGTGAACGGATGCTCATCCGCCGCGCCTACAGGAACATGGCCCACGTGCTGGTGAACATCTTCTGGATATCGCGCGACACCCTCGAGCGAATCAGGGAGCTGGTGTCTTTCTCCCCCGCCGTGCTCGACACGCTGCGGGCCAACCTGCCAGCCATCACGGTGAGCGCACATTTCGGCAACTGGGAAATCCTCTCGCAGGCCTGCGTCGCCAACGGCATCCCCATACTGTCCGTCGCGAAAACGGTCGGATCGCCGGAGATGACGGAACGTCTGACGAAGATGAGATCCACGATCGGGCAGCAGATCGTTCCCGCAGACGGCGCCTTGCGGCACCTGATGCACGCGCTCAAGCACGGAACCAGCATCGGGCTTCTGGTCGACCAGCACACCCACGTTTGGGAAGGCGGAACTTGGGTCAACCTTTTCGGCGTGCCCGCCGGCATCTCGTTGGCTCCGGCCGCGCTCTCGCGCAAACTCAAAGTCCCCATCGTCTTCGCCTGGTCGCGCCCGCTTAACGACGGCCGTTACCGCATCGAGCCGGGAGAGCTTTTTCTGCCAGATCCGGCGATTGACGACGACACGCGCACGCAGCAGCTGGCTTCGGCCTTCGAGCGCGTCATCCACCGCCACCCGTCGCTCTGGTGTCTCAACTATCGGCGCTGGCGTTACGTTTATCCGGGTGACGACCCCGCGCGCTATCCGTTCTATGCGCGCCCCGCAAATCACGCCAAGACCAGCGCACACGGCTGAGCCACCGTCGCCGCCGGACTTCATTTGACTCGGAGCATCGTCCCGTTTTCGGAGCGCAGCTGCACACGTTTGTTGACGCGGTCGCGCATCACATACCACGGCTTGGGCAGGTTGCTCGCGTCGAACGCCCCCGCCAGCGATCCCGTATAGGTGGCGATCGTGTACCCCTGGCGCGTGTTCAACTGCGCCGCATCCGCCACCGCCAGCGTCATGCCGGTCAAGTCAAGATCGCCCATCACGTGCAACACGTCGCACGTGCCGTTCGTCGTCACGTCGACGAACAGCATGCCGCCGGTCGCAACGCCTCCGACGTCAAGCGTCAGCGAGCCGATGCCGTCCACGCCCGGCGAAACAAGGCTTTTCACGCTCAACACGCCATTGCTCACGACGCCGTTGCCGCCCACGCCCCCGAGTTTCTGGCTGAACCCGCCGAGATCCAGCGCGGCCCCCGCGGCGACGGACACAAAGGTGTTGGTGAGCGCGTCCGCCACGCCCAGCGACAACCGGCCCTCGGCCACGAAGGTTCCACCGCTGTAGCTGTTCTGCGCACCGAGCGTCAGCAAGCCCGCGCCCGCCTTGTTGAGGCCCCCCGCGCCCGTCAGCACCCCCGAAAGGCGCACGTCCAACGCTTGGGTGTCGAAGGTGATCGCGTCCGCATCCGCTCCGTATAGCGTCGCGTTCAGGTCTGAGGTGAAATTGGTGACGGCGCGCACCACGCCGCCCGCGCCACCGTACTCGACCAGATAGGGGCCGCCGGCATCGACTGTGATTCCGTTGGAGATGGACGCCACCTCGATATTCAGCGTGCCCACGTTCAGCACGCCGCCCGCCACCGTCAGCCTGCCGGAACCGCCCGATCCCGTCCGCTCGTTCAGCATCACGCGCGTGGCGAAAACCTCGCCGCCCGTCATGTTGAACCACCCTCTCCCGTCCGTGGCGCAACTCAGGTCATAATCTTTCCCCACGATCAACGTGCCGCCCATCATGTTGTAGACGCTGTAGGCCGCCGGATAATGGCCGAGCCGGATGCCGTTGTCTTCTGCCGACTTTCCGGTGGTAAGGACCAGGCCGCCGGCCTGGTTCAGGATACCCGTCGCGTTTCCCGTCGTCCCGTTGCCGAACGTGATCGCCTGGGAGGTCAGCGTACACCCGTCCGGCACATTGACAACCGCCGTGACATTTGCCGGCTCTTCCGGATACCCCATGTTCGCCTTGATTTTATCCGCGACCTGCATCTCTGAAAACAGGCGGAATTCCGCACCGTTCGTCAAACTTAATGTGCCCTGCCCGATCTTGAAAATCGCGTTTGACGAGAAACTGCCGCTGACGACCATGTCACCGCCGTATCGGAGATAGGTGGTCCCCGTGCCAAAAAACGCGTTCGAACAGACAAACGTGCCCGCGCGGTCGAGATAGAGCGAGCCGCTATTCACCAGGCTGCCCACACAGAGCATGCCCGTGTTGCAGTAGATGCTCCCATAGTTGACGATGCCGCCGCCGGTGATCTGGCGCGAATAACCGTACACCGTCCCGTAGTTCGTCACGATGCCGGTTCCCAAAACACCCGAGTAGAGATTTGTTTTGCCGACATACAGGGAGCGCCCGCCGTTGATGATTGTCGGCCCGGAGTAGGTGTTGGTATTGCCCGTCACGTAAATCCAACCTTGATCCATTGAGAATCCGCCGGTGCCGTCGACAAAGCCCGCGACATCCACGCCGGTCGTGATTGACGTTGAACTGATGTTTATCACGCTGTTCAAAGTCAGATGCCCCGTCAATGTGAAAAGCTGCCGATTGGGATTCCCCTGTTGAATTTTGCCCCCGTTGAACGTGATCCGCTCGGGCACCGTCATTGTATTCCAAGCGTTCAGCGTGCCCGCGTTCATAATCGTGTCGCCCGGCGTAGTCCCGCCCATGGCCTTGTCATTAGCAAGAAGCGTGTACGTGCCTTCATTGATGACGAGTTGGGCGTTCTGCAAATCCTGCACGCAGAACTGTTCCCCACCGATCTTGGTCAACGTGTGCCCGTTTCCATTAACGGTGTTGGCATCGATCCGCTTGTTTGAACTGATGAGCGCATCGCCCTGCAAGGTCAGACTGCCGACGCTATTATTGTTGTGATTGGCCCCGTTGTTTACCAACACGCCCTTCCCGCCAACACCCGTGCCAGAGACGGTAAAGTTTTCGTATGAACGGCTTGCCGCATAACAGCCATTGAGATCCAGCGTCGCACCGTTTTCAACGACCGTATCATTCCCCGTGCCGGTCACGCCGAGCGCATACAGCGCGTTTGGGTAAAGCTTCAGCGTGCCGGCGCTCACAATCGTTGCGCCCGTATAGGTGTTCGCCGCCGTCACACACAGCAGGCCGTTGCCGGTTTTTGTGAAGCCGCCGACGCCGCCGATCACCTCGCTGACCGTCCCCGTGTCGCCCGCATTTACCACCGTGATCACGCTCGGCGTCCCGCCGAACGTCAGCGTGCCGTTGGCGTCCGCGTCGGCGACGGTGTAGCCGTTGGTCTGGAACGTGATGTTGGCGACAACGACCGCGTTCGAGACGTCCACCGTCTCGCCCGCCAGCGCCCCCCCTGCTCCCGCGAAAACGGCGTTGTTGCCGTTGGCCCACGCCCCCCCCGCATCCCAGTTCAAGGCGTTGGCGCTCCAGATATTGTCGATGCCGGCGTCGTACCAGACTTGGTCAGTCGCCCGCGTCGTAACCGTACACAGGGTAACCGCTGCAATCACTATCAGCGACCGCTCGCTCATCAGAGCCTCCTTGTCGAATTTCCCGCTTCAGTGGCACTCACTTCAGCCAGAACACCGTGCCGATCGCCGCGCGCAGCTGCACGCGCTTGTTCGGCCAGTCGTAACACACATACCAAGGATCAGGCAGCACATCGCCGTCGAACCCGGCGGTCAATGTCCCGCCGTAAGAGGCGATCGTATAGCACTTCGACTCGTCCAGAGCCTCGGGGTTCGCCACGCCCGCGACCAGGCCCTCCAGCGAGAGGTCGCCCGCCGCATACAGCTTGCCGCCGGCATCGTCCGACGCCACGCCGAACAGGACCTGGCCGCCCGCGGGGAGCGCACCCGCCGACGTCCGCGTCACGAGCCCCTCGAGAATGCGCGTGGCGCCGCTGTAGGTGTTGGCGCCCGAGAGCGTCAGCGTGCCCGCGCCCCGCTTGTTGAGCCCGCCCGTGCCCGAGAGCTTGCCGGAGAGCGTGACGGCCCAATTCGTCGTGTCGAAGGTGATCGCGTTCTCGTTCGTCCCGTACAGCGTCGCGTTCAGCGACGACGCGAAGTTGGTGCTCGCGCGCACGATGCCGCCCGCGCCGCCATACTCGACTAAATAAGGGGCGCCGACGCCCGCGGTGATGCCGTTGCTGCCGACGTTCAGAACGCCGCCCTCAAGGGTAAGCCGCCCGTAGCCGCCGTTGTTATCGCGTGCGTTGACGATCACATGGCTCGCGAAAACCTCGCCTCCGGTCTGGTGAAACCGGCCCGTTCCGTCGGTCGCCACCGCCAACCGGTACCCGTTGTCGATGATGACGGTGCCCCCGCGCAGGTTGTAGACGCCGTACGCCTGTCCATAATGGGCGACGCGCAAACCGTCGTACTCGCCCGGGAAGTTGGCGGGGTCGCCGCTCCACCCATAGGTGCGCAACGTTCCGCCCACCTGCTCAACAATGCCGGTCATGCCGCCGCCGGTCACGTTGTTCCCGTTCCCCGTTTCAAAGCTGTACACGTCCAGCAGAGAGGTGTCCGACAGGTTCAGGCGCGCCGTCACATTGGTGGGGTCCACCGGATAACTGAGGTTGGAGGTGCGCTCGGACAGAGCGAAGCTCCTGACCTTGAACACCGCGCCGTTGGTCAGCGTCAAGCCGCCGGATCCGATGCGGCAAATATTGTTCGTGAAGAAACCGCCATCCAAGCCCAATACGCCGCCATACCGGATCAGCGCGGTCCCCGTGCCGTAAACGTCGTTTGAGATCACGAACGAGCCGCCGCGGTCGAGGTAAAGCGTCCCGTTGTTCACGACGCTTCCGGACGCCTCGCAAAGCACGCCGGTATGGCAATAAAGCGCGCCGTTGTTGACGATGTTGCCCGAACAGATCCGGCTCGAACACCCGCGCAGCGTGCCGTTGTTTGTGACTGTGCCCACGCCGAGCAAGCCCGAATACAGGTTTGTCTTGCCCACCCACAGCGTGCTCCCGCCGTCGATGATCGTCGGGCCCGAATAGGTGTTGGTGTTACACGTAACATGGACATAATGTCCGCCACCCTGCCGCCGGATACCGCCCGTCCCCTCCAGCAGGCCGGAAAGGTCCAATGTCCCTGTCCCGCCGTTATCCGCCGTGGCGCTGACAACCACGTTGCTGTTGAGCGTGACGCGCCCGGCGATGGTGAAAAGGTTGTTTCCCCATCCGGCCGAGATGAATGATCCGCCGTTGCAGATCAGGTGCTCCGTCACCGTCTGGTTGCCATATGAACGCAGCGCGCCCCCGTTCATCGTGGTGTCGAAATCCGCGCCGCCGAGCGCGAGCGGATTCATGTAGGTATAGTTACCGTTATTGATCACGATCTTGCAGTTGAGGACCTGGACACCCACCGCCAGTTCGCTGCCGCCGATCTTGGTCAGCGTGTAGTTGTTGCCGACCACGGTGTTCCGGAAATCGATGCGGCTGACGCAACCGATCGTGGTGTCGCCGCGCAGCGTGGTGGTGCCGCTGAACCCGGAATTCATACACCAGGCCCCCGTGTTGATCAGCGCGCCCAGCCCGTTCACCCCCGTGCCTGCGAGCTCCAGATCCTCGGCGCGGTTCAGATTGTTTGTGAAGGCACCGTAAATATCCAACGTGGCGCCGTTCTCCACGATCGTGCCGTTGCCCGCACCCGTGGCGCCCAGAACCGTCGGGTTCCATTTGCTCAGCCGGAGCGTGCCCGCCGCGACGCGGACCACGCCCGTGAAAGCGTTGGCGCCGGCCAGCTGCAGCACGCCGTTGCCGGACTTGGTGAAACCCGCTCCGCCGACCGCTTCGCTCACGACGGCGGAGTCCCCCGCGTTGACGACCCGGATCTCACCCCCGCCGGCCAGCGTCAGCGTGCCGTTGGCGTCCGCGTCGGCGATCACATAGCCGTTCGTCTGGAACGACATGTCGGCGACCGTCACCGCGTTCGACACGTCCACGGTCTCACCGGACTGCGTGCCGCCCACGCCCGAGAAAACCGCGCTGTTGCCGTTTGTCCACACCGCGCCATCCGACCAGTTCGGCGCGTTCGTGCTCCACATGTTGTCCGGCCCCGCATCGTCCCACACCTGCTCCACCGCGCAAGCCACACCCGTAAAAAGTGATGCGGCCGCAACCATTCCGACCAACGCCATCTTCATGTCCCATTTCTCCAGTTCTGAATTTCCAGTCCCGTCCTGCGCAGGAAGACGCAGCGCCTTGCCCTGATCACCTCAGCCAGAACACCGTGCCGATCGCCGCGCGCAGCTGCACGCGCTTGTTCGGCCAGTCGTAACACACATACCAAGGATCAGGCAGCACATCGCCGTCGAACCCGGCGGTCAATGTCCCGCCGTAAGAGGCGATCGTATAGCACTTCGACTCGTCCAGAGCCTCGGGGTTCGCCACGCCCGCGACCAGGCCCTCCAGCGAGAGGTCGCCCGCCGCATACAGCTTGCCGCCGGAATCGTCCGACGCCACGCCGAACAGCACCTCGCCGCCCGGCGGGAGCGCCCCCGCCGACGTCCGCGTTACGAGCCCCTCGAGAATGCGCGTGCCGCCGCTGTAGGTGTTGGTGCCCGAGAGCGTCAGCGTGCCCGCGCCCGCCTTGTTGAGCCCGCCCGCGCCCGACAGATTGCCGGAGAGGCTGATCGAAGCCGCCTGAGAATCAAACGTGATCGCGCTCTCGTTCATCCCGTACAGCGTCGCGTTCAGCGGCAGGAAAATGTTGGTGACCGCGCGGATCGTGCCGCCCGCGCCGCCGTACTCCACCAAACAGGGGGCGTAGGGATCCGCGGTGATCGCGTTGGTGATGTCACCGACGCTCGCGTCGAGCGAGCCGAGGTTCAACACGCCCCCCGCCACCGTGAGCTTGCCGTACCCGCCACCGCCGTCGCGTTCGTTCAGCATCACCCTTGTCGTGAAGACCTCGCCGCCCGTCATGTTGAACCAGCCATGGCCGTCCGTCGCGCATCCCAGATCGTAATTGCCTTCCACGATCAGCGTGCCGCCCATCATGTTATAGACGCTGCGGGTCTGGGGATAGTGGCCGAGACGGACGCCGTTGCCCTCGGCCGACGATCCGGT
>CAZOIS010000119.1:0-13269 GCA_964579865.1 uncultured Lentisphaeraceae bacterium | reverse complement strand
GCCGCGGCCGCGAGCAGCCACACGAAACAGACGATGCCGGTTGTGTTTCTCATCGCATTCCCCCCAAAGGAAAATCGCATCCCCAATGTAATTTATTACCTACAAAATACACAAAAGAACCCGGGGGACGATAGTCTTATTTGCGGAATCACAAGCGGCCGGTCGACATCCCGGAAGCCGGCAGGAACGGCGCATTGACGGCAGACCGCCATTTCCAGTATGTTTTCCCCTTTTTCAGAAATCACACACACCAAAAAAACCAAGGAAAATTCACGATGCGAAAAGCCTTTCTCAACCTGTTTTCCGTCCGTGCAGCGTGCTGCCTCTGGGCCTGCACGACGGGCCTGCCGCCGGCGCAAGCCGCCGATCCAAGCGCGCCCTTGGCCGCGCTCGCAAATGGCCAGCTCTGGCCGGACAACAGGGGGATCCACATCAACGCGCACGGCGGCGGCATCCTCTTCCATCAGGGCGTCTACTACTGGTACGGGGAGCACAAGACCGAGGGCAAGGCCGGCAATGTTGCGGAGGTGGGCGTACACGCCTACTCTTCCCGTGACCTCACCAACTGGCGCGACGAGGGCATCGTCCTGCACGTCTCCGACGACCCCGCCAGCGACATCGTCAAAGGCTGCATCCTCGAACGCCCCAAAGTGATCTTCAACGCCAAAACGGGCAAGTTCGTCATGTGGTTCCATCTCGAGCTCAAAGGCCAGGAATACAAGGCCGCGCGCAGCGGCGTGGCCGTCGCCGACGCACCGGCCGGCCCGTTCACCTTCCTCCGCAGCTTCCGCCCCGACAACTCCATGGCGCGCGACCAGACCCTTTTCGTGGACGACGACGGCAAGGCGTATCACCTCTACGCTTCGGAGGACAACAAGACGCTGCATATCGCGCTGCTGGCGGACGACTACCTAGCCCCGAGCGGCAAGTTCATCCGCGTGTTCGAAGGCCGGCTCATGGAAGCCCCCGCGATCTGCAAGCGCAACGGGAACTACTACTTCATCGGGTCCGGCTGCACCGGCTGGGCTCCCAACGCGGCACGCTCCGCCGTGGCGCCATCGATCTGGGGCCCCTGGAAGGAGCTCGCCAACCCGTGCGTCGGCACCAATCCGGCCAACAAACTTGGCCCGGAAAAAACGTTTGGCGGCCAAAGCACCTTCATCCTTCCGGTCCAAGGCAAGAGCGATGCCTTCATCGCGATGTTCGACATCTGGCGCCCCGACAACGCGATCGACGGCCGCTACGTCTGGCTCCCGCTACGCTTTGACGGCGAAGGCTTCACCGTCACGTGGGCCGACACGTGGAACTTGAGCGCTTTCGACAAACGTTAGCGCTGTCGGGACGGCAGGTTTCGACAGGGAACCCCCTCCGTGATTCCCGTTTGAAACCAAACCCGGTTCAGCCAGAAAACGTCGAACGGCCGATGTCCGTCAGGATATCGGCCGTTCGGCTGTTAAAACGTGCGAAGACTACCGACCCACCGTCTCTTTGATGACCGGCAGGACCGCTTTGGCCCAGATGCCATAGCCCTTCTCCCGCGGATGCAGGAAGTCGGGCATCATCTCCTTCGTGAGCGTGCCGTCCGGCTCCAGCATCTCTTTGCTGATATCCATGAAGACCACGCGCTTGCCGTCGGCATACCCCTTGATCAACGCGTTGACCTTGTCGTTGCGGACGCGGGCGCTATCCGTCGGCTTGGCGCTGCGCGGGAAAATCGCCAGCAGCAGCACCTTGGTCGCCGGCGACTTCTGTCCGACCTTGTCGAGGATCGCCTTGATGCCCGCCGCCGTGTCTTCGGGCGACTCCTGCTCTTCGGGGCGGTGGCCCGTGTTGTTCGTGCCGTTCATCAGCACCAGCAGCTTCGGCTGGTAGCCGTCCAACTCGCCGTTGTCCAGACGCCACAGCACATGCTCGGTGCGGTCGCCGCCATACCCGAGGTTCAGCGTCTTATACGCGCCGAAATTCTGCGCCCAGACCTCTTTGCCCGAGCCTTCCCAGCCGTGGGTGATGGAGTCGCCCATGAAGACCACTTCCCAGCCGCCCTGCTTGACCAACGCGATCTTCTGTTCGAAGCGGCTCTTCCACCACGCCTCGCCTAAACGGTTGTCGGGCGTCACCGAGGCCCGCACGGTCTTCGTGACGAAGGGTAGGATCGATTCCGCCCAAATCTGATAGCCCTTGGCGTTCGGGTGCAGCAGGTCCGGCATGATCTCCTTGGAGAGCGTGCCGTCGGACTGCAAGAGCTTGTCGTTGATGTTCATCCAGAAGACGCGCTTGTTGTCGGCGAACTTCTGGATTTCGGCGTTCACCGCCTCGTTGCGCATGCGGCAGGCGTCCTGCGGCGTGGCGCCGCGCGGGAAGATCGCCAGGAGCAGCACCTTCGACTGCGGCGCCTTCTGGCCGAGCCGGTCGAGAATCGCCTTGATGCCCGCCACCGTGTCCTCGGTCTTCTCCTGCTCCGGTTTGCGGTGGCCGTTGTTGTTCGTGCCGATCATCACCACGAAGAGCTTGGGCTGGTTGTTCTCCAGCTGCCCGTGGTCCAGGCGCCACAGCACGTGCTCCGTGCGGTCCGCGCTGATGCCCAGGTTCAACGCCTTGAACGGGCCGAAGTATTTGTCCCATTCGGCCCGTCCCCGGTTCTGCCAGAAATCGGTGATCGAATCGCCGACGAACACCACCTCCCAGCCGCCCTGCTTGGCCTTGGCCGCATCCCGCGCCACCCGCTTCACCCAACCCTCGTCGCGCGGCACCGGCGTCGTCGACAACTGTTGCGCCCAAACCGAACCGGCCATGAAAGCCGCCAACAGAAACGGAACCGTCACTCGCTTCACTGCTTTTCTTCCTTCTTGTTTGGGGTGGGAGGCGTTCCCCGAACTCGACCCACCTTCCTGAACCTTTTCTCAGACTGTCAGCGCCACACTGTGCGGGCCATCGCGAGCACCGCCCTGTCAGACGCCCGCAGAATGCGATGCAGAAGCACCGCGTCGCTCTCCCGCGCCGCCTCGGAAATCACCGTATCGCCCCACCGCGCCGCCGTCCGGTACACGATATCCAGCTCGCGCGTGCGGCGCGCCGCACGCCACTCGTCGGGCAGGCACTCCAGCGCCCATTCGACATAGTGCGCGTTGTTCACATGGTGATTGAAATCGTGATCGCTGTGGCGCACGGTCAACGCGACCGACCATTCCGCCTCCACAAAATCGGGCATCTTGCCGGACGCCTCCGGAACGTCCACCTGCGGCGTGCCTTCGGGCGCAAGCGCCGCAAAGGCCTCCGGCAGCCGCACAATCTTACGCGACGCGAGATCCACGTACAGCCAGTCACTCACGCCTTTCAGAAGCGTCTGGCCGTCGTCGCGCCGCGCCACAAAATCGCGGACCGCCGTCAGCCGTCCGCGCATACCGGCCGGCCACGTGCGGATATTGACGTTCTCGCGCCAGGCGGCGTAGCCGTCCACCACCAAGTGCAGGCGGGCCAGCATCCACGTGAACCCCGCGTCCTGCAGCTCGTGGATCCCGAGGCCGAGCGTGCGCGCATGGCTCCCCGCGATCTCCTGCAAATAGTTGCAGTAAGCGGGCAACGACACCTCATTGTCTACGCCCGACTCATAGGCGCGAACGCAAAACGTCTCGTCCCGAAAGTGAAGCGGCACAGGCTCTTCCATGGTCTGGCTCAATTCACTTGGGCACATCCGGCTTTTTGGGCATAGGCGTCTTCCCCGCGCCACCCGCAGCTCCGCCGCCGGGTTTTCCGCCGCTTATCCCCCCAGGGCCACCCTGAGCGCCGCCGCCGATTCGGCCTTGCGGCAGCGTCCGGGCTCCGTCGTGGCGACCTTGGAACCGCTGCGCACCGCCCGTGACGGGGCCTTGCGGCTGCCGCCGGAATTCGTCGCGCCGGACCTGTCCATGAGGTCCTTCGATCTGGCCGGGAACGTGCGGCTGTTGACGGAACTCATGCGGCCGAACATGCGGCTGAGGCAGGGCAGGGCCAACATGCCCGGGAAGCGGCTGCCACCCCTCGGCATGATAAACGGGGCCATACGGCCCGCCGACGTGATGCGGGTACGGATCGACGGGGTATGGATCGACATACGCGGGACGATCGACGGTTGCGCAACCGGAGAACAGTCCGGCCAAGAGCAGCGTCAACGCCGCCATCAGAATTGTCATCTTTTTCATCACACCCTCCTTCGGTAGATATGATTCCAGTCAGCAACATTGTAGCAGATTTTCGAACCTGTGACAGCCCGGCCCTTCACCTACTTCAGCCACATCAACGTGCCGCGGGTCGAAGCGAAGTCCAGCGACACCTCGCCGTTCTCGGCCTTGATCACGGCATTGAAGCCTTTGCCGCCGGCGTTGATGAGCGTCCAGTTGGCGAAGTTTTCCGCGCCTACGATCGTTTCGTAGCGCATCAGCACTGCGCGGAACGAGCCGTTGATCAGGTCGCCCTCCGCCCGTCCGAGATCCACCGCGCCCGCGCCAAGGAGGGTCAGGCCGTTGACCTGCAGCTCGTCGCAGGCGGCCGGCGACCAGGTCCACCGATAGACCGCGTTCGTGCCCAACGTCAGATTTTCAGCCTGCAGGACCGCCCCCGCAACCGCATTCGTGCCGTCGCCCGGCGAAACGCGGCCGCGCACCGTCAGGTCGCCGCTCACAAAGCCCTCGCCCGAAAGGTCGCGGACCTCGCTCGTGCCCTGCGGCGCGAAGACCGCACCGCCCGCCACCCGCAGGTCGGGCAGCGCCGTGGCGGTATCGAGCACCTGCTGGATCTCGGCCTGCGCCAGCGCGTGGCCATAGACCCGCACGTCGTCCATGCGCCCTTTAAACTGGCCGCTCTGCGGATCCGCCAGATGGTAGTGTCCCATGCCGAAGACGTACGCGCCCAGCGGCCGGTCCGGCGGACAGAGAAGCGTGGTCTTCATTGCGGCGGCCGTCGACGAGCCGGCCGGAACGCCGTTGATATAGGCGTTGACCCCGCCGGGGGTCACCACATAGGCGAGATGGAACCACTGGTTGGCACCGGGAACAGCGCCGGTCGTGTCGAAGGATGTCGTCCATGCGGTGGTTGAGCCCGTGGACATGAAACGCACCTTGTTGGTGTTCATGCGGATCATGAACTCATACGGGCCGGTCGAACCGTTGTTCAGCCGCGTGGTGAAGAAGGTCGTGCTGGTCCCCGCGCCATCGGTCACGTTGTTGACCCACACCCACATCGTCACCGTGAAGTTGGCCAGCCCGCGCATCGCCGCGTCCAGCGGCACGCAGACGGAGGACTGCCCGGTCTCGAAGGCCAGGCCGCTCAAGCCGTTCGTGCCGGGGCTCACCGCCGTCGCGCCGCGCTGCACGCCGTGGCGTCCGTTGCCCGACGTGTCGGCCGCCGGGCCGTTCTCGAAGCTGTACCGCGCCAGCAGGTTGCTCGGGCCGCTCTGGCGGACCGAAGCCGACTCGAGCGCCGCGCTCAGCGTGCCGCCCTGGACATCGACCGTGCCGTCCCACCGCAGCGGTTGCGCCAAGGTCAAGGTGCCCGCGCCGGCTTTCGCCAGCGTTCCGCCGGTCGCATCCGAACAGACCTGCTGCGCAATCGTAACGCTCTGGCCCGCGGTGTCGAACGTGCCGCCGTTGCCGCTCACGTAGAGCTGCTTGAGTCCGTTCAGGTAATCGCCCGCCACCGGGGGCGTCAACCCGGAACCGGTCGTCACGAGCGTGCCTTTATCCAAGGCCAGCGAGGACCAACCGCTCGTGGTCGTCAGGGTCGTGGGCGGCAGGCGCGCCGTGTTGTCCTCCGTTGAACCGTCGCCGATCAGCAGCATGTTGACGCGGCCGACGGCGTTGCTGTCGCCCATCCAGTTCCATTTGCCGGCGACGTCGAGCAGGCCGCCGCCCGTGACGAACACGCGCCCGTACGCGCCGCCGTAATAATCCAGCGGCCGCTGCTGGTATCCGAGGCTGACGCTTCCAAGCCGCGCCGCGCCGCCCTCGACGGAGAGCACGCCCGGCCCGCGCACGCCGACGTTGAACCACGTGGCCTGCGGGCAGGCCACCGTGCCGCCGGACCTCACCGTGAAACGGTCCTCCGCCAGCGCGCTCTGGATGCGCAGGCAGGCCGCGTCGAAGTCGCCGGTCAAGTCCAGCGCGCCGTCGACCACGACCGCGTTCGTGCCATAGCCCATATAGATTCCCGAGAGCGCCGCCTTCGCGCCGGCGTCCACCGCCAACGTCCGCGCGCGGCCGTTGTCCGCGTCCATCCGGACGACCTCGCGGTTGGCCTTCCCGATGCGACAATCAGCGCCGAAAGCGAACCGCAGCGTGCCTTCCTGGATGTTGACGCGCGCATTGTCGGCGACGGCATTCGCCTCGCCCGCGAAAGCCAGCTCGCCGGCACCCTGCTTGACGAGCGTGTTGGTCACCACCGTTCCGGACTCGTATTTCAACTCGCCGGCCAGCGTGAGTGATGCCTGGGGCCCGACGTTGACATACGCCTGCGGCGTACGCAGCGCCAGGCTACCCGGGCAGACGCTCGGAGCGGGGCCGACGACGCGCACCGACACAAAATCGGACTCGACCGCCAGCGTTCCGGTTCCCGTTGTTGCGCCGTTGGTCAGGGTGACCGTGCCAGACATCAGACGCACCCCGCCCGTGAAGCTGTTCGCGGCGGACAGGATCAGGTCGCCGCCGTTCATTTTGACGATACCGCCAGGCCCCGAAACCGGAGCGGCCAGCGTGAGGGCCGCGCCGGAAACGGGCTTGGCATCCAGTTCGCCCTGCAGCGCCAGCGGCGCCGCAACCACGTGCCGACCTTTCTCGACCTGGACCACGGCCGCCGCCGTGCCGTTGTCCACCGTCATCGCGCTCGCGCCATCCGACGCGAGCGTATAGGCGTTGGTATTGTTGAAATAGAGCTGCCCCAGCGTCGTGTTCTGATTGACGCGCACGTCAGCCGCCGCCGTCGCCGACTCATCGAAACGCACCGCCGCACCGACGGCGCCCGCGCCCGGCGCCGACACCCATTTGGCGCTCTCGCTCCAGTCGCCGCCGCCCGCGGACGTCCAAACGTGATTCGAGCCTGAAGTCGCCGCCCCGACCGTCAGCCAGAGCACCTTGTCCACCACCGTGAAGGCGTACTGCTTGCCAGCCTGCTGATTCGCGACGCTGAAGGCTTCGGCCGAGGACGGTCCGGATCCGGTCCAACGCATGAGCGCGTAGCTCCCGTTCGCCACCATGTTGTCGGTCTGGCTGCTCTGCCAGAAGAGATAAAACGCCGCCTGGTGCGCGGCCACATCGCCATTGACCACAATCTGGTCATTGGTCATGTTCGGCGAGTCGATGCCGAATTCAAGCTCCGCCGGCATCGTCTCTGCGGCATCCCCCAGCGTTAACCCCGACACGGTCAACTTTTTGACCGCCGCGTTGTTGAGCGTCAGCCGCGCGCCGGGCACAAGCGTCAGCGCCGAGGCGGCGGACAGGCTGCCCAGAACGCGCATCACGCCGCCGGAAACCACGGTCGGCCCGCTGTAGGCCATGGCCGCATTGATGGTCAGCGTATTCGTTCCCGCTTTGACGAGGCCGCCGTCCGTCGCGCCGACACCGGAAAGGGACTGCGCCAGATTATACCCCGTTCCGCTGTAGAGCGAGGTGTCAAAGACGGCGGGGCCATCGCCGATCTTCGCGCTGTCGATGCCGTTCAGGCCCCCGCCCGTCGGACGGAACACGCCGCCGTTGAAGAGGATGCGTCCATAGCCCCCGGCATTCAGCTTATAAATGTTCTGCGCCGTCAGCGTGCCGCCGGCCAGTTCCACCGTGCCGGTGCACCCCGCGTTAGCCGCCAGAATCACGTCCTTCGCGAACTCGGCGCTACCCGCCGTGATGCGCAGAACGCCTTCACCGCCGGTATTGCCGAGCCGCAGCGACGTTTCCGTCGTCGCCAGATGGCGCAAGGTTCCGCCATTTACCCACACGGTCGAAACGCCGCCCGCCGTCTCGCTCGCGTAGAGCAGCGCCTGCACGGTGCAGAGGCCGCCCTGGATCTCCAGCACCGGCCGCCCCGTATAGCCCGCAAAACCGGCCGCGCCCCCCAGCGAGAGGTTGACCGTGTTCAGCTCGCCGTCCTGCACCACCAGCCGCGAGGCGCGGCCACCCGGTGCCGTCACCGTCGTGCCGTTGTTGCGACCGACATAGGTCCAGTCCTGGCACACCGTCAGGCCTCCCGCCAACACGAGTTCGCCGGCGGTCTCGGCGTCGGCCGCCGCCGTCGTGTTCAGGCCCACGAGCATAGCCCCGGAGATCACATTGGTCTGGCCTGCCGCACCCAGCGTCACGCGGCCCTCAGCCACGTTGAACGCGCCGTATCCGACGGCCGGGCCGTCGCCGTCGGCGCCCGCCGCCGCGACGCCGCCCATGTTCGCCGCGTTGGCGAGACCGAGCTGGTTGGAGTTCGCGCCGGTGATCGTCACCGCGCCCGCGCCGCTCTTGAAGAACGCGCCGGAAACGGTTGAGAACGGTCCGCTGAACGTCAAGTCGGCAGCGTTCCGCAGCACCGCCGCATTCGTGCCGGAAGCGAGGGTCACCGGCTGCGACGAAGCGGCCGAGGCCCCCGTATACGCCAGCGTGCCGCGTCCCAGCACCAGCCCGCCTGCGGGAAACTCCGACACGCTCAGCGTGCCGCCGCCGGAGGTGGTCGTCCCCGCATAGCCACCCGCCGATGCCCCCAGCGTCACCGTGCCCGCGCCCGCCTTGGTCAAACCGCCCGCGCCCGTCACGGCCGCTTCCAGCAGGAGCGTCTGCCCCGCCCCCGAGCTGAAGGTGCCGCCCGCCGCGCCCAATGTCACGGTGCCCGCCAAAGTATCGGACGCCGCGACGACCAATTTGCCGTCATCCAGCGTCAACGCCGCGCCGCCCAGCGAGGCCGCGCCTGGCACCGCCACCGTCGCGCCGCCGCGCACGGTCGTCGGCGTGTTATTGGTGCCGTCCAACGTGAGCTGTCCGCCGCCCTCGACAGTCAGGCCACCGTTGCCGGACGCCACCTCCGATATCGTCAGTTCCGCGCCCGGCGCGATGGAAGCCACCGTACTGCCCGTCAACGCCAGCGGGGAGGCCAGCGTGTGTGAGCCCGCAACGACCGCAACGGTGGCGACGTCCACGCCGTTGCTAAGCGTCACGGCCGATCCGCTCAGCGTGTAGCGGCGGGTGTGGTCGAAAATCATGCCCGCCACGGAGACCGGGCCATCGACCGTCACAATGGCGTCGGCGGCCAGCGCGCTGCCGAAGCGCGTGACGGCGCCCGCCGCGGCGGGCGCGAGCGGCGACCAGTTTTCCGCCACGCTCCAGTTGCCTGCGCCGGCATTGGCCCAGGTCACCCGGGCAGAGGAATAGGCCAGTTGCGCGTCGACGGTGTGGGCGTCCGTGTTGACCACGAACGTGCAGACCATGCCGAAACACTCGGACGCAAGGCTCAGGCCGCTGACGTCCGGCGGTTCGCCGGTGTAGGTGAAGAGCGGATAATTTTCCGCACGCGTCACGGGCGTGTCGGTGCCGACGTTGTAGAGACCGATCACGACATCGCCGAGGGTCGCGCCCTCGGGCAAGGCGAGTCTATCGCAGGCCGCGCCGTCCGGCGCCACATCCAGATCCAGGCGCGCGCCGTCCGCCAGCACGGCGGTGCCAAGCGTCAACGCGTCGAACCCGCCGTTGCGCAGGCTGAGCGCAACGCCGTTGGAGAGAATCAGCCCGCCCGTCGCCGCAGTCGAAGCGAAGCGGAGTGTGCCTTCCTCGACAGCCGTTGTGCCGACGTACGCGCACGCTCCCGTGAGCGTGAGCGAGCCCGTCCCGCGCTTGGTCAAGCCGCCGGTCGTGGAGCCCGCGCGCTGCAACGCCTGCGTAATGGCCGCGGAATTCCCGAGGGTGTCGATCACTGCGCCGCCCTGGTCGACGTACAGGTCGTTCAATCCGCGCAGGTAATTATCGAGGCTCGTGGTGCCGTAATTCCCGAGCCCGCTCAACGCCAGCGTACCGCCGTTCAACGTGAGCTCGCTCGAATTGGCGGCCGTCGCCAATGCCGTGCGCAACGTGGCGGGCAGCCGCAGCGTACCGCCGTTCAGAAACACGCGATTGGTGCGGCCGACCATGACGTCGCCCATCCAGTTGAAGGCCCCGGCCACCTCCATCACGCCGCCGTTGACCCAGACTTTCGCGTCGGTATAGACGCCCGACGAACTGAAGGTGATGTCTCCGCGCACACCCAGCGAGAGGCGACCGAAGGTCGCCGTGCCGCCGTTGACGACGATCTCCGCGCCGCCGCCGCGCACGCCCACGCTCAGCCAGTCGTCGGACGAGAAGCGCAGCGTGCCCGCGTCGATGATGATCCGGTCCGTGCCGGGCACATCGGTGACCGTGCGGATCAGGCCGCTCTCGCCCTCGGTGCCGCTGCCGGTCAGCGTCAGGCTGCCGCCGTTGACGTACACCGTGTTCGACGGTCCCGAACCGGTAAGAATACCGCCCGCCACCACGACCGCACCCGTCTCGACGACAAACAGGCGGGGCAAACTCGTAATCTCAGTCATGTAAACCGTATCGCGGGCGTTCGCGTTGATGAGGATGCTGCCGCCTTCCGCCACGCGGAACGTGCCGGTGCGGTGGTTGATCTGATAGGCGCCGGTCTCGTTCGCCGATCCTTTGAAGGTCAATTCCGCATAACCGTATTTGTTCAGCACCGCTTGTCCAGACGCCCAATCGAGGGGCCCCGTGAGGGTCATCGGCGCGATCGCGTCGAGCACACCTCCGCTGGCCGCGACGATGACCGTGTTGCTGACCGTCACCGGATCCGTTCCCGCGGCGCGCAGACGGGCCCCGTTCGCCGCGATGCTGATCGGACCGGTTCCGGCGGAGGCCCCCGCCTGCAAGGCCAGAATGCCGTTCTGGATCGCGGTGCCGCCGGCATAGGTGTTGTCGGCCGCGAAGACCAGATCGCCGGCCCCCTGCTTGACCAGCCCCGACGGGCCGCTGATCCCGGCGTTCACCGTCAGGCTGGCACCCGCCGCCGCGTTGATCGCCAGCGGCGATGCGGGGGCGAGCGGCAGCGCGACCGCATGCGCGCCGCGTCCGACCGTGATCGACGGCGAGGCCGTGCCGTTATCGAGCGTCAGCGAACCGGCACCTGAAAGCGCAAAGGCATTCGCGTTGGAAAACGTCATCGCGCCGACCGTGAACGGCGCGTCGAGCGTGACCGTCGCCGGCGCAAGCGCGATCTCGCCGAAACGCACGCCCGTGCCCGCGGCGTTGCCCGGCATGACGTTCCAGTTCGCCGCCGTCGCCCACGCACCGCTGCCCGGATTGATCCACACCGATTCGGTTGAACCGCTGTCGGTGCGCATCCGCGCATAGACCGTCCGGGTGGCTGCATCGAGCTCGAACGCGCAGGTGAACCCGCTCACCGGCGTGCCCCAGCTCAGCCAGCCGACGGACGGTGCCGTTCCCGTGTAGGTCAGGATCGGGAAGTCGCCCGCGCGCGCCAGCGGATGGCGCGTGCCCTGTTGGAAGAGGGAAACCTCCACCTTCTGGAACCTCGCACCGGCGGGAAGCACCAGCGCGTCACACGCTGATCCGCTTGCCGCCACCTCGAACTCCAGCCGGGAAGGCTGTGCGGTCGAACCGATCCGCAGCGACGCCGGAGCGCAGCGCGACAGCGCGCCATCCGCCAGCGAGAAAGCCGCGCCCGGCTCCACCACCAGGTTGGTGACCGCAAGCGTGCCGGTCACGCACAGCGTGCCGTTCGAGACGATCGTCGGCCCGGTATAGGTGTTGACGCCGCCCAAGGTGAGCCGGCCGTTGCCGAGTTTGACCAGTCCGCCGTTGGGGCTGGCGGGGTCCGCGACGAGGTTGAGGGTGACGCCGAAGTCGTTGCCGTCCGCGCTGTCCAGCAACACCCCGCCGGCACGCACCTTGAACGTGGCGTTCGCGCTGCCGTCGACCAGCTCCGACGCCGCGATCACATTGGTCCCCTGCAGCACGCCGCCGTCGAAGTAAAAGGTGCGTGCGACGTTCGGCGAAGAGCCGACCGCGATCTTCTTCACGGCCCAGACCCCGCCGTTCAAATAAATCTCCTGCGTCCCCGTGCTGGCCGCGACATCGGTTGCGATCTGCACCGTCCCGTTCGGGACTTCGAAACGCCCGCCGTTGATCTCCAGCCGGCCGCTGCGGGAGGCCGCATCCACGCTTTCGTCGAAGCGCGTTCCCATCTTGAAAGCCTTGGTCATCGGATCGCTGCCCGTTGTGCCGGTCACGGTCAGCGTGCCGTTGTTGACGACCAGCTCGTCGACGTCGTTCCCGGATTTTTGGTTCGTCGCCAGCCGCAGGAAGACGACGCTCAGGGAACCGCCTTCCATATGGAGCCGGCCGCGTTTGGCCCCCGATACGCCGATGAAGTTCGCCATGTTGCTGTTGTTCGCCCCGAGAATCGTATGGGTGCCGTTGCTGACGATCAGCAGGCCGTCGCTGTCCGCATTGGTGCGTCCCGCAAAAAAGCGGCTGCTGATCGTGTTGGTCATGGTCAGCGCGCCGCCGTCCAGCACCAGTGTGCCGTTGAAGACCGCGAGCGCCTCCGTCGATCCCGAGGTCATCGTCGTGATGCCGCGCAGCGTCACCGTTCCGCCGGTGAGCTTGTGATCGCCGTTCAGAGTCGTCGGGCCCTCATAGACCGTCAGACCGGCCGCATACGTGCCGCCGCCAACGCCCGTCGCCCCGCCGAAACTCAGGCGGCCCGCGCCGTTTTTGGTCACCGCCCCGACGGAGGCCCCGCCGTTGAGGGCCAGCGTGCGGTTGGCGTTGACCGCCACAACCTGAGAACCGTTCAGCGTCACGGGGGTGTTCAGCGTCAGATTCTGCGTCGCCGCACCAAGGTCGACGTCGACCGCCGCGCCGCCGTCGAGGGTCAGCCGGTCCGCGCCGTTGACCGTGACCGTGCCGCCGGGATTGGCGATGCGGATGCCGTCCCAGGTCATGGGTGCGCCAAGGTTCACCGCATTCGCATCGGAAACGGTCGCGTCCCACACGGCGACATTCGTGTTGCTGGGCACCGCGCCGCCGACCCAAGAGGCAGCGTCGTTGAGCGGCTGCACGTTATTGTCCTTCACGATCTCTTGCGCCTTCAGCAAGCCGGCCGGCAGACACACCGCCGTCAGACACAGAAACCACAACGCCATTCTTCTTTTCATGACCGACTTCCTTCGAATTTTATTTTCTTCAAAATCGCACACAATCCAGTGTCAAAATAATA
>CAZOIS010000118.1:0-13365 GCA_964579865.1 uncultured Lentisphaeraceae bacterium | reverse complement strand
ACCACATCGTCGAGCAGCACGTCCACAACATCGACGTCGCGAACTGGTTCATCGGACGCTACCCCCGCACCGCCATGGCCGTCGGCGCGCGCACCCGCCGCCAGACCGGCAACCAGTACGACTTCTTCAGCGTCGACTTCGATTATGGCGACGGCCTCCACATCCACAGCCTCTGCCGCCAGATCCCGGGCTGCGCAGGCCGCATCGGCGAGCTCTTTTCAACGGATGTGGCGGAGATCTCCGGCGGCGGCAAAGTCAGCCGCTACGACGGCAAGGACGTCGCGCTCGAGAACCTCGGCAACGACGGCAACCCCTACGTGAACGAGCACGCGGCACTGCTCGACAGCGTCATCAACGGCAAGATGCTCAACGAGGCCGAAGCGACCGCCCTCTCGACCGCCTGCGCCGTCATCGGCCGCATCTCGGCCTACACCGGGCAGGCCGTCCGCCTGTCGGACGTCCTCACGAACAAGGAATCCCCCTTCTATGCGATGAACTTCAAGCCCGCCGCCCTCGACTTCGAGGGTGCCGCCGACGTCGAGTTGCCTGAGGAGGGCGTGGTCCCCCTGCCCGGACAGCCCGGCAAAATCTAAGGTTTGTCCGACCGTCACCAACGCCGATCCAGAAGGAGAACACCCCATGACCGAGTCCAAAAAAACGTGGCTGCCCTACAAGTGGGAACTGATCGTTCTCCTCTGGTTTGCGTTCCTCTTCAACATGGCGGACCGGCAGGCGTTCAACATCGTGCTGCCACTTCTGTCGAAGGACTTGTCGCTGACTCCCGTACAGACGGGGCTGGTGGCATCGGTCTTCCTGTGGGTCTACTCGGTGCTGGTGCCGGTGGGCGGGTTCCTGGGCGACATCGCGCGGCGGAAGTGGATCGTCTTCGCGAGCCTGATGGTCTGGAGCGTCGGCACCATGTTGTCCGGCACGGCGACCGGACTGGTCGGCCTGATCCTTTTCCGAGGCATCGCGACGGGCGGCGGCGAGGCGTTCTACTTCCCGTCGGCCAGCTCGCTCATCGGGCAGCACCATAAGGACACGCGCGCGATGGCCATGTCCATCCACACGACCGCGCTCTACGTCGGCATCATCGCCAGCGGGCTTGTCGCCGGGTGGATCGGCGAGCATTACGGCTGGCGCAGCGTGTTCTATGTCTTCGGCGCGGTCGGCGTCGTGCTCGCGGCCACCATCGCCTGGCGCATGAAGGACACCCCGCAACCGCCCCGTTCCACCGGTGCCGGGAAGGTCCCGCTGCGTGAACTCTTCCATGAAATCGCCGGCAAGCCGACCGTCTGGGCCGTCTGGGCGTCGTGCTGCTGTTTCTACTTCGCGCAGATCGGCTACCTCACCTGGATGCCGACGTACCTGCACGAGAAATTCAGCGTCTCGCTCACCAACGCGGGCTTTTCCTCCATGTTCTGGCAGCACGCCTTCGCGGCGGTCGGCGTGCTGGTCGGCGGCAAGGTCTCCGACATGCTGGCCAAGCGCCGCACCACCGCCCGCATCGAGACGGAGATCGCGGGCCTCGTCTGCGGCGCACCGTTTCTATTCATGATCGGGGGGGCCGACAGTTTCTGGCTGTGCTGCCTGTGTCTCGCTTGCTGGGGTCTCTTCCGGGGTATTTACGACTCGAACGTGTACGTCGTAATTTTCGACGTGATCGCGCCGCGCTACCGTTCCTCCGCGATGGGCGTCATGCTCGCGGTGATGTTCGGCGCGGCGGCGTTCGCGCCGGTCGTTCTGGGGTGGGCCAAGGAGACCGTCGGCCTCTCCGCCGCGTTGTCCGCACTCTCGCTGGCCTACGTCGCCGGTGCCGCCATCCTCTTGGCCGCACGCCTGTTCACGTTCCGCAAGGACTACTACGACGAAAGTGCGCCCGCCTCGCAGGCAATGAATTAAAGCAATGAGCACCCACGCACAAATCACGGGCATCGGCTACTGTGGCATGGATTATCTGTGCATCGTTCCGCAGGTTCCGCTTGACGACAAGGTCGAGATCGTTGAAAGCCTCGTGCAGGGCGGCGGACCTTCCGTGACGGCGATCGTCGCCGCGGCTCGTCTCGGCGCAAAGGCGGCCTTCTGCGGCGCGGTCGGCGACGACGAGCGCGGCGCGCAGATCGTCAAAGGGCTGGCGGACGAAGGGGTCGACACGCGCGGCGTCAAGGTCCGCCGCGGCGCTGAGTCGCCGGCGGGCTTCTGCTGGATCGAACAGAAGAGCGGCAAGCGGAGCATCGCCTGGACGCGCGGCAGCGCCCGCCCGCTCTCCCCGCGCGAGATCGACCGCGACGTGATCCGCGGGAGCAGCGTCCTGCACATGGACGGGCACCAGGCCAAGGCGGCCATCGCCGCCGCGAAAACCGCCCGCAAGCACGGCGTGACCGTGTCGATCGACGCCGGAACGCTCGTTCCGGACATCGACGAGCTGCTCGGGCTTTCCGACATCGTCATCGCCTCCGAAAAGTTTGCGGGCCGCTACACCGGCGAGGCCGACATGGCCGCCGCCGTGAAAAAGCTGTTCTCCGGCAACCGCCGGTTCTCAGCCGTCACCCTGGGCAAGGCGGGCTCCCTCGGCTTTGACGGCAAGCGCCTGATCAAGTGCCCCGCGTTCAAGGTCGGCGTCGTCGACACGACCGGCGCCGGCGACGTCTATCACGGGGCTTTCATCTTCGACTACGCCCGCGGCAGCGCCTGGGCGGAATGCATGCGATTTGCGGCGGCCGTATCCGCGCTGAAGTGTACGAAGTTCGGCGGTCGCACCGGAATCCCCAGCTTAACAACAGCAGAAAGATTCATGAGGAAACAATGAACGACTATTTGCGCCATTACGAGAAGCGGAACGGCTTCACGAAGATCGCCTCGCTCGGCGACGGCGATCTCAAACTCACCGAATTCGGCATCATCGCGCTTGAAAAGGGCGGCAGCTACGCGGCCGATTCCGGCGCCTTCGAAGTCGCGCTCGTCGTGCTGGGCGGCACGTGCGCCGTCTCGGGCGACGGTTTCGCCTTTCCGCACGTCGGCGAACGCAAGGACGTTTTCTCCGGCAAGCCCTACACGGTTTACATTCCCTGCGGCAGACGCTTCACCGTCACGGCCGTGACCGACGTGGAGATCGCCTGGACGGCATCGCCCTCCGACCTGAAGGCCGACGCGTACCTGATCACGCCCGAGCAGGTGAAGTGCGCCCACATCGGCAAAGAGAACTACCAGCGCGACGCGGTCCTGATGCTGACGGACGCCTTCCCGGCGCAGCACCTGTTCATCGGCGAGGCGTACGTCCCGTCAGGCAACCACGCGAGCTACCCACCCCACCGCCACGACTTCGACAACCTTCCGGTCGAGGTCGACATGGAGGAGGTCTACTTCTTCCGCTTCAACCCGCGGCAAGGCTACGGCATCCAGAAGATCTACACCGACGACCGCTCCATCGACTTCACCTGCACGGTGCAGGAAAACGACACGACGCTCATTCCCCGCGGCTACCACCCGGTGATCAACGCGCCGGGCTACACGATGTACTACCTCTGGATCATGGCGGGGCAGAACAACCGCAAGTTCCTTTCGGTCGTCGATCCGAACCACAAATGGATTTTAGGGCAATGAAGAAGGACCTCCTGCTCGGCATCGATTTCGGCACGGGCGGCTGCAAGGTGACGGTCATCGATCCGTCCGGCGCCGTGATCGAAAGCGCGTCCGGCGAATATCCGACCAGCCATCCGAAGCCGGCCTGGGCGGAGCAGAATCCGGCCGACTGGTACCGGGTGATGTGCGGCGTGCTGAAAAAGATCAAGCACCGCCGCAGGATCACGGCCCTTGCACTGGACAGCTACACCCACGGCGCGGTTCTGCTGGACCGCCGCCTGGAGGTGGTGCGGCCGACCATCATCTGGACGGACCAGCGCAGCGTCAAGGAGTGCCAGCTGCTGAAGCAGGATCACTTCGACCTGATCTTCAAGACCGCCTACCAGGCGCCGACGCCGACCTGGACGCTTCCGCAGATGCTCTGGCTCAAGAACAACGAGCCGCGAGCGTTGAAGCAGACGCGGCACATCCTGTTCGTCAAGGATTACGTGCGCTTTCTTCTGACGGGCGAAATGGCCTGCGACAGCGTCGAATCGCAGGGGACGCTGTTCTGGGACATGAAACGCGGCGGCTGGTCCGAAGCGCTCTGCGACCTCGCGGGCATCCCGCTCAAGCAGCTTCCCCGCATCGGGAGGCCGACCGACCTCGCGGGCACGATCACCCGCCGGGCCGCCGCGGACACGGGTCTGCCGGAAGGCACCCCCGTCGTGATGGGCGCGAGCGACTCGGCGATCGAAGACTATGCGGCCGGGGCCATCGAACCGGGCCAGTGCGTGCTGAAGCTCGCGACGGCCGGCAACGTGAACGTCATGACGTCCAAGGCGCACCCGCACCGTGAGACCCTCACCTATTCGCACGTCGTGCCCGGCATGTGGTACACGGTCACGGCCACGAACTCGGCCGCCGTCTGCCAGCGCTGGTACCGCGACATGTTCTGCGCGCCCGGCACGCACTACGACGAGCTGGACCGCGCCGCGGTCCAGTCCCGGCCCGGCAGCAACGGCGTGTTCTTCCACCCCTACCTGCAGGGCGAGCGCTCCCCCTACTGGGACGCGAACCTGCGCGGCAGCTTCACCGGGCTGAGCATGGCGAACACGCGCGGCGACATCGCGCGCGCACTGCTGGAGGGCGTCGCCTATTCGCTGCGTGACTGTTACCGCACCATTGAGAAGATGAAGCTCCCCGTCCGCGAGTTCCTGCTGATCGGCGGCGGCGCCAAGAGCGCCCTCTGGAGCGGCATCGTCTGCGACCTCTTCAACGCCCCGGTCAAGTGCCCGTCGTGCTGCGACGCGTCCTTCGGCAGCGCGCTGCTCGCCGGCGTGGGCACGGGCGTTTTTGCCGATGAGGCGTCTGCCGTCAGACAGTGCCTGCGCTTTGACCGCGAGCTGCGGCCGGACCCCGAACGCGCGGCCTTTTACAACACGCGCTTCACGCACTACCGCGCCCTCCACGACGCGCTGGCCACGTGTTACTCGAACCTCAACGCTTAACGACAACCTATAGCCTCTCCTTCCAAAGGAACACTTATGACACCGAAAAACTACCTCTACGAGATGATTCGTAGCGAGCTGACCTGGGCGGTCGGCGACGAACACGTGCAGACCAACGACGCCGACAAACTCGGCCATTCGATCGACTATTACTGGGTGCCCGAATGCTGGCACGACCGCGGCGAGAAGCCCACCCCGCCCGACTTCGTGGTCCACCCCGGCAACGCGCAAGAAGTCGCCGAAGTCCTGAAGATCGCCAACACCCACAAGATTCCCGTGATCCCGTGGGGCGGCGGCTCGGGCTCTCAGGGCGGCGCCCTGCCGATCTACGGCGGCATCGTGCTCGACATGAAGCGCATGAACAAGGTCCTCGCCATCGACCCCGTCTCCATGACGGTCACGGTCGAGGTCGGCATCAACACCCAGCACTTGGAATGGGAAGTCGAGAAGGCCGGCTACAGCACCATGCATTTCCCGGCCTCCATCGCCTGCGCCACGCTCGGCGGCTTCATCGCCCACCGCGGCACCGGCGTGCTCAGCACCAAG
This sequence comes from uncultured Lentisphaeraceae bacterium, assembly GCA_964579865.1. Taxonomy (GTDB): domain Bacteria; phylum Verrucomicrobiota; class Kiritimatiellia; order RFP12; family UBA1067; genus DAOPZC01. The sequence goes on along the minus strand of CAZOIS010000118.1, from coordinate 7,747 downwards.
TACGGCAAGATCGAGGACATGATCATGTCCCTCGAGGTGGTCACGCCCACGGGCGAGATCATCAACACCCTGCCCGTGCCGCGCCACGCCTCAGGCCCCGCGCTCACCGAGCTCTACCTCGGCAGCGAGGGCACGCTCGGCGTCGTCACGAAGGCGGTCATGAAGATCCACCCGATCCCCGAGTCGCGCAAGTTCCACGCGTTCCTGTTCAAGACCATGCACGACGCCATGGTGGCGGGCTCGAAGATCATGACCAGCCGCCTGCGCCCGTGCGTGATCCGGCTCTACGACGAGACCGAAACCGCGAAGCTGATCAAACGCGTGCTCGGCATCGACCGCAAGGGCGCCTACCTGGTCTTCGGCTTCGACGGACCGGAAAAGATCGTCGACCTGGAGCTGGAGGAGGCGTGCAAGATCTGCCGCGCGCTGGACCACGAGGACCTTGGCACCGAGGCCGGCCAGAACTGGTGGGACCACCGCTACAAGTTCTTCTATCCGCCCTTCATGTTCCACGTGCCGCAGGCCTTCGGCACGCTCGACACGGTCGCGACCTTCGCCAACATCGAGAAGGTTTACTGGGCCATGAAGAACGTCGTGCAGGACAACTTCCCGCAGGCGACCTTCATCGGCCACTTCTCCCACTGGTACGACTGGGGCTGCATGCTCTACGCCCGTTTCATCATCGACGAGCCGCCGAAAGACCCGAACGAGGCCGTCGCGCTCTACAACCGCATTTGGGACATGGCGATCCGCGCGGCCATCAAAGAAGGCGGCGTGATCAACGAACACCACGGCGTGGGCCTCAAGCTCGGGCGCATCATGCGGGATCTTTACGGGCCGGCCTTCAAGGTCCTCGAGAGCATCAAGAAGACGCTCGACCCCAACAACATCATGAACCCCGGAAAAATGGGCTTGCCGGGAAAAGGAGAATAACCCATGCATATCGAGAAACATTTGGATGCGATCAACGCGTGCCGCTTCTGTTTCATGTGCCGCCACCTCGACCCCGTCGGCAACGTGACGTTCCGCGAGGCCGACACGCCGCGGGGCCGCGCGCTGATCATCGACCGGATCCGGATGCACGGCGCCGACATCACGAACCCGGACTTCATCGACGCGCTGTACCGGAGCGCCCTGAGCGCCGCGAACCGCTTCCACTGCGTCAGCCACTACGATGAGACGGGGCTCGTGCTCGCCGCCCGGAAGGACGTCGTCGAAGCGGGCCTCGCGCCGGAGAACGTGAAGGCCCTCGCGAAAGCGCTGGAAAAGGCCAGCTTCGCCGTCAAAGGCAAAGGCAGCGTCCTGTACTTCGGCGAGAAGCCGGAGCTGTACCCCGGCTGCAAGGTCATCACCGGCAAAGACCCCGGCAAGGCGCTGGAGGTGCTGGGCTTCACCCAAGCCTCCCAGGCTGTTCTCGACAGGTTCGCGAAGGCGGTAGAGGCCTCCAAGTGCAAGACGCTCGTCGTCGCGGAACCGTCGGCCTACGACTTCCTCAAGGACAAGCTCGCCGGCGTCAAGGTCGTCCACTGCGCCGAGCACCTGCTCGCGGCGGACGTGAAGCCCGGCCGCTCACGCAAGGCGGTTTACCTGGAGAGCGACTTCCTGAAAAACTACTGCGGCAACCCGTCCGCGCCGCGCGACCTGCTCAAAAAGGCCGGCTACGCGCTCCAGCCTTTCGGTACCAACAGCGAAGAGTCGTATTCCGTCGGCGAAGGCGCCGTCGTCTACGACGAGCTGATGCCGGCGCTCTGCGAGCAGCTCTGCAAGCGCGTCTACAGTTTGGCCGGAACCAAGAAAAACCTCTTCATCACGGCCTCCGCCACCGTGCGCGACACCCTGAAGAAGTACAACCCCAAGTTCGAAATCATCACGCTCGAAGAGGCGGTAGCCCTGTCGCAGGCCTGACCGGCCCTTCAGTCGCTCCAGTCACTTTCGTCACTTCAGTCCACCATAAGGAAAGCACACACATCATGAAAGAATTCAAAGTCGGATTTATCGCCTTAACCAAAGCCAGCTGGGCCACCCCGGAGATCGACAACCTCCGCAAGACCGCGCTGGCCAGCCTCAAAACCCTCCCCTGCGAGGTCGTCGACGGCGGCGCCCTGACCACCACCGCAGCCGAAGCCTCCGCCCTCTGCGCCGAGCTGCGCAAGCAGGACGTAGGCGCGGTGATCGTGTTCATGGCCACCTTCCCGGTCGGCGCCATCATCCCCGTGATCGCCAAAGAGCTGCCCGTGCCCGTGATCCTCATCTCCACGCCCGAGAAGCCCCAGGCCGGCAAGATGTGGACCCAGAACTCCTTCTGCGGCTCCAACATGGCCGTGCACACGCTGCGCAAGCTCGGCCGCAAGAACACCTTCGTCTTCGGCCCGGCCGACCAGGCCGCGGCCCTCGTGAAGAAGCCCCTCGGCGTGCTGAAGTGCGTCTCGGACCTCGCCTCCGCCAAGGTCGGCCTCGTCGGCGGGCGCGTCCCGGGCTTCTACACCTCCAACTGCGACGAGATGCGGCTCCGCGCCAAGCTCGGCACCGAGGTCGAAATCATCGACCTCCTCGAGATCGTCGACACCGCCAACAAGCTGAGCGACGCCGAGGTCAAGAAAGGCGCGGAAGCCGTCCGCAAGACCGCCTCGGTCTGCTGCGCGAAGGTCGAGAAGGACCTCGAGTCCGCCGGCAAGATGTACGAGTCGTTCCTCAAGACCTCCAAGAAGTACAGCCTCACCGCCTACGCCGTGCGCTGCTGGCCGGAGTGGTCGGACATCTTCGGCATCGCCCCCTGCTCCACGATCGGCATGCTGAACAACGACCGCATGGTCAGCAGCTGCGAAGGCGACGTGCTGGGCGCCGTGCTCATGCAGATGGAAGCGTCGCTGAGCGGCGGCATCCCCTTCTTCGCCGACCTGATCTCGTTCGACTACGCCGCCAACACCGCGGTGCTCTGGCACTGCGGCGCCGCGCCTTCGGCCATCTGCCGCAAGTTCGAGGAGACCACGCTGAGCCAGCACTTCCGCGTCGACGGCGGCAACAAGAAGGGCCTGACCAACGAGTTCTCGATGAAGGCCGGGCCGATCACGCTGGCCCAGCTCGACGAGGACGGCGACGGCTACCGCATGCTCATCGCCAAGGGCACGGCGCTGGACACCGAGCCGTTCATCCGCGGCAACCCGCTGAACGTCAAATTCGACTGTTCCGTGGAGAAGCTCGTGGGCACCATCATGACCGAGGGCTTCAAGCACCATTACTCGATCATCCACGCCGACGTCGAGGCCGAGCTGATCGAGCTCTGCCGCTGGCTGGACATCACCCCCGTGGTCGTGAAGTAAGAGCCCCGGAGTGGAGGGGGATTGGAATGACGGAATGGTGTGAGGTACCACTCGCTCTTCCGTCTTCCACGCCCCCAGCACTCGCCTCTTCCGCCATTCCATCATTCCATAATTCCAATCTTCTACTCCCATGTCTCTCATCACCTTTAAAGAAATTCTCCCTCTTGCGAGAAAAGAAAAACGGGGCGTCGCGGCTTTCAACGTGGCCAACCTCGAAACCCTGCTTTCCGTCTTCAAAGCCGCAGAAGCGGAGAAGTCGCCGGTCATCATCCAGGTCTACCAGCGCCTCTTCAAAGATGAGCGCGCGGAGCTCATCGCCGCCATGACGCGCACGCTTGCGGCGAAGTCCGACATTCCGGTGGCGCTGCACCTCGACCATGGCGAGTCCCTGGACCAGATCGAGAAGGCGATCGCGATCGGCTACACCTCGGTCATGATCGACGGCTCCAAGCTGCCGTTCGCCGAGAACATCGCGCTGACCGCCGAAGCCGCCAAGATCGCCCACAACGCCGGCGTCACGCTGGAGGCCGAGATCGGCCACGTGCCCTTCGGCGACGGCGAGATCGAACTGTCGACAGCCGCAGAGGCCGATGAATTCGTCGGGAAGACCGGCGTGGACGCCTTGGCGATCTCGATCGGAACCATTCACGGTTTCTACAAAAAGGCCCCCGTGCTGGATATTGCACGGGCCAGGGAAATCGGCGGCAGGGTCGCCATCCCGCTGGTTTTGCACGGCGGCACGGGCGTTCCCGAAGACCAGCTCAAGCGGGCCGTCGGCTGCGGCGTGGCAAAGATCAACATCGCCACCGAACTGCAGAGCATTTTCCTCAAAGGTGTCGCGGCGGAAATCGCGGCCAACGGCGACAAGTTCAAGCCGCTGGACCTCTATTTCAAGCCCGCCGAGCAGAAGGTCTACGATTTCGTCTGTGCCAAAATCCGCAGCTTGATGTGAATGGAACAGCGGAATGATGGAAGGGTGGAATAATGGCGGGTAGCCCCGCAAGACAAGCGCTTGCCATTTAACCGAAACTCTTCCATCATTCCTCCGTTCCAACATTCCACCATTCCATTGTTCCATCATTCCAGACCCCACCCCCAGGAGATCCGGCCATGAACCCTTCGCCCATCCGCGTCACCATCTGGAACGAGTACGTCCACGAGAAACAAGAGCCTTGCGTGGGCGCACTCTACCCCGAAGGGATCCATGGCGCATTGGCCAAAAGCCTGGCGGCGCCGGATCTCGCCATTCGCTCCGCGACGCTTGACGAGCCGGAACACGGCCTGACGCCGGAGGTCCTCGACAGCACCGATGTGCTGCTCTGGTGGGGCCACGCCGCCCACGACAAGGTGGACGACGCCGTCGTCGCCCGGATTCAGCAGCGGGTCTGGGAGGGCATGGGCATCCTGATCATGCACTCCGGGCACATGTCGAAGATCTTCCGCGTCCTCAACGGCACCAGCAGCAAGTTGCACTGGCGCGAGGTCGGCGAGCGCGAGCGCCTGTGGACCGTCGACCCGGCCCACCCCATCGCGGCCGGCGTACCGGAGCACTTTGAGCTGCCCTACGAAGAGATGTACGGCGAGCCCTTCATGATCGCGGGCGACGCCCACGTGATCTTCATGTCGTGGTTCGAGGGCGGCGAGGTCTTCCGCAGCGGCTTCACGCTCCAGCGCGGCTTCGGCCGGATGTTCTACTTCCGTCCCGGCCACGAGGCCTTTCCGACCTTCTACAACGAGCACGTGCTCAAAGTCCTGGCCAACGGCATCCGCTGGCTCAAGCCCACGGTGAACATGCCCTACCCCAAGACCAACGTGCCGGTCTCGTTGGAGCCGATCGCCCCGAAAGATTTCTCCTTCCACAAGGTCGGCATCGTGAAGCCTTAGGTCCAAAGGTCCGGGCTGAACGGGGAGCAGCATGTGAAAAACGGCCGATTTGCTGGAGGGCGAGGCTGCGCCGAGCCGTTTCGCGTGGGACGCAACGTTCAGACAAGCGGCCACAGAATACATGAACCGCGCTAGAGCGCGATCGCGACGTGCCGTTGGAACGACTGGACGGCCGCCTCCGCCAAATGTGACGCGGACCTGCCGTCTGGGCCTGTGGCCATCAGCGGGTTCCACGTGCCGTCCCGCAAAATGCCGAAGAAGCACGTCAGCTCCTGCGCATATGAGACCGCGTAACGCTTGACAAAAAAGGGCGCATCGTCCGGAACGTCCGGCCGCGCGCCGGCAACGTTGTCAACCCGTCCGACGCCTTTCGATCCAAAGAGTTCCACCCGCTGGTCATAGCCCTCCGTAGAGCGATAGCTGTTGATGATCGTCGCGAGGCCGCCGCGCCGAAAGCGCAGGGCAACAACGGATCCGTCGACCTGCTCGTTTGCGGCCGGCAGCGGGCTAAGCCAGCTGCCCTGAGCGGAAATCGAAACGACGTCATCTTGCATCAGGAAGCGCGCCATATCAAAATCATGGATCGCGGAGCCGATCAAGAGCCGATGAGGTGTCGCCAACTCCTGGGGCGTCGGGAAACAGGGGTCCCGGCTGATGATCACAAGTGTTTCGGGGGTGCCCAACGCGCCTTCCGACACCTCGTGATGGAGGCGCTGGAACGCAGGGTCAAAACGGCGGTTGAAGCCCGTCGCCAAACGGATGCCGCTCTTGGCCACCTCAGCCAGCGCGGCATCGATCGCTTCAAGCGAAACGCCCAGCGGTTTGTCGCAAAAGGCATCGACCCTGTGGTGGGCGGCGTGTTCAATGAGCGCGGCATGCGTATCCGATGCGGACACGATCATGACCGCATCCAGCCGGGTCTGAAAGATGGCCTCGTGGCTGCCATAGGCGTTCGGAATGGCATACGCTTTGGCCAAGGCCTGTGCGCGTTCAAGCTTTTGCGAGGAGACCGCCGCCAGCCGCACCCACGGCAGGTGCCGCTGGATGGTGTGGGCGTAAAACCGGGCCATGTCGCCGGTGCCGATCAGCCCGACGTTCAGTATGGGGTGTGGAGAAGACATGGTGTTCCTGAAAAGAAAAGACCGCTTCCCGCGCCGTCCATCCTCCGGCTCAAGGGAAGCGGGGCAACTCCCGTACGTGTCCGGGCGGATGCTTTAGCCGCTATGGAAAGCCGATGCGCGCTAAAGCCACCCGCCCCGCACGTTACAGTTTTATGCGCTAGCCGTTCAGCGTCCAGCCGGCGCGGTACTCGCGCTTGAGCAGCGCGTCCGCCTCCGCGCTGTTCGTCACGCGCCCGGCCTTGCCGTCGTAGTCAAGCTTCTTGCCGACGCGATACGCCACCAGCCCGAGGCACATCTGCTCGATCATGTTCGCGCTGTACTCGAAGTCGCACGCGGTCTTCAGCGACGGGTTCTTGCAGGCGTTGATCCACTGCTTCTGGAAATGCCCGACCGGCGGCAGCAAAGCCTCCTTTTTGCGCGGCGTGTAGTAGGACAGGCTGCCGTCCTTGCCGAGCGGGATCAGCGCGCGCGACGTGAAGTCGGCCACCAGAATGCCTTCGCTGCCCTTGAACATCGCGCCGTGCCCGATCTTGTTGATGTCCACATAGGAGCTGGGCGGGTTCGGCATCGCGCCGCCCTGGTACCACGAAATGCCGACCGGCCCGCGCCAGCTGTTGGCGGGGTGCTCGAAGCGCATCTCGCAATTGACCGGCGTGACGTCGGGGTTGAAAGGCTCGCCCTTCGCCTCGGCGGAGGTCGGCAGGCCGCAGTCCACCGCGTTCCAGAGCAGGTCCATCGTGTGGCTGCCCATGTCGCCGATCTGGCCGGTGCCGAAGTCCCAGTACATGTTCCACTGCAGGCAGTTCGCCCCCGCCTTGCCCGAGAAATACTCCGGGTTATACGGGTGGTCGGCCTTCACCGGCCCCAGCCACAGGTCGTAATGCAGGCCGTCCGGCGGCGTCCCTCCGGCGGGCAGATAGCCGGGCTTGGGAATCTTGCGGTTGCCCCAGGCGTAGGCGCTCTTCAGCTCGCCGATCGCGCCGTCGCGGATCATCTCGGCGATGCGGTTGAAGTTGTCGTGCGCGTGCCGCTGCATGCCGACCTGCGTCGCGAGCTTGCCCTTTTTCGGCAGCCAGTTGGCGCGCACCACGCGCGCCTCCTCGACGGAAATGCCCAGCGGCTTCTCCAGATAGACGTGCTTGCCGCGGTTCAGCGCCCAGTTGGCCACGAACGCGTGCGTGAAGTCGGTCGTGCAGATCACGACGGCGTCGATGTCTTTCTGCTCGATGCATTTCCGCCAGTCGCTGTACGTTTTCGCGTTCGGGAAACGCTTGGCCGCGTCCGCGAGGTTCCGGTCCCAGACGTCGCAGAGCGCCACGACGTTCTCGTCCGCGAGCGAATCGAAGTGCGCAAGGCCGCGCCCCCAAGTGCCGATCAGCGCGATGTTCAGTTTGTTGCTCGGCGCGTTCTGTCCGTGCAACC
>CAZOIS010000117.1:4939-13425 GCA_964579865.1 uncultured Lentisphaeraceae bacterium | reverse complement strand
CGGACGAGATCTCGCCCGTCACGCAGTTGTTCACCGAGGATTACATGGTGGACTTCCTGCTCGACAATACGCTCGGGGCGTGGTGGTGGGGAAGGCGGAGGGCAGAGGACAGAGGACGGAAGTCGGAACCGCAGACAGAGGAAGAGTGCCGGAGATTGATCGCGCTGCCGGGGTGCGAGTGGAGATACCTGCGGTTTGTGAAGGACGAGCAGACGGGATGGCGGCCGGCGGCGGGGACGTTCGAGGGGTGGCCCAAGACGGTGAAGGAACTGACGTGCCTCGACCCCTGCATGGGCAGCGGGCACTTCGTGGCGGCGATGTTCGAGCGGCTGGTCGCCTTGCGCATGGCCGAAGAGCGGCTGGATGAGAAAGTCGCGGTGGCGGCCGTGATCCGCGACAACCTGTTCGGGCTGGAGATCGACCCGCGCTGCACCCAGATCGCGGCGTTCAACGTCGCGCTGGCCGCTTGGCGGCGTGTCGGGCATTGCGCCCTGCCGGCGATGAATCTGGCTTGTTCTGGGCTGGCTCCAAATGTTAAGAAAGCAGATTGGCTGAACCTGGCTGGAAAGAACGAGAAACTCCAACGCGGTATGGAGAAATTGTATGACTTGTTCCAAAAGGCCGCGATTCTCGGTAGCCTCATCAATCCGCGCGCCGGCGAAGGTGACCTGTTGGTGGCCGCGTTTCATGATCTCCAGCCGCTGCTAGAAAAGGCGCTTGCGCAGGAGACCAAGGACGACACCGCTCATGAAATGGCCGTGACCGCCTGTGGTCTGGCCAAGGCGGCGGAAATTCTCGCAGGCCAGTTCACGCTCGTCGCGACCAACGTGCCTTATCTAGGACGTTCGAAGCAGGATGAAGACCTTCGGGGTTACTGTGAATGCGTCCATCCCGATGCTAAGGCAGATCTAGCATCATGTTTCTTGGAACGGAACTTGGCGTTCTGCTGCTTGGGAGCGACTTCTGCGTTGGTAACACCTCAAAACTGGCTGTTTCAAGACGGTTATAAGAAAGTGCGAAGATGTTTCTTGCATAGTACCGAGTGGAATTTTGTAGTTAGATTGGGTGAAAAGGGGTTTGAAAGTTCCCAGGCCGCGGGTGCCTTTACCGCAATGGTATGTCACTCGCGGAGAACACCGAATCGAGCTCATATGTTTGTCGGAATTGACTTATCAGCCGAAAGAGGGCCAGTTGAGAAGGACAAAGCATTGCCAAAAAAAGCACTATTTAGCTTAATGCAGTCGGCGCAAATTGAAAATCCAGATTCAATTGTTACGTTGGAGTCTCTCGGAGAGGGGAACCTCCTTAGTGAATACGCATTCACCGCGCAAGGGTTCGCTACAAGTGACAATCCTCCTTTTGTGCGCTCTTTCTGGGAACTCGAACAAGTTGTGGGTGGTTGGATATTTGCGCCAAGTGCGCCAGGGGAAACGGGGCTATATCTAGGGCGCACAGATGTTCTGCTATGGGAAGAGGGGCAAGGTTCATATTACCGACATGCGATGGCGCTAAAGGTGGCGGGCCGAATGGGCGGTTGGAAGTCTGGTTCGGAAGCTTGGGGAAAACGGGGCGTGATGGTCGCGGAAATGAGAAGCATGCCAGCAACACTTTATACTGGTGAAATGTTTGATCACACGGCACATGCGTTGATTCCACGACTTGAAAGTCACTTGTCAGCGCTATGGGCGTTTTGTATAACAAATGAGTTCCGCGATGCGGTCCGTAAGGTTTCGCAAAAACTTAATGTCACAAACGAGACGTTGGTTAAAATTCCCTTCGACCTAGCGCACTGGCAGAATGTGGCGGCGGAGAAGTACCCGCACGGACTCCCGAAGCCCTTCTCCAGCGATCCGACCCAATGGCTTTTTGATGGTCATCCGAAAAGCTCTGACAATCCCCTGCATGTGGCGTCCGCGCGGTTGTTGGGCTACCAGTGGCCGCGTCAGACGGGCTCGTCCTTTCCCGACTGTCCGGCCCTCGATTCGGACGGTTTGGAGAAGCTGGCCGATGCTGACGGGATCGTGTGCATTCCATCGGTCCGGGGCGAGGAGCCGGCGGCGGAGCGGCTGCGGATGCTGCTGGCAGCGGCGTACGGCAACGAGTGGACGCCGGCAAAGGAGATCGAGCTGATCCGGGCCACGGGATCCAATGCGGCCGACGTGGAGGATTGGCTGCGGAACGACTTTTTCGAGCAGCACTGCGAGCTGTTCCATCAGCGGCCGTTCCTGTGGCACATCTGGGACGGGCGGAAGCGGGACGGTTTTCACGTGGTCGTCAATTACCACAAGCTGGCCGGACCCAAGGGCCGCAAGGTGCTGGAAACACTCACGTTCGCTTATCTCGGCGACTGGATCGCCCGACAGAAGGACGGCGAGCGGCGCGGCGAAGACGGGGCCGAGGCGCGTCTGGCGGCGGCGCTGGAGCTGAAGAAGCGGCTGGAGGCGATCATCGAGGGCGAGCCGCCGTTCGACATTTTTGTGCGCTGGAAACCCTTTGATCAACAGGCGATCGGATGGGAACCTGACATCAACGACGGCGTGCGAATGAACATCCGGCCGTTCCTGGCGTCCGACCTGCCCGGCGGAAAAAAGGGCGCAGGCATCCTGCGGGTGAAGCCCAAGATCAAGTGGGACAAGGACCGGGGCAAGGAGCCGCAGCGGGACAAAAAGGATTTCCCGTGGTTCTGGGGCGGCAAGACGTTCACCGGCGACCGTGTGAACGACGTGCATCTGACGGCTGATGAAAAACGGACGGCTCGGAGTTAGAATTCAAAGCGAGGTGAGTTATGGAGCTTAGAGAGTTGAATTTTGAGGGCTACAAGTGCTTCGAGAAAGAACAGAATTTAGAGGTGCGCCCGTTAACAGTGTTAATTGGCGCGAATAGCTCAGGTAAGAGTGTCATCGCGCGATTGCCTCTTTTGTTGGCACATGCCTTCTCCGACCGTGCGGAAGGACCTCTGGATTTGACTTTCGATGAACTGGATTTTGGTGGTAATTTTTCGGATCTGGTTTACAATCGATTGCCGCACGCGTCAGTTCAGCTGGGTGCCACTTTCTTGTTTGACGGTAAGAAGGTGGCTGTGAGTACCGAGACTCGATATTTTGAGGAGGTGAAATCGCAACTCGTTGAGCATTTTTATATAACAATAGATGATGACCCTGTCTTGATACTCCAATGGCGGGGGGAAGACCCGATACGTGACAGTAAGATATACGATCTGTCGCTGACAGATAAACGAGAGGAGGTGCGTTTTCTAGGGCTGCTGCCTGACACTGCTGGAAGCGATGAACTTGTACGACAGGCTGGGATTATTGGGCAGCTTCGGAATTGGTTAAGGTCTGTCCATTATCTTGGGCCTTTCAGGAGCCAGCCACAGCGACTCTACCGATATCCGCAAAGCGGGCTAGATTACGTTGGACATAGCGGAAAACGGGCCGCAGATTTACTCGCGAGCGATGCTACGAGGAATAAGCGGGCTGTACTTGATGAGGTGTCTAAGTGGTACTCCTCTCACCTTGGGGGCTGGGATCTGGACTTGGAAGCCTCTGGCGGCGATGGGTTCTCACTTGTTCTTGTTAAGCCGGGGGGCAACGGTGTTCGTGTAAATCTGATGGATGTAGGAACAGGCATTGCTCAAGTTCTACCTATGGTCGTGCAGCGGTATTTTGAGGCCAAGCACGGACTTCCCTGTGGCTTGGAGATCGTCGAGCAACCGGAACTTCATCTACATCCGCAGGCACATGGGGATTTAGCTGACCTCTACATTACGGCGGTGAAGAATACCTCGGCAAAATTCATTATCGAAACCCACTCGGAGGTTTTTTTGCTTCGAATTCGGCAAAGAATAGCGTCTGGGGAGCTCGATCCGTCCAAGGTGGTATTTTATTGGACCACCAATGCCGCCTCAGAGCCCTCTCCTATCGTGCGTATTGATGTTGACGCACGAGGTGAGGTTGACAAATGGCCCACGGATGTGTTTGCCGACGCTTACAAAGAAGTGATGGCCATTCGGCGTGCCCAAAGGGAGAAAGCGCTATGAGGGTGCGATTCTCTCTGCCGGTGATGTCAGATAAAGGCAGCTGGCGTACTTTGGATCGAATGGTCATGCTTTTCGAGGATGGCCGTCATGATTGGTTAGCTGACAATCCCGAAGAGATTGAATCGAGCCCATGGTTACAGGACGGCGGCCGGGCAGGTGAGGCGAACCTTAAAGTGCTACAAGAGCACATTCGCATGGCAGCGTATCCGAAGCCGCGAATCGAAATAACGATCTTGCTTGCGACCGCTTCGCAGACCGCTTTGAGTGTGATTGACGGCCTCCGTGCGATGGAGACTCCGCTTTTTGTTTTGATGGAGAATGCAACAGCGGATGGAGGTTTTTTCGAAACTTTGGTTGATACGTTGAACCGGGTTGAGTTGCGGAATGCCACACAAAAGGGTTGGCTCCATATTGTGCAGATGGGCGGCTTCGGCGAAGTTGAGAAAATGATTGATCATCTTCGGCGCGACATACCGGGACCAAGCAGAATGTTCGTGCTGGCTGATAGTGATGCGCAATTCCCGGGAGAAGAGACTGCCACGTGCCTGAAGGTCACTAAGAGTTGTATCGCTGCGGGGGTGGCATATGCCATCTTGAGAAAACGTAAGATTGAGAACTACATCCCTGTCAGTGTGCTGAATCGATTGGGCTCTAGGAGGGCGACGGGCGTGTTTCAGGCGTTTCTTCATCTCAATGGGGATCAACGGAGTTACTATGAGATGAAAGGCGGTTTTGCGAAGGACGAAAGAGGGAGCCCGATCATTCCACCGGCACAGACTGCCTTGTTTGCGGGAGTAAGAGGCCCGGTTTTACGTGATCTTTGCAGCGGTTTTGGTCCTGATGTTGCCACATGTTTTGTGTCTGACCGGGCCAAGATTACCGCGGGTGATATCCGCCAAGTTTGCGATAGTGATCCAACGGAGTTACACAGAATCTTAGACCAGATTGAGGGGTTATTATGAGCATTACACCTGATACGCCGACATCTGCAACAGTAAAGCCCGAGGTCGTGTTTATTGAGGATCTTCTGGACGAAGTCCTAGCTGGACAGCTGCGGGTTCCGCGATTCCAACGACCATTTGTGTGGAGTCCGAGTGACATGAGGCAGTTGTTTGACAGTATCTATAAGAGTTATCCCATTGGGAGTCTCTTGATTTGGGAGACATCTGAACCGCTACGGAGTCTGGACAAGATAGGCCCGTTTCCAATAGGAGATTCGCAGACGAAACCAATCAGTTTCGTTTTGGATGGGCATCAGAGGCTGACGACTTTGCTTTCCGGGCTGCGATTGCCGGCTGATGCTCCGCGGAGTCAAGATCCTGCTGATTGGGAATGGTGGATATTCTTTGACTTGGAGAAATGCGAGTTTGTACATGATCCCGCCGCAACACATGATCCGAGGCTGTTTCCTCTGCGGGCAATGCTTAAGACCGTGGATTTCCTTTCTCAGTCGCGGAGTATCCAGAATGCTTATCCTCCTACTAAAGCCGAGGGTTATATACGTGTGGCAGAGACGGTTGCTCAGAAGATCAAGGCATATAAGCTTCCCGTGACTAGAATTCGCGGTGGTACGCTGAGTGACGCGGTCGCGATTTTCTCCCGGCTCAACAGCTTGGGAATGGGGATGACCGCCGACCAAATGATCTCTGCGCTGACCTACCAAGAAGGGGAGAGTGCCGTCAACCTAGCTGAAGAAATAGACTCTACGCTGATTGAATTGGAGCAGTTCAATTTTGGGCAGGTGCTGCGAAAGCATATTCTTCAGGTTGTGCTTATTGCGGCGGGGCTGGATCTTAGTACTGGCGAGTGGGAAACAATCGCCAACTCGTTGAAATCAAGTATTTCGGATACTATTCAAAACGCACGAAGGGCTACGATCAACGCCGCACGTTTCCTGTTCGAGAAGGCGGGGGTCCCTGATGGAAACTATTTGCCGTACGCTAACCAATTTGTTGTTCTCGCTGCGTTCTTTCTGAAATGTCCGCAACCGGACGCGAACCAGGAGCGAATACTGCTAAAGTGGTTTTGGTCGACATCATTGAGTGGATGGTTTGCCGGAGCGAATCCGTCGCAGATCAGAAACGTGGTCGCCGGAATGCGGGCTTTTGCCCAAGAACAGGGTTCCGAATTCACTTTAATGCCAACAGACGGGAAGGCACGTCCGCTACCGATAGAGTTCAATTCGCGGAATGCTCGAATCAGGTGCATGTTGATCTTCCTGCTGAGCCGAGACCCGCAGCCTGCTAACAGCATGACGCACATGTCACCGGAGGAAATGCACAATGGGAGTCAGGGACTGAGCTATGTATTCACTGGAGTTGAGCGCCGCATCCTTTCGCACCCCGCCAATCGGATATTTTTGCATCGGCTGCCAGGTGTAACGATCCGAGAGCAGATAATGAGCATGCAAACGGGCGACATGAAGAAATTCTTGGAGAGCCACTGCATAAACGACGCAGCTTTTCAGGCGTTACAGTGTGGGGATGCTGATAGGTTCGTAAAGGAGCGCTGGCAGTATATTCAGAAAGAGGAGTCTGCGTTCTATGCTAATTATGGTGTTTGTTGCGATTCGAGTTCGGTGACAAGCGAGGCCCAATCAGACACGGAGGATTGATGAGTGTTTCGACTAATACCGGGATGTCGGTTATTGAGGCTGTCAAAATTAGTCTTTCTGGAGCAGGCCAATTCAACTCGGGCGACGCGGTGGCGCCTGCGGCGGTCCTGTGGACGGACGCGGACGGCGAGTGGTGTCCGCTGGCGGCGCGGCTGCGGGAGCTGATGCCCGAGCTGCTGACGCTGGGGCCGTTCGAGCCGGAGAAGCGGATCGGGCCGGCCATCTGGATGCGGTGCGTGATAGAGGGCACGTTGGATGAGCCGAAGCTTTCGGCGGACAAGGTGCCTGTGCTCTACCTGCCGGGCGTGAGCCGGCAGGCCTTGCGGTCGCCGGAGGATTGCCCGGAGGCGTGGAAGCCGCTGGTGGAGCTGCAATACCGCGGCGCGGTGTGGACGCAGGCGAACGGCAAGGACTGGACGGTCGAGGCGTTCCTGATGTCGGAGAACGGCGGGCTGGGGTTGGAGGTCGCGCGCGACCAGAAGACGCGGCAGGCGATGCTGGGGGCGCTGGAGGCGTTGGCGACGACGCCGATCGCCTCGCTGCGCGGGCATAAGCTGGAGGCCGAGGACTTCGACAAGCTGATGGTGGGCGACACGGTGCGGGACCTGTTGCTGTGGATGGGCGACGCGGCCGGGTGCAGAAAAGAGTGGGATGCGGGGCGGTGGGCGGCGTTCAAGTCGCGGTGTCTGGAGGAGTACGCGTTTGACCCGGAGCGCGATGGCGACATCGTGGCAGGGGAGCAACTGGGGAAGCGCGAAGGAGGATGGACCGAGGTTTGGCGGCGGTTTGCGGAATCGCCTTTTCTCTACGCCGGGGTGCCGGAGGTGCTGCGGCGGGCAAAGCCGGCCGCGTTGCTTTTTGACCGGGAACCCTGGCCGGACGAGAACGAGAAGGATGAGGCCAGCTTACGGCAGGTGTTGAGAGGGCTGGATAAACTGACGCCTGCGGACGCACGGAAGGCGATCCTCGGTTTGGATGCGCAGCATGGGCTCCGGCGGAGCTGGGTCTGGGCGCGGATGGGGCAGAGTCCCTTGGCAGGCGCGCTGGAGCATCTCGTGACGCTGGCGGAGACAACGGCGACGCCGTTGAAAGGCGAGACGCCGGACTTGATGGCGAAAGGGTATGTCGAAGGCGCGTACCGCGCGGACGATGCCGTGCTGCGTGCGGTTGCGAGCGTAAAAGCCGCTGAGGATCAGGAAGCGGTCTGCGCGGCGATCCGCGCACTCTATCTGGGATGGCTGGATGATACGGCCAGAAACTTTCAGGCTGCGGTGGCGAAGGCACCGTTGCCTGAGCGCGCCAACCTGAACGACGGACTGGTGACGGCTGAGGCGGGTGAGTGTCTGCTCTTTACGGACGGGCTGCGGTACGACGTGGCGCAGCGCCTTATCGGGAAGGCACGCGAGCGGCAGATCGAAGCGGCGGAGGGTTACCGGTGGGCGGCGGTGCCCAGCGTGACGTCGACTGCGAAATCGGCTGTAACGCCTGTGGCCGGGGCTGTGGTGGGAGAGAAGGCCGGGGCGGACTTCTACCCCGTAATGGCCGACTCAATGAAGCCGGCGAACGCAGCCAGTGTCCGGGAACGGATCGCAGGTGAGGGTTACCAGGTCCTGCAGGGATTGGACGCGGGCAATGCCGCAGCCGAGAATGCGCGGGGTTGGTCGGAGTCCGGCGAGTTCGACACTCTCGGGCACAAGTTGCAGGGAAAGCTGGCCGCGCAGGTTGACGGACAGGTGGACCTCCTGCTGGACCGGATTGTGCATCTGCTGGATTCGGGGTGGCGGCGCGTGCGCGTGGTGACCGATCACGGGTGGCTGCTTGTGCCCGGCGGCC
>CAZOIS010000117.1:0-4839 GCA_964579865.1 uncultured Lentisphaeraceae bacterium | reverse complement strand
TGGCGGCGCGTGCGCGTGGTGACCGATCACGGGTGGCTGCTTGTGCCCGGCGGCCTCATGAGCCTTCCGATGAAAAAGTACCTTACCGAGTGCAGGTGGTCGCGTTGTGCCGTAATCAAGCCGGGTGCGCCCACCGATGTGCCGACAGCCGGCTGGTTCTGGGACCCGACGCAGGCCATTGCCTTTGCGCCCGGCGCGTACTGTTTCGCCTCCGGAACGGAGTATGCACACGGCGGGCTGAGCCTACAGGAGTGCCTCACGCCGGACGTTGTGTTCACCAAGGACGGGGCTGGCGCGGCCGTTGCCGTGATGTTTGAGGCTGTGCAGTGGTTGGGGTTGCGGTGCCGGGTGACGATTAAGCCGGCCGTGCCGGGGCTCGCAGTCGGCTTGAGGGGCAAGGCCAACGATCCGAAATCCGGGATTTGTCCGCCGAAGTCTTTCGATGCGGAAGGCCGGGCCGGGTTGCTCGTGGAAGACGAAGCGCTCATCGGTTCGGCGACGAGTGTGGTCGTCTTCGATTCAACGGACCGTGTTTTGTGCAAGCAGGCGACAATGGTGGGAGGTGAAGCATGAGCATAACGCAGGACACTTTGGACAAGTTGGGCGAGTCGGCCTTTCACGGGTATCTGGTACGGAAGGATCTGGTGCGGCGATACAGCAAGCAATACCCCGTGCCGACTTACGTGGTGGAGTTTCTGCTGGGCCGTTACTGCGCGACGACCGACGAGAAGGAAATCGAGGAAGGTCTCCAGATCGTTGAGCGCCAGCTCAAGGACCGGACGGTCCGGAGCGGCGAACAGGAGCTGTTCAAGGCACGGGCTCGGGAAAAAGGGTCGATCAAGCTGATCGACTTGGTGAAGACCCGTCTCGATGCCAAGAACGATTGCTTTCTTGCCGAATTGCCAAGCCTGGGCATCCATGATGTGCGGATCGGCGATGAGCTGGTGCATGAGCACGAGCGGATGCTTACTGACGGGTTTTACGCGGAAGTAACCCTGACGTATGACGCCGCCATTGCTCAAGAAAAGAACGGCCGGCCGTTTGCAATCGACAGTCTGAGGCCGATCCAGCTGTCGAAGCCCGATGTGTTGGCGACGCTGGAGCAAGGAAGGAAACAGTTCAATCTCCATCAGTGGATTGATTTCCTGATCCGTTCCATCGGGCTGGAGCCCGACTCCCTTTCGGAGCGGGCGAAATGGGTGACGGTCCTGCGCATGGTGCCGTTTGTGGAGCGCAATTACAACATGGTGGAGCTCGGGCCGCGCGGTACGGGCAAGAGCCACCTTTTCCAACAGATTTCGCCTTATTCGCATTTGATCTCGGGCGGCAAGGCGACCGTGGCCAAGATGTTCGTGAACAACAGCACCGGGCAGCGCGGGTTGGTCTGCCTGTATGACGTGGTGTGTTTCGATGAAGTCGCCGGCATATCCTTTGACCAGAAAGACGGCGTGAACATCATGAAGGGCTACATGGCGGCCGGCGAGTTCTCGCGCGGCAAGGAGAGCATCCGGGGATTCGGCGGAATCGTTATGGTCGGCAATTTTGACGTGGACGTGGACCAGCAGCAACGTATCGGGCATCTGCTCAGCCCCTTGCCGCCGGAAATGCGGAACGACACGGCGTTCATGGACCGGATCCATGCCTTTGTGCCGGGATGGGAGTTCCCGAAGGTCAGCCCGCGCGACAATCTCACGTCGCATTTCGGTTTGGTGAATGACTTTCTTGCGGAATGCTGGAACCGGCTGCGGTCAGGAAGCCGACTGGGGGCTCTTCAGGGCCGTGTGAACTGGGGGGGCGCATTGAGCGGGCGGGACATCGAGGCGGTCAGCAAGACGGTCAGCGGATTGATCAAGCTGCTCTATCCCGATCCCACGATGCCTATTCCGGATGCCGAACTGGAAACCGTTGTGCGGCTTGCGTTGGAAAGCAGGCGGCGGGTGAAGGAACAGCAAAAGCGGCTTCTCAAGACCGAGTTCAGAAACACGCACTTCAGTTTCCACATGGGAGTGGAAGGGGTTGAGCAGTTTGTGTCCACACCGGAGCAGCACAGTGATCAGGCCATCGAGAGTGACCCGCTGCCGCCGGGACAGGTATGGGCTGTGAGCCCAGGGGGGAACGGTACTGCGCCGGCGCTGTACCGGATCGAGGCGACAGTGGGGCCGGGCAGCGCAGTACGGATACTGAACGCGCCTGTGCCGCCGGCTTTTCGGGAGAGCGTGCGATACGGTGAGCAGAACCTCTATACGAGGGCGAAAGAGCTTGTGGGCGACCGCGATCCGCGGGCGCATGAGTTTTCCGTGCAGCTGCGGGCCTTGGATTCGGACAACGCGGGCCAGGGGTTGGGCCTCGCGGTGCTGGTCGCGCTGTGCGGTGCTCTTATTGAGCGGAGCACGAAGGGCGGTTTGATTGTGGTCGGAGCCTTGAACTTGGGCGGTTCGGTGGAGATGCTCCCCAACGCCGTCGCGGTGGCGGAACTGGCGGTCGAGAAAGGCGCTTCCACGCTGCTGATGCCCATTGCCGCGCGACGGCAGTTGTTCGAGCTGCCCGACCAGTTAGCCACGAAGATCAGCATCGAGTTCTATGCGGACACCGCCGATGCGTTCCTGAAGGCGGTTGTCGATTGAGCATCTGAACGGCAAGATTTCACCCTGGGATGACAACGAGCGAAAAAGCATGGACGCAGGACGCTTGCCGATAACAATATGTTGATCTACAAGAATGCTAGGAAATGGGGGACGGCATGCATGCAAAGTATGACCCGAAGCAGCATATCCAGCGCGTCGACACTCCGCCGCGTTCCGACGAGGTGTTCGATCAACGAGAAATCACGATCCAGTCTTATCAGACAACCGTGCCGTTTGACTATGAGAAGCTAAATGACGGCTTGGAAAGCGCGTGGCTTACACCGCAGATCCGGTTCGGCGTGTTTCATCGAAGTCCATCACCGTCCAAGGTGGAGTGCACCGTTGTTTTGGGGCTTCAAGACAAACTGTCAATCCGGGCTTACGACTATGATACCCGCCGGCCCATTTGGTACAACTGGATGGACGCCATTGTCGATACTGTGAACATCAGGTATTTCAAGGACGAGAACGGTCTGGTGAGATTCACAACGACAGGCGGCGGGCGGCGGATCACGGATGAAAGGCTTGAGGACTTTAATCGCATTTTTCTTGGGATCACCAAAGACGCTGTGACGAAACGGCAGTTTGACTTGGAAAGACTGCGCGATTTGTGCTTCGTGCGTTTTGTGGACCGCCTGTATATGGTGCGTTTTTCAGACCCCTCCGGTGAGGAATACAGGAGTATTGATCATGCGCTCTTTCAAAGCAGAAAGTACATTCGGCCAGATACTGGACGGCTAAAAGAGGTGCGCTCGGACAGCAAGGTTAAGATCGAGTCGTTTGACTCTGATGTTAACGTGAGGTGTGACGATTTGTCTGAAGAGATTCAGGTGAGGTTCTTTATCAAGGGCCTCAGCGGATCACTCCGTTTGAGATTCCCGAGACTGTCTTATGTCTGCCAACCCTCGACTCCTGAAGAACAGGCGGACATCTTTTACCGTGTTGTCGATAAGGCGGTCAGTGCCATTCTTGATGCCGATTACTACACGCAGAAGTGTTGCACACTCGAAGACCTGGACACGGGTCTCGAAATGTTTCCGGATATGGTTGGTCTGGCTCCATTCCGCAAGGTGCTCATTGGTGACATCGCGCGCAAGGAGTTTTTCGACAAACTGGATCTGGGAGCGCCGTGGAGTAAATGGTTGCCGCATTTGCGTGCTCTCAGTGAGCTCGTCATTTCGGAAGCCGTTGTCTGCCACACGGCTGAGTTGCTGCAACGAATGATGAAGTGTGATCCCGCGAAAGCGATCCGTTTGCTTGATGTATGCCGGGGGGACCCGAAAACGGGTGGTTTAGGTGCTGTGGTCGCTGGTGCCGTTGCGGCAGAGCTTTATTCCGTGCCAGCTGAAATGCGTTCTCGGGCTGAGGAAGTATTGCAGGCATGGGCGATTGAACATGAAGAGAATACTTGGGATGTCTGTTTGGAGACGGGTGAAATCACGGTCTACAATTTAAGGTGGAGTGTGGCGGATCTGTCGCTCGATGTTCTGCCTGCGGTCGTATGGAAGCTTGTCGGCCTGCTGCACGACCGGATGAGCAAATCCAAGGATGATATCGGTTTGATGCTACAGCGTTTGAACTGGTGTATGACAGTTGCAAGGGAGTTGCCGGCAAACCATTCGAAAATGGAGGCTGCGCTGCGACTTGTGGCCGAAAATAAGGTGCCTTCATCTGTCGCAGATGGCGCTAAATTACTGAAGAAACCGGTCAACGACTTGGATGCACTTGACGTTTCGGTGCTTGACCACTTCGGCCTGCCGCTCTGGCCCTGTTTGGAGGCTACGCGTCAAGATGGCCGGGTGAAATTGATGAACACCGGTATCGGCGTCGCGCTCGATGTGCAAACGGCACCAACAGGGATGCTGTCCCGTGATGCGGAGGCCGCGGGGGACTGTAATTTGGGGCCGGGGGAGGCAATCGAGTTAGACCTTTCTGGGAATCCTGCAACACTTGACGTGGCTTTCTCGAAGTATGGCACGCAATATCGAGTTGCGTTGCCAATAACGAGAGCGAAGAAAACGGTGTATTCTCCTGATACAGGAGTTATGTCGCATGAGTTGGTCCAACAGACTGAACTTTTGCAGGCTGCTCAAGTGGAGTTGGGTGAAGGCATCCGCGAACTCAAGGAAATCACCTCACCTTTACCCGCTGCGATCGCCAAAGTCGGCGATGGTATCGCCATCGTGCACCAACATGTTCGCGGTGTGCCGATCTT
>CAZOIS010000116.1:0-13527 GCA_964579865.1 uncultured Lentisphaeraceae bacterium | reverse complement strand
CTTGCTCTCCAGCTGCAGCTGCTGCTCGCTCAGGAATTTGGGCTCGCCCAGCATCGACGCCTTGATCTCCGTCTTGCAGCACAGCTCCAGGGTCTCGAACCGCTGAAACGCATCCTGCAGGTTTTTCCCGCCACAGCAGACGCCGTGGCTCTCCAGCACGACGCTATCGTAACCGTCCGCAAACTTGGCCGCGATTTTTTGGCCCAAATCCTCGCTGCCCGGCACGCCGTAAGGCGCAAAACCGACCTGCCCGTTCCAGCGGTATGTCTGGGGAATCAGTTTCGTGTCCGGAACCTTTTTCGAAATGGAAAAAGCCACCAGCGCCATCGGATGCGCATGGACAATCGACCGGATGTCCGGCCTCGCCTCATAGATCGCACGGTGGAACGGGAACTCGGATGAGGGCTTGTGGGGACCGACCACCGAGCCGTCCTTCTTGACGCACACGATATCCGCGGCGGTCAGCGTACCTTTGTCCACGCGCGACGGCGTAATCCACATGTCGCCGTTCTCGTCGAGAATCGAAAGATTTCCCCCCGACGTTGTGGTCATTTTGTAACGGTAAATACGCGAAAGTGTCAGCGCGATCTCGTCGCGGGGATGGAGATAAGCATAATTCATAGACGTTTCCTTTCACTCCCCGAAGGGAGGCCTTGAAAAAACGCCGTCCTTATATACCCGAACCGTCTAAAAAACGCAAGCGCAAACTGACCACATTTGATTGTTTGTGATCAGTCGTGATTGTTTATGAGCGTTTGATTCCGACTGCCGCAGCTCACTTCTTCAGCTCTTTCTGCAGTTTCTCAAGGAAACTGCCGACTTTGCCCATCGCCTCTTCGCCCACGGCGCTCTTGATCAGCGACCCCAGCGCGTTCCGCAAAGCTCCCGTGTCGAGCGTAGGATCCGAAACAGAGCCGGAAACGGGAATTTTGATGACGGTGCCTTTCAGGAGCTGACCGGCCGCGCCCCCGGCTAACCGTTCCGTTACCGGCACTTCAACAAGATACTTGATTGTCCCGTCGAATCCGACCGAACCGCCGCAAACGACCGGCTGTTTATCGATCACCATCTTAACCGGATCCATGTGGACGCGTCCATCCTTGACGACGACATGCACCGGCAACCGGTCGACTTCATAAACCTTGTCTTTCACCTTGAGCATCGTCAACAGCTCGCGCAGGGACGACCCCATTTCCAGCTTGAGCTGCTTGAACAGCACATCCATATCCGCGGCCATACGCTTGTTGGGCGACTCCCCCGCCGCGAAGCGGCAGCTCCTCAGGTCCAGAGAGACCGTTCCCCCCAACACCGAACAACCCCGAAACAGCGGATTCATGCTGACCAGCAACGAGTCCACCATTTCCTGCGTGAGCGTCACGTTTTCCAGCAGGCGAGTCTTCGCGGGAAAAACCAAAACGCCGTTGTGCCCGCCGACCTCGATCTCCGGCACCATCCGCAACTTGCCGCCGTTCAAAGCCGGCTCGTACGCCACCTTGAGAACGCCTTTCGACAACCGGATCGACGCGTCAGCCGGCCCCGCATTCAGCCCCAAGCCTTTTAAGGATTCTAAAAACAGCCCGCCCGAAAACTCGCCCTCGGAAAGCACGGTTGCCGCGCCGCCTGCCATAGGCGATGAGAATCGGAAATCGCGCAGTCCGCGCCCCGTCATCGCGAACTCGTCGATTCCCCCGCTCTCAAGCAGTCTCGTCAAGGCACTGAAATCCACGGCGGCCTTGCCCTTGGCGGACACCATGCACCGCGTGGCGAGCTCCGTCACCTCCGCTTCCGCATCCAAATCGAACAGCCCCGACGTGACAGCCAGCTTGGGGATTGAGACGCGCCCGCCGTCCGGGTTCAAAGCCGCAGCCAATGCGACCTTTGCGCTCTTTTCCGCGAACACGCACTCGCCGTCGCGTTCCAACGCCCCGCCGCCTGAAGCCGACAAGTCGACGCACAGCCCCTCTTTGGGCCCGCCCTGCGATAGCGCGCCCTCCATGCGGACATCCGGCACCCGCCACACGCCGTTACTTCCCGCGGCCACAATCTGTTGGCCGACCGCATTCATCCGGGCCTTCATCACCCCGCCGGCAGCCTCTGCCGTCGCATTGGCAATCACCCGGCCCTGCCATTCCGCCATTCGGCGCTGAACGGCAGCCGGCAGCACGCCACCCAGCAGCCTCCGCACCGCGCCCAACTCGAGATCGCCCGTCATTGTGAATCCGCGCAGCACCGGATGCCCGCCGTCCTTCAGCGCGGGAGCCAGCCGTTTCCATCCGCCTTTCACGTTTCCGTTTTCCAGCGAGAAATCGAAGGTCGCATCCAGCAGCTCGCCTTCCGGGCGATTTTCCTTTAGCGGCACCCGGCCCGACAGTTTGAACGTCCCCTGAGGCACCACCGTGCGTTGTCCGGGCCGGAGTTCAGCCGCCACGTCCGAGAGCTTGAGGAAAGAGGTCAGCGCCACCCCGTCGCCGGCGCGCTTTGTCATCACATCCAGATAAGCCGCCCCCACCATCGGGGGGCTCGATTTCAATATCCGCTTGAAGTCGCGGGAGAAGAGCGTCAGGTCCAGTTTGCCCTTCAACACCGCCGCATCAAAACGCCCGCTGCCGTATACGTCCGCGAACGGCGCTTTGAGATGGAAGGTCTCAACCTCCGGCCACGCCCCGTAAGGGAAAGCCGCCTTGAACACCAGCGACGGTTCCGGCCTCAACACGAGCGGCTCGCCGTCAACCGTCATCGCGAGATCCACCGTCGTCGCTCGCGCGTCCACGCTCATCGCCTTCGCATTGCCCTCCAGCGCAAAGGTCGCATGCACTTCCCCCTTCTGCATCTTGAATCCCTTGGACAGCCCCAGAACCGGCGCGAAATCGCGCGCCAGATTCGCAAGGTGAACCTTCGCGTTGGCCGTGATCGAGCCCGTCATCACACCGGCTTTGTCACCGGCCCGCAATGTGCCGCTCGCGTCCGCCCGGACCCACGGAGAAGACACGTCAAACTTGGCCACCTCGAACACGTTGTTGTCGAAACCCACGTCCAACATCAAGGCCACGTCGCCCTTGGGCGAACGCGTCTGTCCGGCACCCGCCACCGAAAGGCCGGTCACCAGCACACCGCCCTCGACCGCATATTGCCCGGCGCCCTTGAGCACGGCCGTCACGGCTCCCTCGGCGGTGCCGCTGTAAATCCACGGCTCGCCCGTCACCTGGCGGATCAGCGGCGCGAATGCCGTCAGATCCACGCCCACGAGCTTGAGCGTCAGTTTCTCAGGCCGATCCAGCTCCGCCCCTTTGTAAAAATCCCGGAGACTCTGCACGCGACCTTCCAACGTCAACGCGCCGCCGCCGACCAGCGTCTGCACCTGAAGCGCGACCGGTTTCTTGTAAGACTCCAGCGTGACGTTCGCCACCACCTGTTCGATCACGAAAGGCTCAGCCCCAGCAGGCCCCGACACCCGGATGCCACCTTCCGATACAGCCAGCTCCGCAGCCACGTCCACGACCGGCAGGAAAAAGAAGCCCTTTCCGGATTTTTTTCCGGCATTTTTCGGCGGGGCCGACGGCACCGTCTGCCGCGCCAAGAGCGAGAGGGAGACAGCCGGCCGCGTGAGCGTCACCGTGCCGAGATTCAACACGCCTACCGGCAACAGCCGCAACAGCCCTCTATCGAAAACGATTTTCTCCACGTTCACGTCGACGCCGCCCGCGGCATCGGCGTATCCGACCTTTTCCAGCGCCGGCGCGCGCAACCACCCCAGCGACCACTTTTCGCACGACACCCGCGCCGGCGCGACAGCCGCATTGATTTTGGCCAAGGCCCATTTCCGGCCCCCATCCGAAGACATCAGCGTCGGGATTAAAGCCACAGCCACAAAAAGCGGCGCCAGCAGAAACAGCAGCAGTCTGAACAGCCCGCGCAAACATCCGGAGCGTTCCTCCGGCAACACATCCTCTTCGTCGTCTCTGATCTCGGTGAAATCCATATCTTTACAATATCACGACACCCCAGTGGCGACAAGCCGGTCCACGCCATCAGTCCCCGACAACCGGACGGCCGTCCTTCCAAACGACGTTTCTCCGCGACAGGTACCACGTTTTACCCTTGTCGCAGTTGCCCTGATAGAACAGCCACGTCCGGCCGTCGGCATCGCCGAAGATTCCGGGATGGCCAGATTCCGAGGCGTTCCATGCGCCGGGCTCGCCGTTCGCGAGCAACGGTGCATGGGAAACGCGCGTCCAAACCACACCGTCCGTGCTCGCCGCCACGCCTACCTGCTGCGGCTCGTTGTTGTAGGCACCGGCGTAGAACATGAAAAGCGTATCACCGCGCCGGATCACAGACGGGGCCTCGATGCATTTCTTTTCCCACGCCAACTCAGGACGGAGCACGGGGCCGGCGCGCAGCTGCGTCCAGACGGAGGGTCCGAAATCAGACGTGAGATCGGCCGACGCGACACCGACCATCTGGGTGGTCATGGAAGGATCGCGTGTCGCAAAATAGAGCAGCAGCTTCCCATTGAACGGAAACGCCTCCGCATCGATCGCACGTCCGGACGTCCACGCCCCGTGCGGGCGGAACACCGGATTTCGCGCATCGCGCGTAAACGTCACGCCGTCGCTCGACACCGCATGGCAGATCGCGTCGCGCGGACCGTTCCCGTACGTCTGATAAAACAGATGCACGCGGCCTTCCAGAACCAGCGCGCCCGGTGCGCAGAGCCCGTTCCGGTCACACTGCTGCTCGGGCCACAGCTCGGCAACTTTCTTCCAGCCCGAAAGATCTCGGCTTTCCGCGATGCCGATCGACCAGCCTTTCGGCGCGTTGGTCGGAGCGAGTTTGGGATCAAAGGGCGGCAGTGAGAAGTACATCAGATAGCGATCCCTGAACCGCACCACCGACGGGTCTTTCGAGTACGGCTTACCCAGCCGTGTCGTATCCGCCCATTTCATTTCCGGCAACGTCTCGGCGTGAATTGCGAACAAGGCACCCGCCGCGATAATCAGGAAAAAGGTCGGCTTCATCAAAAATCCTCCATCCACTTTCTTTTCACTATATCACACCTCATTTACTGACGGCACTTTCTTTCAACTTCGCTACCACTCCGCGCCCCACGCTGCAAAAACAATGCTTCGCCATTTTCGTTGTTTTCCCGCCAGCGAAAATTAGGTTAAAGTATTCGCAAACATTGGGAGGGAGAAATCCGTGTATAGACTGTCTTCGCTTGTATCGATCATGCTGTGCGGTTCGCTCGCGGCCGCCGAATGGCACCATCCGCTTTGGTTGGGCCGCGGCGATGTGTGGCGCGCCCGTTTCCCCGTTACGGTCACAAACCCTTCCGGCACGGCGCTCGCGGGTGATCCCGTATCGCTCGCCGTCGGCGACAGGCCCGGCCAGGCTCCGCTTGCAGGCTCGCGCGCGGAAGCCCTGCGCGTGACGGACGAGCAAGGCAAGCAACTGCTCTACGGCCTCTGGACGGCAGATCAAAACACCCTTTTCACGACCGGCGCGATCCCGGCAGGCGCGACCCTGACCTTGCCGGCTGTCTGTGGTCCCCACACATCCGCCACCTATTATGTCTACTTCGACAATCCCCGCGCCTGGGGCCTCGCAGATTTCTACGGCAAGCGAACGGACTTCGAGCTCAACGGCGATTTCGAGAAGGGGGTGAACGATCAGCCCGCCGGCTGGCAAGCCGGGCAGGCCAACACGAAACACCGGCTCACCTGGTCGACGGAAAAGCCCTTTTCGGGCTCCCACTGTCTCAAGGCGCAGGCCGACACGGACGCCGACAAATCCTGGTTCGGCTTCGTGCGGACGGATTTCGCGGTCGTCGCCGGCGCCCGCTGCACCATCCGCGTCCGCGTCCGCGCCGAAAACGTCGTCGGTAACGCAGGCTGGTACGTTCACGTCGGCGACGACAAAAACCCCCAGCGCATCAACCAGGTCGCACGCACCGGCGACGGCACTTTCGACTGGAAAGAGCAGGTCATCTCCTTCACCGTGCCCGAAGGCGCGACGCGCATGCAGACCGGATCCGTCCTCTACGGGACCGGCACCGCCTGGTATGACGGTTTCTCGTTCGAGACCGACCGGCACGCGCCGCAGGCCTCCGCCTGCGCAGGCCATGTCGAGCGGCTCTCACTCAGCGAGCAGGGCGCGGACGCCGACTGGATGCCGTCCGCTCGCCGCGTCAAGCCAAACTGGTTCCGACGTCTGATCACCCCCCTCGTTCCCTATGCTGACGCCCGCTCCGAATGGCTCTACCGGCTGCCGGTTCGCGTCGCCAACCTGCGCGACGAGACGGCCCCCAACCTGTTGGCCGTGGCCGACCTCAACAGCGCCGCGCGCGGCATCGCTGCGCCGAAGTTTCTCCTGACCCTGAATGGCGCGACCGTCGAAGCCTGCCGACTCGGCGACCGCCTGCTTTTCACTTCTTCGCTCGCCGCACGCTCGGCGCTCACCTACTACCTCTATGTAGGCGACAGCGGCGCGAAAGCCGCGCCCGCGAAAGCCGCAGTTTCCGCGCTCGGCAGCGACATTCCTTCTGACCAGGTGCTGGCGGAACACGGAACCGACACGGATGTGCAGGCTTTCGCCAAGCTGTTGAACAGCCCCGTCAACCTCGTCAAGAATCCGGATTTCGAAAGCGGCACCGAAGCTCCCGACATCTGGACGCACAGCAGCGCCGACGCCGACACGACGTTCGCGCTCGGAGCGTCCGGCGGTTTCGGCAAACGCCACGCGCGCATGACCGTGCCGATGGCCGCGAAGGCAAGCTGGCGAGGATGGTATCAGACGATCGCGGTCAAACCCGGCCACACCTACCTCTACGGCGCGTGGCTCGCCTGCGAAAAACTGGACGGCACGGCCAACCTGAACGCACACCTGCGCACCGACAAAGGCGAAGTGGCCGCAGGCGGATTTCTAGGCGCAGGCTCCCCCATCAGCGGAGACACGTCGTGGACCCCAATGTTCGGCACGGTGACGCTGCCGACCGACGCGACGAAGTTCCAGATGCACCTCACCATGAACGACCGCGGCACGCTTAAACACGACGGCGTGTTTCTCGCCGAATGCCTGAACGCCTCGACCGGCGACCCCGACACGCCGCCGATGCCCGCACGCGACCTCACGGCCTGGCCGGTCGATCCGGTCATTAAGGTCTTCCGCGAGACCCTGCCTGAGCAACTTCCTTCCGCGCCGTTCGCGATTTCACTCGCCCGCAACGAGGAAGAGGCGATGCAACTCGCGTTGCGTGCCGGCCGCGATATTCAGGATCTCAAAGTCGAAATCGACGCTCCCAAGAACACGCGGGGAGCGTCGCTGTCCGACTATACCGTCGGGTGGGTCGGCTATGTGCCGATCGACCACCGTACCGCCTATTACAACCTCACGACCCCGGCGTGGGAGCTGAAATATCCATCCAGCGCGGGCTCGTCGGACGGTTGGTCGGGCTGGTGGCCCGACCCCATCCGCCCCACGGCCAGCGGAAACCTGACGGCGAACCAGACGCAGGCGGTGTGGCTCTCATTCAAAACCGCATCGGACACACCTGCCGGAGAATACCGGGGCAAGATCCGGCTCGTGGCCGGAGGGAAAGTCCTCGAGGTCTTTCCGTTCACCGTCACGGTCTGGAACTTCGCGCTGCCCCAAGCGCCTTCCTGCGCGGCCATCTACGACTTGCGCATCGGTCCTCAATGGCTGACTGAAGGCACGCCGGCCGCCGTGCAGCGCGACCGCCTGATGCGGTTCATGGCCTCGAAAAAAGTCTGCCCCGACGAAGTCATCGCCGATCCCGTATTCACGCGTGACGCGCAGGGCAACATCACGTGCGACTTCACCGAGTACGACAAAGCCGCACACGTCTACTTCGACGAATTGAAATTTCACACCTCCTATATGCCGAACCGCTTCTACCTGTTCGGCTGGGAGCATCCGCCGAAAGATTTCTTTGGCGAGAAGCCGTACGAAGGCGAATACCCTTACAAAGACGTCGACCGCACCAAATTGCGCAAAGAGTACAAAGCGGCCTATCAGGCGTGCCTGCGGCTCTACTGGAAGCACGTGCAAGCCAAGGGCTGGGCCGACAAGCTCACGCTCTACATCTCAGACGAACCTTTTCTCACGAAAAAACATATCGTCGACCAGATGAAGGCGTGCTGCGACATGATTCACGAGGTCGACCCGAATATCCGCATCTACTGCAGCACATGGCGGCACTGCCCCGACTGGAACGGCTACCTTGACGTCTGGGGCGTCGGCCACTACGGCTGCTTCCCTGTGAGCGAGATGCGGGCGCGCGTCGCCGCGAACGACAGTATCTGGTTCACCACGGACGGACAGATGTGCACCGACACGCCTTTCTGCGCGGTCGAGCGGCTCCTGCCCCACTACTGTTTCAAATACGGCGCCGAGGCTTACGAATTCTGGGGCGTGAGTTGGCTGACCTACGACCCGTGGAAATTCGGCTGGCACAGCTATATCCACCAGAGTAGCACGCCGGGCGAGTCCTACTATGTACGGTACCCCAACGGCGATGGCTATCTGCTTTACCCCGGCACGCCCATCGGCGTCACCGGACCGGTCACCACCGTCCGCATGGAGGCGGCGAGAGACGGCGTCGAAGACTACGAATATCTCAAGCTCCTAAAGGCCAGAACCGACGACCCGGAGGCGGCGCGGGTCCTCGCCGATTTCGGTGCGCTGATCGACATACCGAACGCGGGCGGACGCTTTTCGACCAAAATCCTGCCCGAACCGATGAAGCTCGCCGCTCTGCGCCTCCGCGCCGGCGAAGTCTTGAGCCAGCGTCATTAAGCCGACGAAACAAAGGGGCTGCGCTTGTTCAACGTTGGGAGGAGATCCGACATGGGCCACGAAAAGACGATCGCCGGAAACCATCAGAATCCGCGCCTCAAAAATGGATGGACGCGTCTGACGTTGATCCTGATCTTCGCCCTCGCCATGGGCCTCCTTGAGGCGATCTGCGTGATCTACTTGCGGCGCCTCGTCCTGCCGGAAGGCGTGGAGTCCGGGCATCCGCCAGCACGCCTCGGCCGGCATGTGGAGCTTATCCGCGAGGCGAGCACCCTCATCATGCTGACGACGACCGCGTGGCTCGCAGGGTCGACCCCCCGCTCGCGGTTCGCGTCGTTCTTCGTGATGTTCGGCATCTGGGACATCCTGTATTATGCGGGCCTCAAATGGTTGGCGAACTGGCCATCAGCCTGGCTCGAATGGGACTGCCTTTTCCTGATACCGAAGCCCTGGTACGGCCCCGTTCTGGCCCCGGTTCTGATCAGCGTCTATTTCGTTCTTGCCTGCGGAACGCTCTTCTTGCTGGAGGAGTCAGGCCGGAAGACCCGGCAGACGATTCTCTCCATCGTGATACAAACAGCAGGCCTTTTCATCCTGTACTGGTCATTTGTAAAAGACACCGGGGCAATTCTGGCGCACGGATACAAATGTGCGACCTATTCATGGCCGCTCTTCGCGTGCGGCTTGAGTTTCTGCGCCGCAGGATCCGGACTTTTTCTTTTACGAAAACCTGTCCCTTTGCCAACGCGCAGCTGAACCGTACAAAACCGCCGCATTACGCCAACGACCAAGGCGCACGCATCACCGGCATCATGAGCCGGTTGGCCTCCTCGTCGCCGACGAACCTCTCTTTCACCGGGTCCCACGTCAGCTTGCGTTTCAGCCGCATCGCCATCATGTTGACGAGACACGCCGTACAACTGCGATGTCCGACCTCAACGTCCGCGAAAGGCGGGGTACCACTTTTGACGGCGTCGAGAAAATTTTGCTCGTGGCTGCTCGTGCGCCCGAGTCGCAGCTTAAATGTCGCCGGATCAAGCTTAAGCAGTCGTCCGTCCGACGCTTCTAACGTCCCCTCGTGGATCCGCAGGAATATCCAGCCCTCATCGCCTTCGAACCGCACCCCGCGGGGCTTGCGCGCGGTTCCGCCGACCATTTTGACGCCGTTGGCGTAAGTGTTCTCGAACTCGAACGACATCGGCGCATTATAGAGCCCGTGCGCATCATCCCAGCCTTTGGCTTCAATCGAGACCGGCCCGGTATCATCCGTGCCGTTGCCGAGCTGGGCGAGATCGATCACGTGCGCGCCGCGGTCCGACATCTCGCCGCAGCCGAAGTTCAAATGGAAGCGCCAGCTTCCGGGATGGAGTCCCGGATAATACGGGATCTTCGGCGTGTGCCCCAGCCAGAGATCGTAATTCAGCTCTGCAGGCGGTTGCTCGGAGTTAGGCATAGACGTCTGCTGACGGACCCGCTCGTGATGCCCCTGGTCGGTCGGCAGGTTGATCAACATCGTATGGAGCTTTCCGATGTAGCCGTTCCGCACCACCTCACAGCAGTAGCGCGCACTGTCCCGTGAACGTTCGCAACTGCCGGTCTGAAGCACGACGCCGGCCTTCCGAACCTCGTCGCGCAAGGCCTTACTCTCGCCGATGGAATTGGCCAACGGCTTCTCGCAGAAAATGTGTTTCCCTGCGCGCGCGGCGGCGATGCTGACGAGCGCGTGCCAATGGTCCGGCGTGGCGACCGTCACCGCGTCGACGTCTTTAAGCGACACGACCTCCCGGAAATCCGTGTACCCGCGACACGCCGTGTCGCCATATTGCCGATTAGTCTCGTCGAGGCACTTTTTCAACTCGCGCGAATCAACGTCACATGCGGCCACCACGCGCACGCCGCTCAATTTTGAAAACTGCCGCGCCAAATGCCGGCCTCGTCCGCCCGTGCCCACTACCGCCATGGCGAGACGCGCGTTGGCGCCGAACGCCGAAGCGGGCACAAGATTCGGAAACACCGCCGCCGCTAACGACGCCTTTAAAAAAGATCTGCGCGTTTGAGTCATTCTTTCCCCCTTTTTTCTCGAAGAATAACAGAGACTCGGATTTACAGCAAGACGCGGCGCGCGTTGGCGCCGGTCAGGTCCGACAGCACTTCGGGCGTCGTGTGGCGCAGCGCCGCCACCTCATTGAGCAGGCAGGCCAGATTGGCCGGCTGATTCAGCGGCTTTCCGTTTGCGCCAACGGCGGCCGGGCGGCCCCCGTTCGGAAATATGTCGGGCGAATCGGTTTCGATCAGAAGCTGGCTGTCCGGTATTTCGCGCGCCGCCGCCCGGATCTTTTCCGATTTCGGGTTACAGACCGATCCGGCGAACGACACATAACCGCCCATGTCGAGTATCTGCTTCAAGATTTCGGCAGAACCGGCGAACCCGTGCGCGATGAACCCCGGCAACTTGCGGGCATACGGTTTGAGGACTTCGACCAGCCGGCCCCAGACGCGGGCCCCGTGCAACACCACCGGGCGCCGCACCCGCACGGCCAGCTCCAGCTGGCGGACAAAATATTTTTCTTGCACCTCGATGGGGACATTATCGAGTATGCCGTCGAGCCCGATCTCCCCGATCACCGCGACCGGATTGTTATCCAGATAGAGTTCCAGCGTCTCGAACCACTGCTCCGGAAGGTGCCGGACATACCACGGGTGGACGCCGAACGCCGGCACAACGACAAACGGCAACGGCGCAGAAGCAAGGCGGCGCGTCGCTTCCCAGTCATCGGGGGTCGTTCCACAACAGCACAGGCCCGTCACGCCGGCCTGCGCCGCGTTGCGGATCACCTCGTCGAGCACCCCGCGCAAACGCGGATCCTGCAGATGTGTATGCGCATCGAACATCGGGTCGTTCCTTACGTCCCTCATGTCCCGCTACGCCGCCACGTTTTTCAAGAGATTTGGGAAGCCGCTTTGATGTACTGGGCGCGTTCAAACCCGCAGCCGTCATCGAAATCGGTCTCACGCAGCTTGCCCCGGAAACCCGAAAGCGACGGATAACCCTTGCGGTCCATCCAGCCGGCCAGCGCGTTCAGAATCTCGCGGATCACTCCGAAATCCTGGCGGAGGTGAAGCACCGAACAGACACATCCGACGTCCGCGCCAACCAGCAACGCCTTCACCAGATCATTTCCCGAATGGATCCCACCGCTGATCGCGATGTTGCATCGCACCCACTCGCGGATCACGGCCGTCCAACGCAGCTGCGAGTGCAAGACGTGGGGCGATGAATAATTGGGCGCGTAGTAAATCGACTCGTCGTCGGTATTCACGTCTGTCTGCAGAAACCGGTTGAAAAACACCAAACCGCGCACGCCTGCCGTATCGAGCATCCGCGCGAACGACAACAGCGCAGTATAGTGGCTGCTCAACTTGACCGCCACCGGCAGCCGCACCTCGGCGAGAACCGCCTTGACCAGCATCAGTCGCCGCGCCTCCACCAGATCCGCCGTCTCGCCCGGATCGACCGGCATGTGATAGAGGTTCAGCTCCAGCGCATCCGCGCCCGCACGTTCAATTTTTTTGGCGTAGCTGACCCAGTTCGACGCGTTCACGCAGTTGACGCTGGCGATGATCGGGATTTTCACGCGTTGGCGCATGGCCGCGATCTTATCGAGATATTTTTCGGGGCCGAGCCGTCCGGGAAGATCGGCGCGCAGATACTCCAACGCCGCCATGCTCGTGTCGCCTTCGAGCGCCGTGTACATGTCCGACACATCGGACTGGATCTGCTCCTCGAAAATCGAGCGCAGCACCACGGCGGAAGCCCCCGCCGCCTCCAGCTTCGCGACGGATTCGACATCATCGGTGAACGGACACGAACTGACGACGAGCGGGTTCTTCAGCTCCAGTCCCAAATAGGAGGTCTTCAGGTTCGCCATGCGGTCCTCATTTCGCGACGATCTGCCCAGCCTTCGCCAACATGCGGGCCTCGACGCTCTGGATCTCGGCGAACCCTTGCGAACTCACCGGATTCAGGCCGTTGCTGGCTTCCATGGACGAGTCGGCCTCGTTGTAGATCGACGCCTTACAGTCTGAAAGCGAGTTGAAAAAGAGATTGCCCTTGTACAGACCCACCTCGACGGTTCCCGACGCGTGTTTGGAAAACGTGCCGATCGCCGCACGTGCGGCCTGAGTTGCGGGATCAAAATAGCGGCCATCGTAAATCTGGTCCGCGACGAGCTTGGACAACTGGCCGAAGAGCAGTCCCGCCCGGCGGTCCAACGTGGCCTGATACACATAGCGCAGGCACGTGCCCAACAGTTCCATGCCGGGCGCCTCATACACGCCGCGGCTCTTCGTGCCGATGATCCGGTTTTCGAGCGCGTGCTTCATGCCGACGCCGTTGCGTCCGGCCAGCTTGTTCGCCAGCTTCATCGCCTCGAGCGGCGTCACGTCCTTGCCGTTCATCTGGACCGCGCGGCCTTTCTCGAAACGCACCGTGACCTTTTCAATCTTATCGGGTGCCTGCTGCGGCCACACGCCCATCGTAGGCTCGACGATCAGCATGGAGGTCTCCATGCTCTCGAGGTCTTCGGCTTCGTGTGAAAGGCCCGCGAGATTGGCATCCGTCGAATATTTTTTCTTCGCGCCGACAAAAGCCTGTATGCCGAACTGCGCCAAGAACTCGACCATCTGCGTGCGGCCCGCAAACTTCTTGAGCAG
>CAZOIS010000115.1:0-13655 GCA_964579865.1 uncultured Lentisphaeraceae bacterium | reverse complement strand
ACGATTCACCCGCCAGCCAGCGGCCAGTGTTGCACTGGCCGCTGGCTGGCGGGTTATCTTCCTTTGCTTTTTTGCCAAAGAACTTTGCATCTTTGCCCAAGGCATAGCGGTTTGCTCCAAGCACGGCGGTGGTGCCATCCCAACTGCTGTAATCACCACGGGCAAGTAACGCACGCCGCATCAGATCATTGGGGGTTTCCAGCGAAGCTCGGATCATCTGGGTCAAATGCAGAAGTTTATCAAGTTCCAGAATGGAATCTTTTGCATTGATGTCGATATCCATAGCCTGCAAAAGAGTGCCAATTGTTCCCCGGCAAAACTGAAGTCGTACACATCCGACCCTCCGCAGTTCTCCGTGCAGGCGCACCCGCGCCCACACGTCGCCGACTTACGTTCCCCGACCTGAAAACGGCCACATCATATGCCTTTCGGTGCCCGCCGTCAACGCCGGGCGCCAGAAAAACCCTGCCTGACCGGCCACGGGCACCCCCGCACCGCCCGCCGACTTGACATAAGCCTTGTTATCCGCCCTCACCTTATTCCGCCTCTCCCTCGAAAAATGCAGCTTATACGTCCTATCCTTAACTTCCTTTTTAGTTCCACAGGCAGTTAAGGAAAATATTAAAACAACTATTATTATTAAAGTAAAGTATCTATTACGCATAATATGCCTCCTAGTCTTATTTTTCTTCCCATACATCATTTAACACATTATACTCATATACCTGTTCCGTAGAGATATTTACAGCATAATGTATTTCTCTTACAAAGACTTCATCATGGTCTGTTCCTAGAGCTACTTCAAAACATTCTTCGCCATCAATTTTAGTAGTTTCTCCAGTAAATAGAATAGACATTCCATCAGCTAAATTTTCTTGTATTTCGTCTATATCCTCTATTATAAAGTAGATCATTTCTTCTATTTCACTTAGATACTCTTCTGAACTTTCTTCAAGAAACATTTTGCGACTTGCAGATATTAGTTCAACTATAATGCCTTTTTCATCAGTTTCTACATAGTAGATCTCTCCCTTGAACATATCATCTCCCAAAATGTCAAATTTGTTATCCTGATCAACATTATAAAGAACAGATTCTTTTTCCTCATTTTCATGAACAATCATTGGTACAGGATAATTTGGGTTATAATGTTCCTCTCTTGGTGTCCATTCTACGTCATCCATCCAAATGCTTTCATAGTGTACTCCATGCCCCCAAAATACGGCATAAAATTTATCATTTTTTCGCAGCTTTGCTTTTGTGACTTCACCCGTAACCTGTTCAAATACTACTTCACCCATAGTATATTCTAGACCATTATCTCCTGTAAAAATATCAAAAGCTGAATTTTCAAGACCTGCAAAGAATAGTGACATAGCTCTCTTCCCATCATAAATTGTTCTATGAAAAAAGTAATAATCACATTCAATATAAGGCTCCTTGTTTAATTCCAGAGAAATAATGTCTGGTGCATCTTCTTCATCTCTATACATTCTCCTAAATACTATATCCCCCTCATAGTCTGCCACAAGTTTATTTGTAAAAGAATCATAAAATGATAATTCAACATCTAAGTTCTCATGAATAGTCATATTTGCAACAATATTGCTCATATATTCCATTTCGCAAACCCATTCCCCCACAAGATATTCCCTAACACCTTGCTCTGTTTCTAAATTAGGAGGAGATATTGATCGTTCTTCAACTATTATCGGCTCAGAGTCTTTAACTACAGGCAAAACAGTAGTAGCTGTGTTATTATCTTTAACTTCCGGTTTAGAATTGTTACATCCTGCTAAAAGCACAATAGCAATAAGCACTAGCAATAACTTCATGCTTTTCTTCATTTTTCCCCTCCTCCCATAATTGTTCTTATAAAATTTAAGGCTCATTTATTGTTTCAATATATTGTCTATATGCCGCATCTTCAAAATCTATAATATTGCCATCTTTATCAGTTTGCACAAAGTAAACTTCACCTGCATACATTGGATTCCCTAGAATATTTGACATACTTTCCTTTGCTATACCATAGAGTGCACTTTCTGGAAAATCATCATGGTAAAGGGTCATTCGAGAAGGATAAAGTGCATCAGGATCATATTCCTCTGTCGGGGTCCACTGCACTTCATCTAGCCAAAGACTTTTTCCATCTGGACCTGTTCCCCAATAAACAGCATAAAATTCTTTATCTTCAAGTGGTTTAAGCTGTGACTTTTCTTCTGTTATTTTTTCAAATAATATCTCTTCTGGAGCATATTCGAAATTATGAATATCTGCTAGCAAGTCAAAAATACCATTTCCACTACCTGCAAAGAATAGCGACATAACACTCTTCCCATCATATATTGATCTATGAAGAAAAAAATAATCTCCTCCAGGCCAGTCAGAATCCCCTAAATCAATAGAAATCAAATCAGGCAATTTATCCCCTTTTCCTTCAAAGCTATCCAAATTTATTTGTCCCATATAATCACCTATGATTTCATCGGTATATCGGTTATAAAAAGACAAATTGACATTTAAATCTTGATTAATAGTCATGTTACAATTAATTTCACTTTCCGTACACATCCGACCCTCCGTTGCTCTCCGTGCAGGCGCGCCCGCGCCCGCACGACTGATCGGCTTACGTTCTCCGACCTGAAAACGGCCCCATCGTATGCTTTTCGACCCCCGCCGTCAACGTCGGGCGTCGAAAAATCCCCGCCGGGCCGCCCGGTGCGACTTGACATAAACGCCGTTATCCGCCCTCACCTTATTCCGCCTCTCCCTCGAAAAATGCAGCTTATACGTCCTATCCTTCGTTGAATATTTTTGATATAATACCGGCGTAAACTATATCAATACCTTATTAACCTCAACGAAAGGACCATGAAGATGAGCAGGCTACTGTTGGCGGCTGCGGTTGCGGCGGTTGCATTTGGCGCACAGGCGGCGGACATTTACGTGTCGCTCGCCACCGGCAAGAACAAGAATGCGGGCACGAAGGAGGCTCCGCTCAAGAACCTGTGGAAGGCGTTGGAGAACGCGGCAGACGGCGATACGATCCATCTGGCCGAGGGCGTCTACCCGGGCAAGATGAAGCAGAACTGGTTTAAGATTGACAAGGCCGTGTCGATTCTCGGCGGCTATTCGAAGGATTTCGCAGAGCGCAAGCCGCTCGAACACAAGACGATGTTCCAGGCTCTGAACGAGAACAACGACAAGAAGGGCAACGGACAGGGCGTGTTCACGATCCAGTTCCCGGCGAAGGCGCCGGACGGCGTGAACATGGTTTTCGACGGACTCATCTTCGACGAGGGTTTCGCGAACAGCTACCACGAGACGAAGGGCAAGCCCGCCGATCTCGACACGGGCATGTGGCTCGAGGGGCCGGCGTGGAACAAGGCGCGCGACAAGAATCCCTCCGCGAACCGCTATCTCGTCTATTCGGCGACGGCGAACCGCGCGACGGGCAACATCTCGTTCAAGAACTGCGCGTTCGTGAACTCGGGCAACATGGCGTTCAACGTCAACTGGTACAAGGGCAAGGTCACGGTCGAGAACTGCGTCTTCTGCAACAACCGCATGATCGGCGCGCAGGTTCTCTGCTCGGCGGCGGTGCCGATGGACGGCCCGAACAAGCCGCGTGCCGGCTGGAAGCCGGACGTGGAGTGGGAGTTCGCGAACAACACGGTGCTCTTCACGTGGAGCCGTCTCAACGACCTTGCGGACATGGGCTTCGGCATCCGCAACAACACAGGTGTCAAGGCGAACATTCACGACAACGTGATCGGTCTCAATGTGCTTACGGGCTTCGACAACACGAAGGGCGCCGGCAAGACGAAGATCACAAACCTTGACAACAACGTGTTCTTCCTGAACCGCGAGTCGGACGTCCAGATGACGGTCTCGCCCTCCATCGCGAAGGTGCGCGTCGACGAATTCGAAGATCTTGAGGGAACCGACGGCATCGAGTCGATTGAGGACAACGAGGATCTCAAGGATCCCGCCGTCTTCAAAGGTCGAATCAATGCCGCCTACCTGAACAACTTCCTCTCGATGAAGTATTCCGAAACCACCAAACTCGACGAGGGCAAGTGCAATGGCCTGAGGAGTGTTTTGGGTCTCCCGTTGCAGGGTACGATCAAGACAAAGTGCGACATGTTCTGCAACCGCTATCCGCTTGAAGATGCGCTCAAGCTCTTTGGCGCACTGCCGGGCAAGGGCGCGCAGGCGATCAAATAAAGGGATGAAGGGTCAGAACTTATTGATACACTAGCATTGGCACACTTGGCGTGCTTATGGCATGTTGTCAACCATGAGGAAGACGAGGAGATCGAGCATTGCCGGTGCTATCATCTGATTAGCAGATTATATCCACCAGCCGTTAGGTTGCTCGCGAAGCGAGGCGCTATGCGTGGTGCACACCGGGCGTTCTTTCTGGATGACGAGGAGAAGACGCGGTCGTCGAGCGGATCTTGGCGCTCCTGTCCGACGGACCGATGAAGCTGGCAGCGCTTCGCGAGGCGGTCGGAATCAAGAGCCGGATTCACTTCAACCGGTACTGCCTCGCGCCGATGCTGGAGAAGGGGTTTGTCGTCCGAACCGACCCCGAGCACCCGAACTCGCCGCATCAGGAATATGAACGGATATGATCAGCTGTATCGATGGAAACTGTGTCAATAAATTCAGACCCTTTTCTGTCCAAACGGGGAGCTGTCTTTTCGCGCCGAAAAATGCTATAATTTCGACGTTTTCGTCACGGGGCAAAAGGCTCTGCGGCGAGGCCGTGGGCACGCTTGTCTTCTGAAGCGCCGTGCGCCGCGTTCTGTTCCGCGCCACCGTACACATCCGACCCTCCGTTTTTCTCCGTGCAGGCGCACCCGCGCCAGCACGACTGAT
Organism: uncultured Lentisphaeraceae bacterium; assembly: GCA_964579865.1. GTDB lineage: Bacteria > Verrucomicrobiota > Kiritimatiellia > RFP12 > UBA1067 > DAOPZC01. Next base: position 8,768 of record CAZOIS010000115.1, on the reverse strand, counting down.
CGGCTTACGTTCTCCGACCTGAAAACGGCCCCATCGTATGCTTTTCGACCCCCGCCGTCAACGTCGGGCGTCGAAAAATCCCCGCCGGGCCGCCCGGTGCGACTTGACATAAACGCCGTTATCCGCCCTCACCTTATTCCGCCTCTCCCTCGAAAAATGCAGCTTATACGTCCTATCCTTGGCATTCCGCTTACTTTTTTGGTCGAGAGAAAGAATGAGGGGGCTGTTGTAGAGCCCCGACGCGACAAGCGCGTCCCTCCCGAGATCGCATCTTCATGCGTCTTCACTCTCGCCACATACGACCTTCTCCAGCAGGGCAATCTCATCGTCCGTCAATTCCGAAAAGAACGCCCGCCGCCGTTGTGCCAGCGGGCGGACGCGATGGAGCGCGTCCCTCCTGGCGGGGCGGCGGACGGGGCGGAGCGGGCGGACGCGACGGAGCGCGTCCCTCCCGGCGAGGCGGCGGACGGCTCTAAAACGTCTTGCCGACGAGGTGCCTGCGGTAGGCACAGGCCGTTTCGTTGATCTCGCGCGCGTTCACGCGCAGGTTGTCGAAGACGCCCTTCCCGCCGTCCTTCCCGACCTCCAGCACCGTGTTAAGCGCCTCCGCCCTGCAGAAGCCGACCGTGAAGTCGCGCACGATCGACCCGAATGCACCCTCCGCGCGGAACGCCGTGTGGCGCAGGCCCTTGTTCGGCGCATACCAGAAGCAGAAGCACTTGTGGTAGACGCCCGAGGTGCCTGGCGCCTCCAGGAAGCCGATGCTGAAGTGGTCGCTGTAGCAGAAGTCGAAGAAGTTGTTCGAGGCCCGCACGTTGAAGCCGCAGCTCGTCCCGTAGTCCGCATAGTTGCAGGTGTAGAGCGGATGGACGTTGCGGAGGCAGTTGCCGCCCGAACGGAGCAGCACGCCCGTGTGAACGTCCGCGATGCGCAGATTCGTAAAGGTGTTGTCGTAGCCCTCCACGAGGACGCCGATGGAGTTCGTGGCCCCGTTGCCGACGATGTTCACGTCGAGGATGTCGCAGTCGGACGAGCCGTTGTTCGCGCCGCGCTTGACGTGGACGCCCACGCGCACGTGCTTGATCGCGACATCGCGGATGCGCGTCTCGCGTCCGCCGTCGATCGAGACGCCGTTCGCGACGCCGCTTCCGTCCAGCATGCCGCCCGTGAGGCCGTAGTTGCTGCCAATCGTGCGGATGTCGTTCGCCGGATGGCTTGCGCCGAGCCGCACCAGGGCCTCGGGGGAGGACCATCCCGGCGCGGCCTTGAGGACGGCGTAGTGGGAGAGGCGCAGATCCACGCTCCGGCGCGGATGCGCGGGCGTGAGGATGGGCTTCGCGAGGAGGTACGTGCCGTCCGGGAAGTAGAGCGTGCGGTTCGGGTTCGCGTCGATGAGACGCTGCAGGGCGTCCGACACGTCCGTCCCGCCATCGGCCACAAGATGGTCCGTGACGACCACAAAGCCCTGCCGCGCCGCCTCCGGCGCCGCCAAACCGCCCAGCGCCACCAGCGCGCAGACCACCATGCCGCACATCTTTCCGACCATTTCCGTCCTGTCCTTTCCTTCCTGAAAACGCGGCGCACGCCGCCGCGCACCGTACACATCCGACCCTCCGTTTTTCTCCGTGCAGGCGCACCCGCGCCAGCACGACTGATCGGCTTACGTTCTCCGACCTGAAAACGGCCCCATCGTATGCTTTTCGACCCCCGCCGTCAACGTCGGGCGTCGAAAAATCCCCGCCGGGCCGCCCGGTGCGACTTGACATAAACGCCGTTATCCGCCCTTGGCGCTTCCCGCCGCTCCCTCGAAAACGCAGCTTGTACTTCCTATCCGCTCCGGCTTCGTGTCGCGGGAGCGGATGCGACCCATCACCCAGCTCCTGTGCCTCGCGGATAGTATGTCGGTCATGGGGATTGTCAGGGGAGCTGGCTCAGAAAGGTCTGTGCCGGCACCACCATCGGGCGGGTGTATTGGAAGCAGTCGACCGCCTGGAATGGCAGGCCGAAAACAACTTGGAAGGCGTGCTTTGCCCCCGTCGCGCCCTGCAAGACCGCCAATGCCGGAGCCAGGGTCGTGTCGGAGGTTTTGACCTCCACGATGAACCAGGGTTTGCCGTCTTTCGAGATCAGGAAGTTCACCTCGCGCTTCTGCTTGTCGCGAATGTAGAAGAGGTCGTATTCGCCGAGACCGAGATCCGTCCACAACTCGACGGCCTTCAGCAGATGGCAGGCGACCAGGGTTTCGTTCCGGCTGCCGGGATCCTGGATCGACGACCAGTCGCGAAGGTACCATTTCGGCGTCTTCCGGATGGCGTTGGCGACCCGTTTCGACCAAGGCTTCACCAGAAAGCCGAAAAAGAACGCGTTCAGCGTGGAAACCCACTTCCGAACCGTCACCTCGTCGACTTGCACCTCGCTGCCCAAAGAGGCATAGACGACCTGCTCTCCGGATCGCCGGGAGAGGATGCGGGCCAGCGCCTCGATCTGCCCTAGTTCGCGGATCCGCGTGTCCGTTCGGATGTCCTCTCGGAGAAGTTGATCGAAACGCAGACGCTGCCAGCGTGTGAGAAAAGACGTCCGCGCCTTCGAGAAGGGTTCGGGAAAACCGCCGAAAGTCGAAAGCGCTTCCCAGTCCGTCGCCGAGAGCGCCACGGGATCGGCGATCTCGGACTCGGAGATTCTCGGCCGGAGCAGTTCACCAACCGAAAGCGGATGCATCCGATACGGGAAATAACGCCCCATCAGGCTGTCGCCGCCTCGTTTGTACGCGTCGAGACGAGCGGAGCCCGTCACGATCACGCGAACGTCGCGACCCTGGACGTCGTAGAAGCCCTTGAGAAAGGACTTCCACTTCGCGTAGTGGTGAAGTTCGTCGAGAACGAGCACCGGTTTCTGCTCCGCCGCCTGATTCACTCCGGCGATCTCGGCCACCGCCGATTCGCCACGCAAGATGACAAGCCGGTGTTCGCCGTTGTCCCAGTTCAAGTAGCGTGTGGAAAGCCCTGCACACAAGGTTGTCTTCCCGACCTGCCTGGGGCCGGAAATGAAAACCATCTGGCGGTCTTCCGCCAGGTGCCGCACCACGATGTCCGTGTAAAGTCGAGCGATGTCCTTCATGGCGTTAAGAATAGGCCATTGCCCCTGCCCTAGTCAATACCAAACCTGACTAAAGACAGGAATTTTCTTTACCATTCCTGAGTTAAATCAGGATTGAGTAAGACCAACCCCTAGCCGCGAGCCCCCACTCCCTAGCCACCAGCGACTCGCCCCTTGCGACTCGGTGACGGTCTGGGTCTCGTAGGTGGGAAGTAAACCTTTCGTGACGTTGGGGTCGGAATGGGCAGGGACCCTACGCTGACACCTCCTCGCAATCAAGCGTAAATACGGCTTGCCGGGTACCCGTTCAGTTTCTGGAGTGTCGCGGGTTGGTGAACTCGCCGCGCTGCGTCCTGCGGCGAGGACGCCGCAGCTACAGGTCGCGCCCGCCAACCAAGAACAGGTGCTTCCGGGTTTTGCGTGTGATTTTTTCAATGATGGCGTTGTCTCCAAGCTTTGTCGCGAACTTTGTCGATTCGAAATCCTCGTCCTAATCGTAATCCTAATCGTAATCGAGTACGCGTACGTGAACGTGAACGACGCGAGGCATTCGGCCTGGGGGCAGCGTCGCCGGAACCGTCTCCCCGCCCTTCCGGCCCGCGCCCGACTTGACATAAGCGCCTTTATCCGATTTTGCCGTAAAACGCAGCTTGTTCTTCCTATCCTTCCCATGCATTCATGGTCGGCGTTTCAGACTCCAGTGAGATTCTCTTGTGGACAGTGATCGCGGCTGGCATCTCGTTGCCTATCACTTTGTACTCCAGAAGACCAGTATCCAGATCAAGCCCCGTGACTTCAGTGGGGCGATCAGCCGACAGTCTGAAAAATCCGGACTCCTGCGCGCAAGTGCAAGTCACTAGTCATAGTCACTCCTTCGTGTGTTGTTAAAAAGTCATCGCCACGACCTTCTTTCAGAACACCGCAACTATGCGGGATATCGGCACGACATAACCAGACCTGATTACGCAAAAAATCCTGACTTTTTGCGCATGCCGGACTTGTGCGAGAACCATGCATCGGCTATTGTGAAAGCGCTTCTGGAGACGTCATGCGCAAACCGAAATCACGTATCCCGCAGGTTGCCCTGCTGATGCAAATGGCCCTGAAAGGTCAGGCCGACCTCCTGCGCGGCATCCTGCAGTTTGTCAAACTGCACGGCCCCTGGCGCCTGTACCGCATGGAGGGGCGGCCCGGTGAGCAACGGCTGCTTGATCTCAAACGCTGGGGTTGTACCGGCATCATCACCGGCGCATGCGACACGCAGGAGGCGAAGCTGATCGCCCGCTTGGACGTGCCGGTGATAGTCTGCGAGCCGTCGCCCCCGATGCGGCAGCCGACACACCCTCTGGCGAAATTCTCATGCACGAATCTCAACTCCTATGCCTGCGGTAAGCTGGCCGCCGACTATTACCTGAATCGCCACTACAGCCAGTTTGCCTTTGTGGGCGACCCCTGCGACCTATACTGGTCGAAAGAACGCGAAGCCGGTTTTCGCGAGACCGTCGAAAGGGCGGGCAAAACCTGCCACATTTACCCGCAGTTGTCCGATGCTGAAAAACAGGACTGGGCGGTTGAGCAGCCGCGTCTGCAAGCCTGGCTCCACGCGCTGCCCAAACCGACCGCGCTCTTCGCGGCTATGGACGGCCGCGGACGACAGGTGCTCGACGCCTGCATGGGGGCCGACATCGCGGTGCCCGACCAGCTTGCCGTTCTGGGCGTCGACAACGATGAACTTATTTGCGAGGCGACCTTCCCCGCCCTGTCAAGCGTGCTGACGGTCGGGCAGCAAACCGGCTACTTGATCGCCGAACATCTCGACCGTCTGATGCGCGGTGACCGGCTGAAAAAGAGAATATTCACCAGTACGCCCACACACATTGTCACGCGACGCTCAACCGATGTCGCCGTCATCCCTGACCGTCACATTGCGCTTGCGCTCCAATTTATCTGGAACACGGCCGGACATCAGCCGATCCATGTCCCCGATGTCGTCAAAAAGATCGGCACCTCGCGGCGCTTTGCGGAGATTCAGTTCAAGACCGTCGTCGGGCGCACGATTCTCGAGGAGATTCAACGTGTGCGTCTGGAGCGCGTCTGCTCCCTGCTGTCAGACACCAACCTGTCCATCAGCGAGATCACGAGCCAATGCGACTTCGCGAACGAATGCTATCTGGCGCGGCTGTTCAAGAAGCGCTTCGGCCGCACCATGAGCGACTACCGCGCCGCCACGCGCGACATGTGAAAAAGCGCCGGCCAAGCCTCACAGCCGGAACTGCGGGATTTTCAGCGTCTCGCCGCCCTTCATGGCGGACAGGTGCGCGTAGATCCCGGACACCGTCGTGTTCAGCGCGCAGGCCGCATCACAGACCGGACGGCCTTTGAGGAGGATCGCGCGGATGAAGTCATCGGTCAGATAGCCGTGCGAGCCGCCGTGCCCGCCGCCCGGCACGCCTGGCGGCAGCGGCGGCTTCTCCTGCGTGACCTTCGAAACGTCCGCCTGACCGGAATAGCGCTCTTCGAAACAGCCCTTCTGACCGTACACGCGCCCCTTTTCGCCGTGCGCGCCGGGCATGTCCCAGCTCACGGCCATGCGCGCCATGCCGCCTTCGCTGGTGCGGAACAGCGCGATCTCGGTGGCGAACGGATTGTTGTAGCGGTTCTTGCCCGGCTGGTTGTCGGCCAGCAGGCTCGGCATGGCCAGGCAGGAGACCTCGGTGAACGAACCGCCCGTGACGCACGTATAAAAGGCGTTCGAGTGGGTCGGATAGTACTGGGGCGGCAAGGCCACGCGCCAGTCCTTGTACGAGCCGATGTGTTTATCCATGTAGTGGTAATATTCGCCCTCGGTATAGATCAGCTTGCCGAAGCCGCCGGCCTTGAAGATCTCGCGCATCGCGTAGACTTGCGGGCGAAACGCCGAGGTCTCGTACAGCGCGTACAGCATGCCGGTCTGCTTCACCGTCGCGAGCAACTCATCCGCCAGCGCCAACTGTTCTGCGCCGAAAACGGCCGGCACGGCCGAAGCCACGTGCAGGCCGCGCTTGAGACCAGCAATGCAGAGCCGCGCGTGGCTGGGCGCGTCCGTGGCGATGAAGACCGCCTCGATCTCCTTGTCCTTCTCGAACATCTCTTCGCACGAGGCGTAGGTTTTTTTGGCGCCCGTGACTTTTGCCAGCTCCGCGCTGGCGGCGCGGTCCAGATCGGTCGCCGCGACGACCTCGACATTCGGATGGTTCTGGAAGCCGAACTGCGCCCCGAACTTGCAGACCCCGTAACCCGCGATGCCCACTTTGACCTTGCGGTCGGAAAAGGGTGTCCAAGCGGCCGTTTTGACCTTGCCCGCGTCGGTCTCGTCAAAGCCGGCGATCGGCTTTTCGGCGGCCCTCACCGCTTGTACCCCCACCGCCGCGACGCCGGCCGCGAACACGGTGCTCTTGAAAAAATCTCGCCTGGAAAACGGATGTGTCATGATGATATCCTCCCTAAAAACTGCTCAGTTGTTTTGATTGTACCGCATTTCTGAAAAACATTCACTGTATCCGGATCAGCGTCCCCCGCGGCGGAATCGCCGTAAGACTGTTGTTTGCCAGCCAGGCGACCTGCTCGGCCGTCAGGGCGGTATTCCACATCGCCACCTCGTCGACTAGGCCTTTGAAGTGCGATGCTTCGCTAGACCCTATTCGCCACGGATCTGGACTGTTGATATTGCATGGCCCGTACGGGCTTCTTAAGAGCGTGACCGGAACGACCGATCCGTCGACGTGCAAGACCGGTCGGTAATACCCACTTTCACACACGAGTGCCAGGTGATGCCATTCGCCATCGGCGTAGTCCACAGAAGTGACGGCCTCCCATGCGCCCACGGCCCCTCCTAGCACCACATAGTGGATTCGCCGTCCTGTGCCGATGTTGCCGAGTGTGGTGCCACCACAGTAAATGCCGATCTGCGTGAAGGGACTCACACTCAACCGGTTTGCGAGGATCGCGCCCAGTTGATCGCTTGCAGCGGCTTTAAACCAAAGCGACACGGTCCACGCATTCGTGCCGGGCCGCAGCGCATCCAGGTTGGGAAGCGTCACTTCATCGTTCACGCCGTCAAGAGAAAGCGCCATGTCCCCTGCAATGGCGAAGGGCGTGTTGCCAGCCCCGCCGGTAAAGGTCGCTCCGTTTACCGCAGCGCCGTCGTACAGCCGAGGTAACGCCGTCGCATCGCCGTCCAGTCGGTATTGAACCAGCGGTTTTTCCGGCCGAAGTGGCGACACGGCAAGCGGCACGGCAAGCGGCGACACGCCAGATGCCAGCGTGCGAATTTGCGAGGCTGACAAGGTCCAATTCCAGACCGCAAGATCGTCCAGTTTGCCATCAAAGGTCTGTCCGTATTTAGAAAGATATTTCGCTCCAATGCCAAAGCCAACCGAGTCACCATTTGAATCGCGGTCGAAATCGAAATTTGACAAGACCCAGCCGACACTCTCCCCGTTGACAAAGGCTTCGACGTAGTTCGCGCGCCAAACCAAGCCGAGATGCTGCCATTCGTTGGTCCGGATCGCCCCGGCAGGTGTCAGGCTCATCCATATCGTGTTGGTCGCCACTTGAAGAATGACCTGGCCGAGCGCGTTCGTCGCCAGCCGCACGTTTCCGGATGGATTGGGTGTAACGGCCGTCTTTCGCAATGTGCTGAAAAGGCGTGCGTCGCCGACCGCCTTCGGCTTCAGCCAGACCGACAACGTTGCTCCGTCCACCCCGCCCGTCGAAGAAATTCCTAGATAGCCGCCGTTCAAATAAGTATTGGAAGCTGCATTGAACCGAAGTGACCCACTCGAACGTCCGACCAAAGCCTCCGGCACGTCCGTGTCCCACGCCGCGCCCCCAGCGTTGACCAACGCCGCCGTACTCCCTCCCAGAACGGAGTTGGTGGCGAACAAGCCTGCTCCGTCATCCAAAGCCCAATACAACGGCTGCACATGTTCTGCATCAACCGCATGAATCGTTATGGGTGACTCACCCGCCGCCAAGCGACGGACGTGTACGGGTGAAAGCGTTTCCTGCCATACGGCTACATCTGCGAGTTTTCCTTGAAAGTAGGTGCCGTTCGTAAGATATCGCGCCCCAATACCAAACCCGATGGGGTCGCCGTTCGAATCGCGATCGTATTCAAACTTAGCGGTCGCCGAGCCGACGAGGTTGCCGTTGAGGTATGCATCCACCAGGTTGCCCCGCCAGACGAGGCAGAGATGCTGCCAGTGGTTCGTGCGAATGGCCCCCGCCGTGCTCAGAGTGTTCCAGGTTGGGCTGGAGACTTGCAGCGTTCCGTTCCCGGCAGCATCCGCCACCAGACGGACGGCACCTGTCGGATGCGGTGTAGTCGAGGTTTGTCGCAGCATGGAGATCAGCCGCGTGTCGGAGCCAATCACGCCGGGCTTCAGCCAGAGCGAAAGGCTCACACCGTCGCCCCCGCCGGTCGCAACCATTCCGAGATGACCGCCATTCACATACGTGCTGCTTGCGGAAGTAAAGGCGAGAGAACCGCTCGCCCGCGACGCCAGCGGCGCGGGCACGTCCACATCCCAGCCACCACCTGAAAAATTGACCAACGTGCCCGCGTTTCCACCCGCCACCGCATTGGAGGCAACCGAGCCCGTGCCGTCGTTGAGCGGCCAGTACTGCTTGAG
>CAZOIS010000114.1:0-13782 GCA_964579865.1 uncultured Lentisphaeraceae bacterium | reverse complement strand
ACACCAGCCTGTGCCGCATCCGTTCCGCTTTCCCTCGCGCTTCGTCTGCCCCCCCCCCCCGTCGCTAACCGAATACCTCCGGCCCGCCGACACCCGACCGTATCTCACCGCATTTCCCGTCGTTGCAGTCCCCGACACTTGGCACCGCACGTTTATAAATCGCGCAGGCGGAACACGAGGGTCAGACGCGCGGCCGAATCCACCGGGCGACCGCCGCGCGTCGCGGGGTTGAAACGCGCCTGCGCCGCCGCGCGTTCTGCGGACCGGTCCAGTTCCGCGAAGCCGCTGGAGCGCACCAGCGTCACGCCTGCGGCTCGGCCGTCGGCCGCCACCTTCACATCCAGCACCACGGTGCCCTCTTCGCCACGCCGTCGCGCGCCAAGCGGATAGACCGGGCGGATCGGCCGGTCCAACGAGGGCCGCGCGTCCACATGACCTGCCGCGCCGCCGTCTCCCGCCGCTTCGGAAGATTCCACAGAAGGACCGGGAGTGGGCGGCGCCGGCGGCGCCGGCGACGGCGGGACGGGTGCGGGCGGCGGGGGCTTGGGTGCGGGCGGCGGTTCGGGGACGGGAGCGGGTGTGGGCTCGGGGTGTGGCTCGGGCGGCGGCTCGGGCGGCGGCAGGTCGGGCAGCACGTCGGCAAAATCTTGCTTCTCGGGCATCTGCTGCGGCGGCTCGGGTTCGGATTCGGGAATGGCGAGGGGCGGCGCTTCCGGCTGCGCTGGCGCGGCAACCGTCCCGGGCGCGGTGGATTCCATCTCGGCAAGGGTCAGTTGAACCGAGGCGAGCAGCAGCTCGGGCACGGTGTCGGCCGTCTCGTCAGGCGGACGGCGCACGGCGTCGCCCAGCAGCAGCAGGCCCACGAGATGCACGGCCGCCGAGAGCGTGAAGCTGACAAGATGGTCGTTTGAAAAAATCATGCGTTCTGCCTGTCGCGGACGCGGTCAGCGTGGCGCGGGTGCTTCCCCGCTCACCTGGAACGCGACCTGTTCCACGCCGCCGTTTTTGAGTTTGCCGAGCAGTTCGATGCCGGTACCGAGCGCGGCGGCGCGGTCGGCGCTGATCAGCACCGGGACGGGATTCTCACGCCAGCGCGTGACCGTGGCAAGCACCAGGTCGTCGAGCGCCATCGGCTCTTTGTTCAAGGCCAGCGCGTTGTCGGCCGACACCGTGATGACAAGCCGCTCGCCCTTAAGCAGGGTGCCGTGCGCCGACGGCAGATCCACCTTGAGGCCGCGGTGCACGGACATCGAGAAGACCGCGTAAACGAAAACCACGAGAATCAGGAACATGACATCCATCAGGGAAATCATCTCCATGCGGGCTTTGCGGTCCTCATACCCTGAGTTCAGTCGCATGGTGCTCTCCTGGGTCGGCGCGGCTCGGCGCTGCGGTCATTGCGGGGGCGGGACGGACTTCGCGAGCCCGGTGTTGTAGGCCAGTTCAAAGTGGTGAGCGGCCTGTTCGAGTTCCGTCGTGCGGCGCTTGAGCTGCGCCACCATGAAGTTGAACGGGAAGAGGCAGCAGATCGCCACCACCAGTCCGGCGGCGGTGGTGATGAGCGCCTCGGCGATGCCGGCCGTGGCACCGGTGGGATTTTCCATGCCGGCGGCGTTCAGCATGTTGAAGGTGTTGATGATGCCGGTGACCGTGCCCAGAATGCCGAGCATCGGCGCCACGGTGATGGTCGTGTCGAGCACGGAAAGGCCGCGGCGCAAGTGGTCCAGCTCAAGCTGCGAGGCGGCCTCGAGCGTCTCCTGAAAGCCGGCCGCGCGGTTCTCCAGCGCACTGCCGAAGATGCGGCAGATGGGCGAGTCCGCCGCGCAGGCGACCGTGCGCGCCTCGTCGAAGCGTCCGTCCCGCGTCAGGCCGAGCACCTCTTTCTGCCGGTTGCGGAAGTAGAAGTTCGCGGTGTTGTATTTCCAGAAGGCGAAGAGGCGTTCGAAGGTCACGGCCAGGGCGACCAGCGAGCAGACCAAGATCGGCCACATCACCGGACCGCCGCGGTCGAACAGGGCGAAGGCGGCGTCGAAAAGGCCTTGCGCGGCCTCTGGAGAACTCTGTGCGAGAAAAACCATAATACCCTCAGGTCATGAACCGTGCGCACGCCGGCAGGCGGGGCGGCCGGTTGGAGCCGACCGCTACCCGGTATCAACGCCCGGCGCGTGTTAGCGGTTCACATGACCTTCATTTTCGGCAGGTCCTGGATGTCCACGTAGCCGACCAGTACCCCGCCGGCATCGACCACCGGCAGATCATCGATCTTGTACTTCTCGAAGACGCGCAGCACATCCACCGCGTACGCGTCATCCGTCACCGAGACCGGCCGCTGCGTCATGACATCCTGAATGGGACGGTGCAAAATCTCTTGGCCTTCGGCGAGCAGGCGCCGCAGGTCGCCGTCGGTGAAAATGCCGGCCAGGCGCCCGTCGGCGTGGGCGACCAGAGCGGCGCCGCTCTTGGCTGTGGTCATGGCCATGATGCCGTCCATGACCGTGGCGCCGAGCGCCACGCGGGCCATGTGCTCGCCGGTGCGCATGATGTCGCGCACGCGCAGCACCAGCGCGCGGCCGATCGCGCCGGCAGGATGCAGGCGAGCGTAGCGCTCCTTGTTGAAGTGGCGGGCCTCGATCAGAACCATGGCGAGCGCGTCGCCCACGGCCAGCGTGGCGGTCGTGCTGGTGGTCGGCGCCATGCCGAAGGGGCAGGCTTCCTGCCCGATACAGACGCCGAGCACGGTGTCGCTCAGGCGCGCGAGGGTGCTATCGGGATTGCCCACCATGCCGATCACGCGGATGCCGAGACGGCGCACGGCCGGAATCAGCTTGATGACTTCGTCGGACTCGCCCGAGAAACTGAGCGCGAGCAGCACATCCTGATCCGCGATCATGCCGAGGTCGCCGTGCATCGCCTGGATCGGGTTCATGACCACGCTGGTCGAGCCGGTGCTGGCCAGGGTGGCGGAGAGCTTTTCCGCGATGTGTAGGTTTTTGCCGACGCCGGTGACGACGATCTTGCCGCCGTTTTCAAGGGTGTCGAGCAGCAGGCGCACCGTGGCGACGAAGCCCTCGCCCAGCGCGGCCTGCGCGCTGCGCAGACCCTCGATCTCAATGTCGAGGACCTGACGGGCGCGAGAAAGAAGTGCTGTGTTGTCCATAACTCCGCAACGTTTTACGTGGTTCATGCGGCTGCGTCAGAAGAAAGCCGCCGCCTGTAAGTGTTGTTTCAGTGTAACGTAAAGAGCCGCGACCGCAACAGGTCTTTTTTTTGATTGCGGCAAGTCTTGTCATCCTCCCGGCCGCCGTGCTACAGTAAGACGTGATTTTAACCCTAAGGACGGAGCGCTATGCCGAGTGATGATGCCATTGAAGTGATTGGAGTCGTGGTCAAGGTGCTGCCAGCCACCATGTACAAGGTGAAACTGGAAAACGGGCACGAAGTGCTGGCTCACATTTCCGGCAAGATGCGTAAGTTCTTCATCAAGATCGCGGCGGGCGACAGGGTGACGCTGGAGATCTCGCCCTACGACTTGACCAAGGGGCGCATCATCTACCGTCACAAAAACTGATCCGGGCGCCTTCGCGGCTTGAAGGGATCGTGTTTGTTCGAACGAGCCGCGCAGCCGCGCGGCTCGTTCCGTGTGTGGTCCACCGACAGGAGGCGTGTGATGAAACAGGGCTGGATGAGCATCGGCGGCATGATCTGGGCGGCGGCGGTGCTGTCGGCTCAGGCAGCCGACCTTCAGGGCCGCGAGGATGCGTCGGGCCAGACGGTCTGGTTCGACGGCCCCGCGCTGCCGATCGAGGGCCGGGCGTTCCAAGACACGGATGTTTATTATGACCGCCTGCCGGCGCGCGCCCGGGACGTGGTGCCGGCCAGCGTGTGGGGCTTGAGCCGCCACTCGGCCGGCCTGGCGCTGCGTTTCGTGACCGACGCGAACCGGCTGACCGTGCGCTGGGCGGTGCGTAACGCCGAGCTGGCCATGCCGCACATGCCGGCCACCGGCGTCAGCGGCGTGGACCTGTATCAGCGTACGCCCGAGGGCTGGCGTTTCGTCAAGAACGGGCGCCCCGCAGCCGTCACCAACACCGTCGAGATCGCCGTCACGCCGAACGCCGAGTGCCTGCTCTACCTGCCGCTCTACAACGGGACCGCGCTGGTCGAGGTGGGCATCCCCAAAGGTTGCGCCCTCCGCGCGCCGCCGCCGCGCGCCAACGGCCAGACGCGGCCGGTCGTCTTTTATGGCACCTCGATCACGCACGGCGCCTGCGCCTCGCGCCCCGGCATGGCCTTCACCGCGATCGCCGGCCGGCTGGCCGACGCGCCGGTGGTCAACCTCGGCTTTTCCGGCAACGGCAAGATGGAGCTCGCGCTCTGTGACCTGATCGCCGAGATCGACGCCTCGGTCTATGTGCTCGACTGTCTCTGGAACATGAACGACAATCTGGTCCGCGAGCGCGCCGAACCGTTCATCCGCGCCCTGCGCGACAAACGGCCCGCCACCCCCATCCTGCTGGCGGAGGACTGCAACGCCTTCGGACGGGCCCCCACCTCCAAGGCGGTCATCCTGCGCGCGCTGTTTGAGAAGTTGAAGGCTGAAGACAGCGCCAAGTGGGCGGAGCTGCACTACCTGGAAGCCCGGGAGATGCTCGGCCACGACGGCGAGGGCACCGTGGACGGCTGCCACCCCAACGATCTCGGCATGATGCGTCAGGGGACGCTCTTCGGACAGGCCTTGCACCGGCTCCTCGCGCGCCCCGTTCAGTGAATGGGCGGGTTCCGGGTTTCTGGTTCCGGGTTTCTGGTTCCGGGGAGGGCGGGGGGCTCATCGGCCGAACTTGCGCTCCAGCTCGCGGTACGACGTGAAGATCATGGTGGGCCGCCCGCGCGGACAGGTGTAGGGCATGCGTGTGGCGGCCAAGTCGCGCACCAGCTTCTCGGCCGCATCCTCGGTCAGCGGCTCTCCGCTGCCGGCGGCGGCGCGGCAGGCGGCTTGGGCGACCAGCTCCTCGCGCCACTTCTCCACACCGCGCCGCGTGCCGGCGTTCTCGAGATCATGCGCGATGTTACCCAGCAGCTCTCGGCAGGAGACCGCGACCAGCGCGTCAGGCAGCGCTTCGACGATGAAGTGATCGTTGCCGAACTCCTCCACACCGAACCCCATCCCCTGCACGACCGGCAAATGCTTGCGCAGGCGTGCGGCGTCGGCGGGCGCGAGCTGCACCGTCTCCGGCAGCAGCAGGCGCTGTGACAGCGTCTCGCCGCGCCGTGCGCTGCCCATCAGACGCTCATACAGCACCCGCTCGCGCGCCGCGCGCGGATCGACCGTTACCGTGCCGCCGTCCGTCTCCAGCAACAGATAGCGGCCGCCCACCTGGCCCAGTACCCGGCACCAGCGCCACGGCGAGCCCTCCTGCGGATCCGCGAAAAGCGGCAGGCCCTGGCCGGACGGCGGCAGTGCGGCGGCGGGCGGAGCCGAGGGCGCCGGCACCGGCAACGGGACGGAAGGACGGAGCGCGGCCGCAGGCGGGAGCGGCACGGGCGCGGGATACGCAAAGGGCTGCGCCGCGGCTTCCGGCACCAGGGTCCGCAGCGAAACAGCCTGCTCGCCCCGCGTCTCCGCGCGCGTGTCGGCCGCCGGAGCCCTGATCGCTCCCCCGTCGTCCCTGCGCTTGCGCGTGACGCCGAGCGCATCGGTCAAGGCGCCGATCAGCGCCTCGCGCACCTCCACCGGCTTGTGGAAACGCACCTCGCGCTTGGTCGGATGCACGTTGACATCCACGCCCCCGGGCGGCATCTCGATGAAAAGCAGCACGATCGGCTTGCGGTCGCCCTCCAGCGGCGGATAGGCCTCGCGCAGGGCGTAGGCGATGACCGGCGCGGTGGCCGGCCGTCGGTTGATAAAGACATACTGTTCGCTGCGGTCGTTGCGCGTCTGGGTCGGCAGTCCGGCAAACCCGTAGACGCGCAGGTCGCCGAGCGTCCGCTCGACCGGCCGCAGGCCCGCGCAGAAATCGGCGCCGAAGAGATCGCGGGCGCGCTCCTCCAGCGTGGCGCCGGGCGGCAGGCGCGCCAGCTCGCGGCCGTCCGCCGTGAGGCTCATGCCGATCTCGGGATGCGCCAGGGCATGCAGCGTGAAGACCGAGCGGATGTGCGCCTGTTCGGTCTGAAAGGCGCGCAGGAATTTGCGGCGGGCCGGCACGTTGAAGAAGAGGTCGCGCACGTCGAGCGTGGTGCCGACCGGCACGCCGGCCTCGCGCACATCGTGCAGGCTGCCGCCCACGACCGACAACTCGGTGCCGGCATCGTCCGCAGCGCGGCGCGTTTTGAGCGTGAAGCGCGAGACCGAGGCGATGGAGGGCAGCGCCTCGCCGCGAAAGCCGAGCGTGTCGATCCGCTCGATATCGTCCACGTCGCGGATCTTGCTGGTCGCCTGCCGCTCAATGCTGAGCAGGGCATCGTCGCGCCCCATGCCGCAGCCATTGTCGCGCACCTCGATCAGCTTGCGCCCGCCCGCCGTGACGGTCACATCGACTCGCGTGGCGCCGGCGTCGATGGCGTTCTCCATCAACTCCTTCACCACCGAGGCCGGCCGCTCCACCACCTCGCCCGCCGCGATTTTGTTCGCGACGTGGATCGGCAGCAGGCGGATATGTCCGTCTTTGAGCATGCGCACAAGAATGACGGGTCGGCCGCAAGGCGTCAAGTCTAAGAACCGCGTTCGCTTGTTCGCCGCGAGCGGGTGCGCTATACTCTGCGCTGAAGTGATCACCCGATTGGAGAATACCCCATGTACATGAAATGGTTCTGTTTTGCCGCCGCCGCCCTCTGCCTGAACGCCGCCGTCGCCCGCGAATGGGAGAACGAGCAGGTCAACGCCGTCAACCGCGAACCGGCCCGCGCCGCCAGCTTCCCGCTGGCCAAGGCCGCCGACGCCCTGACCGCCGAAGAGCCGGACACACCCTACCGCGTGCTGCTGAACGGCAACTGGACGTACTGCTGGAGCGGCAGCCCGGATGAGCGCCCGGCCAATTTCCACACGCCCGGCTTCGACGCCGCCCGCTGGTTCACGATCGATGTGCCGAGCTGCGTGGAGATGCGCGGCTTCGGCATCCCGATCTACACCAACATCCGCTACCCGCACCAACGCAAGCCGCCGCTGATCGGCACCGAATACAATCCGGTCAGCTCCTACCTCAAGCGCTTCACCGTGCCGGCCGCCTGGCAGGGACGCCCGGTCTTCATCCGTTTCGACGGCGTCTATTCGGCCTTCTACCTCTGGGTCAACGGCGCGTACGTCGGCTACAGCGAAGACAGCAAGCTGCCCGCCGAGTTCAACCTGACCAAACACCTCAAGGCCGGCGAGAACACGCTGGCCGTGGAGGTCTACCGCTGGTCGGACGGCTCTTACCTCGAGGATCAGGACATGTTCCGCTTCAGCGGCATCTACCGCGATGTCTCGCTCTTCTCGCCGCCGCCGGCCGAGCTGCGCGATTTCAGCGTGACCACCCAGCTCGCCGCCGACTTCAAAAGCGCCGTGCTGCATCTCACCGCCAAGGGGCGCGCGCTGAACGGGAAGGCCGCGGCCGCGACCGTGAAGGGCGAACTCTATGACGCCAGCTTCAGCCGCGTCGCCACGCTGCCCGAGCTGCGGCTCGCGCTGACGGCCGACGGCGCTGACGCCGTCGCGCATGGCGCGACGCCGCCCGGCCAGGAGCTGGCGCCGCGCCTGTGGTCGGCGGAAGACCCCTATCTCTACACGCTGGTCCTCACCCTCGCCGGTGCTGACGGGTCGCAGGACGTGCGCACCTGCAAGGTCGGCTTCCGCCGCGTCGAGATCCGCGATGGCAAAATCCTGTTCAACGGCCAGGCCGTCAAGTTCAAGGGCGTCAACCGCCACGAGGCCACCCCGGAGAACGGGCGCACGGTGTCGCGCGCCGAGATGCTCAAGGATATCCTGCTGTTCAAGCAGAACAACATCAACACGGTCCGCACGTCGCACTATCCCTGCCACTACGCCTGGTACCAGCTCTGCGACCGCTACGGCATCTACGTGGTCGGCGAGGCGAATGTCGAGTCGCACGGCATGGGTTACGAGAAGGAGTCGCTGAGCCATGTGGCGTCGTGGGAGAAGGCGCACGTCGAGCGCAACGTCAACCAGGTCGAGAACTACAAGAACCACCCCTCGATCTTCATGTGGTCGCTCGGCAACGAAGCCGGCCCCGGCAAGAATTTCAAGGCGGCCTACGACGCCGTCAAGGCGCTGGACCCCACGCGCCCGGTGCACTACGAGCGAGCCAACGAGATCGTCGATGTCGACAGCCACATGTACCCGACCGTCGACTGGGTGTATGAGCGCGGCAAAAACACGACGAAGCCGTTCTTCCTGTGCGAATACGCGCACGCGATGGGCAACGCGATGGGGAACTTCAAGGAGTACTGGGAGGCGTTCTACTCCAGCGACTCACTGTCGGGCGGCTGCATCTGGGACTGGATCGACCAGGCGGTCTGGAAGTACACCGACCGCGTGCTCCCTGACGGGACGCGCGAGCGCTACCTGGCCTACGGCGGCGACTTTGACGACAAGCCCAACGACGGCAACTTCGTCTGCAACGGCGTGATCACCCCGGACCGCCGGGTGACGCCCAAACTGGTCGAGGTCAAGCGCGTCCACCAGAACCTGATGGTCACGGCCGAGAACGCGGCCGCCGGCACCGTCGAGGTGTGGAACCGCTTCGCCTTCACCGACGCAGCCGCCTTCGACGCGCGCTGGTCGCTGGCCTGCGACGGCACGGAGATCGCGGGCGGCTCGCTGGGCGCGCTGGACGTCGCGCCGCTCGCGCGCCGTCGCGTCGCGGTGCCGGTGCCGCCGGTCAAGCCCCTGCCCGGCGCGGAGTACCTCTACCGCGTGAGCTTCCACCTGCGGGAGCCGACGCTGTGGGCCGGGAAGGGCCACGAGATCGCGGCCAGCCAGCTCGCGTTCACGCCCGCCGCCGTCCCCGCCGCCGCGCCCGCCGCCGCCAAGACACCGGCGCTGAAGGTGACCGAGGATGACGCGCGCGTCACGCTGCGCGGCCGCCGCTTCGAGGCGGTCTTCTGCCGCGCCTCAGGCACGCTCGCGCGCCTGGTCTATAACGGCCAGACCATCCTCGCGGATGCCGCGGGCGTCGTGCACGGCCCGCGCCTCAACACCTTCCGCGCCTTCGTGGACAACGACAACCAGTGGGGCCGCTGGATGCGCAACGAGTACTTCGAATCCGGCCTGACACAGATGAGCCACCACGCGCGCCCGCTCGTCGTGACGCGCCTGGACGACGGCACGGCGACCGTGACGGCGACGGTCGAGGCGTGCGGCTTCAAGAGCGGGCGCTTTACGCACACCGCCGAGTACCGGGTGAGCGGCGACGGCACGATCCGCGTGCGCAACACGGTCACGCCGGCCGGCCGGCTGCCGGTGCTGCCGCGCATGGGCGTGCGGCTGATGCTGGACGGCGCGCTGGAGCAGATGGCGTACTACGGCCGCGGCCCGTGGGAGAACTATATTGACCGCAACACCGGCAGCGACCTCGGCTTCTACACCTCCACGGTCACCGAACAGTACGTGTCCTACGTGCGGCCGCAGGAGTGCGGCGGCAAGAGCGACGTGCGCTGGGTGGCCTTCACCGACCGCTCCGGCGACGGCGTGCACATCACCTTCCCCAAGCCGTTCTTCGTGACCGCGCTGCACCACACCTCCGAAGACCTCGAAGGCGCGCGCCACCGTAATGGCATGGAGCGCATCTACAACCCGCTGCGCCCACGCCCGGAGGTCTGCCTGGCGCTGGACGCCGGCCAGACCGGCCTAGGCGGCGCGAGCTGCGGGCCCACCCCGCTGGAAAAGTACATCCTGCGCGCCCAGCCGTTTGACTACACCTACATCCTGCGTCCCTGCCGCGACCGTAGCCATGCGGCACTCAGCGCGCTGGCGCGCCAGCCCTGAGGCAGGAGGCGGGAGGAGCTGATCGCCACGCGGGCGGCCCAGCGTGGCGTGTGCGGCGGCTGGCGGCTTGGCGAGACGCTGCGGTTGTTTGCAATGGGAAAGGAGACGGCGTTATAATGAGCGACATGAACCGGGCAATTTCAGATGAGCGTTCCAGCGGGTGTAACGCCCACACCGTCATATTTTGGGTGTGGGTGGGTGTCAGCGCCCTGGCTTTCATCATCCGCGTCGCTGTCGGGAACTGACGCGCACAACCGGCCGCGATGGCCGACAACGAATAGTTGTGATTTGATGCTCTTTGAGAATCGGGAACAGTTCGCCATGTTGATCAGCGCCTCCCGCGTGAGTTGTGATTTGATGCTCTTTGAGAATCGGGAACAGTACGTTCTCGATTTCCAGACTCGCGATTGTGTTGTGATTTGATGCTCTTTGAGAATCGGGTACAGTGAAATCACGCACAGCAGCAAGAGCAGGGCAGTTGTGATTTGATGCTCTTTGAGAATCGGGTACAGTCGGCGCGGCGCTCTACGCCGCCGTCCGCGCGTTGTGATTTGATGCTCTTTGAGAATCGGGTACAGTTTGTGCCCGCTGCACATGCACCTGTAATAAGTTGTGATTTGATGCTCTTTGAGAATCGGGTACAGTGCACCGCGTCACGCGAACGCAGGGCCTGCAGTTGTGATTTGATGCTCTTTGAGAATCGGGTACAGTTAGCCTGGATGCTTGAGGCGCAGGTGCATGGTTGTGATTTGATGCTCTTTGAGAATCGGGTACAGTTAAATGAGCGACATCCCCACACAGGACACGGTTGTGATTTGATGCTCTTTGAGAATCGGGTACAGTCGGAGGACGCGGCCTATGAGCTGCTGCAGGTTGTGATTTGATGCTCTTTGAGAATCGGGTACAGTCGAGCTGCGTCCCATGACCGACGCGCAGTGTTGTGATTTGATGCTCTTTGAGAATCGGGTACAGTGACCTGTCCGGCGCAGCCGCTCTGTTCCTGGTTGTGATTTGATGCTCTTTGAGAATCGGGTACAGTCGGAAAGTAAGTGGGACATTATGGAATGTGTTGTGATTTGATGCTCTTTGAGAATCGGGTACAGTGGACGGGGTCAGCTTGGCGGCGATGTCATGTTGTGATTTGATGCTCTTTGAGAATCGGGTACAGTCATCAGCCGTGCCTCTGCCGCGTCCACGCAGTTGTGATTTGATGCTCTTTGAGAATCGGGTACAGTTCTGGACAACCTCGATGACTTTGCCGTTTCGTTGTGATTTGATGCTCTTTGAGAATCGGGTACAGTAAGTTCTCCGTTGAGCGCCGTGAGAATGTGTTGTGATTTGATGCTCTTTGAGAATCGGGTACAGTATTCCGTATGCGTGCCGTCTGCGCGTACAAGTTGTGATTTGATGCTCTTTGAGAATCGGGTACAGTTCCGCCGCAGGCCGGCAATATCATCCTGCGGTTGTGATTTGATGCTCTTTGAGAATCGGGTACAGTTGGATAACCCATTGCCCGCAGTGTTGCGGAGTTGTGATTTGATGCTCTTTGAGAATCGGGTACAGTGCAGCCGTCCGGATGCCACCCCTTGTTGCAGTTGTGATTTGATGCTCTTTGAGAATCGGGTACAGTAATGGAAGAGAACCTGAGCCATGAGAGAGGTTGTGATTTGATGCTCTTTGAGAATCGGGTACAGTCAGCATTTGATGTTATCCCGCTCGTCGTAGTTGTGATTTGATGCTCTTTGAGAATCGGGTACAGTCGGTCAAAGCGTTGACCGAGGAGATCAAGGTTGTGATTTGATGCTCTTTGAGAATCGGGTACAGTTTCCTTCAGGGCGAAGCTGGCCGACCCCAAGGTTGTGATTTGATGCTCTTTGAGAATCGGGTACAGTCGGGCCAACCCGTTCAACGCGGCCGTTCTGGTTGTGATTTGATGCTCTTTGAGAATCGGGTACAGTCCTTTGAGCGTTATCGTGTTGGTTGTCCAGTTGTGATTTGATGCTCTTTGAGAATCGGGTACAGTCAGACGCTCCAGCTTCGCGAGATGGTGATTGTTGTGATTTGATGCTCTTTGAGAATCGGGTACAGTTTCCCGCGCCATCGGCCAGTCCAGCCCGAGGTTGTGATTTGATGCTCTTTGAGAATCGGGTACAGTTAAATGCCGTCAGGCGTAGTATTGACGCTAGTTGTGATTTGATGCTCTTTGAGAATCGGGTACAGTAGCTCGTCTTGTTGGTCAACGTGATGCCAGTTGTGATTTGATGCTCTTTGAGAATCGGGTACAGTTTTCTCCGGCCCAACACATGAGGCCAGCCAGTTGTGATTTGATGCTCTTTGAGAATCGGGTACAGTAAGCGCGTCTCAGACCAGCACCGGGATAGAGTTGTGATTTGATGCTCTTTGAGAATCGGGTACAGTGTGTGGTGCGATGCCGAAACGCGCGAATATGTTGTGATTTGATGCTCTTTGAGAATCGGGTACAGTAACGCTGCGCTAATATAGCGTCGTTTTGAGGTTGTGATTTGATGCTCTTTGAGAATCGGGTACAGTACGACGCGCCGATGTCCGGCGTCTGATACGTTGTGATTTGATGCTCTTTGAGAATCGGGTACAGTCACACCCGCGCAGCAGATCAAGCGCAACCTGTTGTGATTTGATGCTCTTTGAGAATCGGGTACAGTAGCGTCTCGATGTCTATGATGATGTCAATCGTTGTGATTTGATGCTCTTTGAGAATCGGGTACAGTACACCGCCGCCGCAGACGCCGCCCTGGTCGGTTGTGATTTGATGCTCTTTGAGAATCGGGTACAGTTGCCGGAGCCGTGCGGGCGTCCTGTATGTGTTGTGATTTGATGCTCTTTGAGAATCGGGTACAGTCACCGCACAGCGCTGCTCGTCTACGAGACGGTTGTGATTTGATGCTCTTTGAGAATCGGGTACAGTAAGACCGGTCTCTGCCAGCGCAACCGGCGAGTTGTGATTTGATGCTCTTTGAGAATCGGGTACAGTTGAACCAGCACGCGGGCGCTGCCGGCGTGCGTTGTGATTTGATGCTCTTTGAGAATCGGGTACAGTCGAAGAGACGCGCGCCTGGCAGCTCGACTTGTTGTGATTTGATGCTCTTTGAGAATCGGGTACAGTTTAAACGAGAAAAACCACCCCCCGAAAGCGGTTGTGATTTGATGCTCTTTGAGAATCGGGTACAGTTGTCGGCGTGGACGGTTGGGCGAGGATCATGTTGTGATTTGATGCTCTTTGAGAATCGGGTACAGTAATGCTCAGGGTTACGTCGTACGCCTGTAAGTTGTGATTTGATGCTCTTTGAGAATCGGGTACAGTTATCACGCCACAACACAGAAGAAGGCGAAGGTTGTGATTTGATGCTCTTTGAGAATCGGGTACAGTCGAGGTCGTTAGACCACGCGAGCACGAAATGTTGTGATTTGATGCTCTTTGAGAATCGGGTACAGTAGACCGCGCACCAACCACAACGCTGCACCGTTGTGATTTGATGCTCTTTGAGAATCGGGTACAGTAGCCAGCAGAGCGCCCGCACGGTCTGGCTGTTGTGATTTGATGCTCTTTGAGAATCGGGTACAGTTGCTACAATACGCCCCATCATGAAAACAAGTTGTGATTTGATGCTCTTTGAGAATCGGGTACAGTCCTTTGAGCGTTATCGTGTTGCTTGTCCAGTTGTGATTTGATGCTCTTTGAGAATCGGGTACAGTGTGTTGTTACTCTTAAAGGCGCTTCCGGGTTTAGCGTGTGATTTTTCATTGAGCGGGATAGAGGTCGAGGC
>CAZOIS010000113.1:0-13803 GCA_964579865.1 uncultured Lentisphaeraceae bacterium | reverse complement strand
CGCGGGCTCGGGCAGGGGCGAGGTCTCGGCGAAACGGATGGCCTCGTCGATGCGGGCCTTGGCGGCGTGTCGGGTGGCCGAGATGCCTTCGTCGGTCAGGACGCCTTCCGCTTTCAGACGCTCTTCCAGGCGGAGGATCGGGTCGTTCTTCCAGGCGACGGCTTCCTCCTCGCGCGTGCGATAGACGCGCGGGTCGCCGCGCGAGTGGCCGGAGAGGCGATACGTGACGCACTCCAGCAGGGCGGGCCCTTTGCCCGCGCGGAGGCCGGCGGCCAACGCGGAGACGGCGTCGCGCACAGCGCACAGATCATTGCCGTCCACGCTCGCGCCGGGCATGCCGTAGGCGGCGGCGCGGTCCGCGATGTGCGTGTTCGCCAGGCCCCGCGCGGTGGCCGTCGACATGGCGTAGCCGTTGTTTTCAACGATGTAAAGGACCGGGAGCTTCCAGAGCGCGGCGATGTTGAGCGATTCATGAAAGACGCCTTGGTTCGAGGCTCCGTCGCCGAAAAAACAGACGGTGACACGTCCGGTCCCTTTGAGTTGCGCGTCCAGCGCGAGTCCCGTTGCGAAGGGGATGCTGCCGCCGGTGATGCCGTTTGCGCCGTAGAAGCCGATGGAAGGATCCATCATCATCTGGCTGCCGCCGCGCCCGCGCGAGTAACCGGTCTCGCGGCCGAAGAGTTCGGCCATGGCTCGTCCGACATCGGCCCCGCGTGCGAGGAAGTGCCCGTGGCCCCGATGCGTCGTGGTCATGGCATCGCGGGGCTCGAGCGCCGCGGCTACGCCGACGGCCACCGCTTCCTGCCCGATACAGGTGTGCGCCGTGCCCATGACGCGGCCTTCCAGAAAGAGCCGTTCGATCGCCTCTTCGAAGAAACGGATCGTCAGCATGAGTGAATACGCCGTCAACGTCTCCATGATATCCCCCAGTTCAAATCTTTGCCTGATAAAATAGCACAACTGCGGCGTCGGAGGCAATTTTGGATTTCGCTAGAAGACAAGCGCGCCACGGAACCAAAAGGGGATTGACTCTGTCCGTGCCTGCGCCACATAATACCGGACCTACGAGACTTGTTGTTGATACACGCCGGAGTCGGGGTGTGCCGAGAAGGAGACTGGGATGAGAATGCGCGGTTTGGGAATCGTGATTGCGGCGGTTTGGGTGGGAATTGCCCTGGGGGACGACCCGAAGCCGAAAAAGGCGGATTCGCCTGTGGGTCCGAGCGGGGAAACGAAGACGGTGAAAGTTTCGAAATTCTCGGCCGCCGTCGCCGGCGATAGTGTGTTGGCCGCGCAGGTGCGGGAAGGCATGGTGCGTATTCCCGCCGGGGTCAACAAGGGCAAGGACCCGGATTTCGGCGACTACACGCTGGGCGTCGGCGAGCCGTTCCACATGGACGTAACCGAAGTGACGTGGGCCAAGTGGCGTGAGGTCCGCGATTGGTCGGTGACCAAAGGGTACGACCTGGTCGACGTCGGCGTGGGCAAGGAGGACAACCATCCGGTGCAGCGGGTGAGCTGGCACGAGTGCGTCAAGTGGTGCAACGCCCGCAGCGAGAAAGAAGGACTGATCCCCTGTTACACGGTGGGCGCGGTGACGTGCCGGACGGGGGACGAGGGATTGCCCGACTGCTCGTTTACCGCATCGGGGTATCGTCTGCCGACCGCCGCCGAGTGGGAATATGCCGCGCGGGGAGGGCTGGTCGGCAAACGTTTCCCGTGGGGGGATACGGTTTCCCATTCGCAGGCAAACTATTATAGCTGGGACGGGTACGCATATGACGCGAGCCCGACGCGGGGGTGTCATCCGAAGTATAAATCGGGCGTTTATCCGTACACGAGCCCGGTGGGCTCGTTCGCGCCGAACGCCTTCGGCCTCTACGATATGACGGGGAATGTCTGGGAGTGGTGTTGGGCGCCCAAGGGCTCAAGCCGCTGTATCCGGGGCGGCAGCTGGGACGCCGACGCCGGTGGGTTGCGCTGCGGGTACCACAACGTGAGTGACGGGCCCAACGACCGCGGCGATTACGGAGGGTTCCGGACCGTCCGGCGTGCGGGACAGTAAGCGGGCTCTTTTCCGGGCGAATCCCGGAATGTGCCTGAGGGGCGAACGGCAAGCGGGGGCGGCATGCATTATGAAGTGATCCCGGTGGGGGCCTATGAGGCCAATTGCGGCATTCTTTGGAACGACCCGGCGCAGGCGTGGGTGGTTGACCCCGGCTCGGACGGCGAAATCATCCTGGGCCTCTTGGAGAAGAAAGGGCTGAAGGTCGGCGTGGTGGTCCTGACCCACGCGCACTTCGATCATATCTCGGCAGTGAATGAAATCCTCGCGAAATTTCCGGTGCCGGTCTACATGAATGCCGCGGATGCGGCATACGCGTTTTCGCCGATGAACGCGATGCCCCCGTATCAGACGACGCGCCGTCCTCCCCAGCTGGTGACGGACAAGCAGGAAGGCGACCGCATCGCGTGCGGCGGGCTGACGGCGACGCTGCTCTTTGCGCCCGGCCACACGCCGGGCGGGTGGTGCCTGTACTTTGAGGCGGAAAAGTTGCTGGTGGCGGGCGACCTGCTTTTCGCGGGGTCGGTCGGTCGGACAGATTTCCCCGGCGGAAGCTGGCAGGAAATGGAGCGTTCGCTTCAGAAGATCAAGGCGCTGCCCGACGACACGCGCGTGATCTGCGGGCACGGGCCCATGACGACGATCGGGACCGAGAAGCGGAGCAACCCCTATTTATGACGGCGGCCGAAAAGATTGTCGCCTGTTTGCGTGAGGCGCGCGGCGGCGAGGTCTCGAGCCGCATCTTGTGCGGGCGGCTGGGCGTGTCCCGCGCGGCAGTCTGGAAGCAGGTGGAGGCGCTGCGCGCTGCTGGGTATGCGATCGAGGCCTGCTCGCGGCGCGGGTACCGTCTCGTGAGCGCGCCCGATACGCCCTGCGCGGCCGAGCTGCTGTCCTTGCTGACCACCGGGCGGATCGGAAGGGACTGCCGGTATGTGCCGGAAACCGGTTCAACGAATCGTGATGTGGCCGCGGCCGCCGCAGACGGGGCGGAAGAAGGGGTCGTGGTCGCCGCGGGCCGGCAGACCGCGGGCCGCGGCCGCATGATGCGCGTGTGGTTCTCGCCGCCAGAGGCGAACCTCTATTTTTCGGTGCTGCTGCGGCCTGCCGTCGAGCCGGGGCGCGCGGCGTCACTGCCGCTGGTGGCCGGGCTTGCCGTGGCCGAGGCCTTGGCTGAGCTTGCGCCGGACATCAGGCCGCGGATCAAGTGGCCGAACGACATCCTGATCGGCGGCAAGAAAGTATGTGGCATTCTGTGCGAGATGCAGGCTGAGACCGACTGCGTGCGCCATATCATTCCGGGAATCGGCGTGAATGTGAACCTGACGCGCGACATGCTTCCGGAGGGGTTGTGTGACCGGGCCACGTCGCTGCGGATCGAAACGGGCCGTGTGTATTCGCGGGCGGCGGTGTTGGCGGCGATCCTGAACCGGTTCGAGCCGCTCTATGACCGCTGGCGTGCGGAGGGGTTTGCGCCCCTGATCCCGGCCGTGGCATCGATGGACGCGCTTTATGGAAGAACGATCACGCTGGATCAGGGGGGACGCACGGTGACGGGCCGGGCGGATGGCGTGCAGCCCGACGGCGCGCTGCGGCTGGTGACGCCGGAGGGCGTTGTGTCGGTGTATTCCGGCGAGGCGCACATCGGAAATTAGGGGGAGGAGAAAGCGATGGAATATCAGGCGACGCAGGACAGGGTCGGCTATGTGCGCCGGCTGCGGCTGTTCTTGAACGGGCTGGGCAGTTCTCGCACGTGTTGCGTGTGCGGCAAAACGTTCTTCCGGTTCTCGAAATATCGTGGCGGGTGGAAGGCTTTTTCGGCCTACCTGCACAACCTCAAATGGACGGGAAGCGATTTCGACCAGTTTTGGTGCCCTTTCTGCCGCAGCCACGATCGCGAGCGTCACCTGATCCTTTTCTTCGACAAGTTGGGGTTCTGGGAAAAGTTCGCCAACGCCGCGGTCCTGCACTTCGCGCCGGAGAAGCAGCTGGCGTCCCGCATCGGGGCTTGCCGGCCCGCGCGGTATGTGAAGGGCGATCTTGTGCCGTCGCGGGAAGGCGTCGAGAAAATGGATGTGACGGATGTCCCGTATGCCGCCGCATCGTTCGACTGGGTGCTCTGCAATCACGTGTTGGAGCATGTGCCGGATGATGCGAAAGCGTTGCGCGAGCTGTTCCGCGTGCTGAAGCCGGGCGGCACCGCGATCCTGCAGACGCCGTTCGCGTCGGGACTGGAGAAGACGCTGGAGGACCCGGAAGAGATCAACACGGACGAGAAAAGGACGGCGTTCTATGGACAGGAGGACCACGTCCGGCTATATGGGCGCGACCTGTTCGACCGGATCCGCGCGGCGGGGTTTCAACTGGAGTTGCGCAAACACGGCGATTGCCTGCCGGACATCGATGCCTCACGTTATGGCGTGAATCGAGAAGAGCCGCTTTTTTTGTGCGTGAAGCCGAAATCCCTTGTGTGATATGCTGGCGGCAAATCGGAGTCTTCAGACATGAGTTTGCTTAGAGTTGGTTATGTTTTCCTTGTTGTGGCCGGGATGTTTCTGATGCCCGTTTCCTCGATGGGTAAAGAAGAGAAGCCCAAGAAGGTCTCGGAGTTGATGAAGGATGCGAACGAGGCCATGTCGGAGGCGCAGGCCTCGTATGTCGATGGCGACGCCAAGAAAGCGATCGAGCTCTACCGTAAGGCGTTGACTGAAATCGGGCGGATCGAAAAGGAGAACCCGAAACGGGTTGCCACAAGCGAGTTTGCGCCGGTGCGTTTCCGCAAGGCGCTGTGCGAGACGGAGATCGACCGGATCATGCTGGAAGAGGTGAACGCGACCGCGCGCACCGTCGCCGTAACCGATACGACCGCGCTTGAAGCCAAGCGGGCGGAGCGCAAAAAGGCGGCCGAAACCAATCATGTTCCCGAAGCTTCCGTCAAACTTGCCATCAAACAGGGCGCCGGCGCGCCTGCGGCCGCCGTGCCGGACACGGCGGATGCGCCTGCGGCGGAGTCCGACAAGCCGGTCAACATCAAGGAAGAGTTGGAGTGGGCCAAAGAAATGCTTTCGGTGGACCGCTTCGACGATGTTGAGAAAGCGCTGCTGAAAATCCTGAAGAAAGAGCCCGCAAACCGCGAGGCGCGTTTTCTGATGGCGCTGGCCCGTGTGCAGCAGGGCAAGCTGACCGATGCCGTCGTGGTGATCGACGATCTGTTGGATGAGAATCCGAACGATGAGTCCACGCTGTTGCTTGCGGCTGGCGCTCACGTCGCGGCGGGAAACTACGCGAAAGCGATGGAGACGTTGGATAAGGCTCTGAAGATCAACCCCAAGCGCCCGAACGCGTACTATAACATGGCGTGGCTGCTGCTTGAAATGAAGCCGGGGAAGTTGGATGAGCCGGAGATGTACTACCGTCAAGCCGTGAAGTTGGGCGGATCGCGTGACCGTGATCTTGAGCGGCGATTGGGCATTAAGACGGAGTGAGCCGGGAAGGCGTTCCGGCGCTTGACCCGAACGCGATGGACATGCAGACGAAACAACCGAAACGGCAGGGGCGGAAGCGGCGCATTGCGGGGGCGGCTGTTTTTCTTTTTGCTCTGTCACTTCTTTTATCGGGCGGGTTGCTGTGGCGGTGTCGCATTCCCCTGACCATGCGCGTTGTCCGCGTGATCCTTGATCGGCAGGGCTTCAGCGATGTCTCGTTCCGCCTTTCGCGATTGGCACCGGGACGTGTGACCATCGAGGATATCCGGCTGGGGACGCCCGACCCCATGTTGGCCGTCGGCGAAGTGGATGTGCGTTTCTCGCTGGCGGATCTCATGCGGCGGCATGTCGAACGTGTCCATGTGCAAGGTGTCCGGACTTGGCTGACGGTCTGCGAAGGCAAACCGGACTTCCCGGTGTATGCGCGGCTCAAGCCGGCTCTCGAGAGACAGGCGCGCCAAGGCGCGCGTCCGGCGGGGGGCGGGGCGGCTAAAGGATCCGTCTGGATGGCTTCGGCTCGCGACGTGCGGGTTGATGTCATGTCTGCCGGCCATGAGCCGTTGGCCTCGCTGACGATGGAGGCGGGGGCGTTGGCCGAGACCGGCGGCTTTTACCGCGTGTGGGGCCGGCTGCAGGACGGGCACGCGCTCCGCCTGCAGGCCGAAGGGACGGTGCAGGCCGAGTCGGGCGACGTTTCGGTGACGCCCGAACTGACGGTCGGCGACCTTGGCTCGCTCGTTGCCCTGGCGCGGCGGTTGGCGCCGGAGCGGTCGGCGGGCTTGACGCTTTTCCCGACGAATTGCAGCCTGACCTTGCAGGGCGCATTCGCGTTCGAAAATTGGACGAATGTGGGACCGTTTGAGGTGAGCGCCGCACTCGGCAGAGGCAGCGGCTTCGACATGCCGTCGAAGGACGCCTTTGTGCGGTTCCAGTCGTTCCGGATTGAGGCCTCCGGCACGCCGCGCGACGTGCAGTGCCGTGTCAATGCGGGCCTTTCCGGGTTCGGTTTCGGCCCGGATTTCGTGGCGTCGCAGGAGTCCGGCCGCATGTTGAGCCTGCGCGGATCGGCGCGTTTCTGCCAGAGCGCAGCCGAGCAGTCGGTCACCGTCACCGTAGATTCGGATCTGCCCGGGCGCTCGCTCGCGCGGGTGTTGCCGCGTCTGGTGCCGCTTGTCCCCGTGTTTTTTTCGGATGGCGGAACCTTGCGTGCGGAAGCGGACGTGACGCGTCCGCTCCATGGTCCGTGGGGGGGGCAGGCCCGGTTTACGGCTGAGGCGTCGCGCTCCTCTGCGCCCCTGACCGCAGGCCGTGTCGGCGCTGCAACGGTGCGCGTGGAGGGGGTGCTCCAGATCGAGGATACGAAGCCCGGCGCGTTGAAAACGGACATCAAGGTCGCGGACGGATATTTTTTCCGGAGAGATCTTTCGGTGCGGGGCGGGTTGGACGCGTCCTTGACAGCCTTTCCGCCGTATGCGTCGGCCTCTGGACATTTCAAGGGGCGGATGGGGGAGTCAATCGCTTTGACGCGGCGGAATCTGTCGCTCGGAGAGAGCGCCGTTCCGTTCGAGGGTGATGTGCGTGTGGCGGGGCTGCCGTCCAATCCCGCATGGGCGGTGGCGCTGCGCGTGCCCGAGTTCGGCGTGTTTTCGGCGCTGCCTTCGGCTCAGGTGACCGCGACGGCGGGCGCGGCGGCGTCGTTGCGCTATGATGCAGAGAATCTCGCCGTGGCGGGCGAGGCGTGGCTGCGGGACGTGGCGATGCTCGCGGGACCGGAGAGCAATCGGCTGGGCGAGGCGGGGGTGAAGCGGATCACGGCGCGGTTCAACGTGCCCGAATTCAAGCGTGTGGCGGTGTCGAACGCGGTGGCAGAGGTGAGGATCTGCGCGAGCAACGGCTGGGCCAAAGCCGGTTCACTGGCCGTGCTGGAGGAGGCCGAAGCCGAGGTTCCGCTGACGTGGTCTGTCGCCGCGGGGCTTTCGTTCCCGCCTGGGCAACATCTCGGCTGGCGCCGGATGGAGGCGCAGGGGCTGAAGATTGTCCCCGACGGCTTCGTTCTGACGCGTCGCGATAATGCGGTGGAATCCCGCATCGGTGCGCGGGTTTCGGAGAGCCGGCTCGGGGCGGCGGTCACCGTGCGTGTCCCGCTGGACTCCCCGAGACAGGTCGAGCTCGGCGTTTCGTTGCCGGATACGGTGATCGCGGCGGACGACGCGGTGGCGGCCACGGCGTGCGCTAAGCTCAAGGATGCGCAGGTCTCGGGGCGTGTGTCGGCCGAGGCCCGTGTGCGTTTTTTGGGCACGCAGCCGCACGTGGTGGGCCGGCTGCGGGTCGCGGATGGGCGGGCGGTGTGCGGCCAGATGGAGGTCGACGGATTGGCGGCGGACGTGCCGTTCGAGGGCGCAATGTCTTTCAGGACGATCGAGCGCCCGTTCATTTCGTTTCTGATGGCGAAGGCGGGCAACGTCCGTTTGGGAAAGGGGTCGTGCGCGTTTCAGCTGACGCCGCAGGAGTTGTTCATCGACCGGATGGAGGTCGGGTGGTGCAAAGGAAACCTGAATGCGTATTCGCTGCATCTGGATCTCAAAGCGCCGAAGGACGACTTTGTCGTATACGCCGACCGGATCGACCTCGGCGAGGCGTTGATGATGGTCATGCCGTTCAAAGGGATGATGGAGGGCGTTCTGTATGGGCGCATCCCCATGGGCTTCGACAATGGGCGGATCAAGGTGTCGACCGGCTTCCTGTATTCGTTGCCCGGCCAGGGCGGGAAGCTGAAGCTGGACGATAGCCGGCAGATGCTGTCGCTGCTGGATAAGGCGGGGATCAGGGGCGATGTCCAGATCCCGCTGTCAAAGGCGTTGAGCGATATGGATTTCAGCACGTTCAAAATGGAGTTGGAGCCGGGAACGGATGGCGACGGCACGTTACGGATGAAGATGGCCGGCAAGTCCAACGACAGGGCGTGGCCCGCTCCGGTCGACTTGAACCTGAATCTGCATGCGCCGCTGGAGGAGCTTCTGAACATGGGGCTCAATCTGTCCCGTAAATGATGATTTCCGGGAGGGAAACCCCCTGCCGGTTGGAGGAGAAAAGCGAATGAAGAGAACAAGGAGAGCCATGCTGACCGCTCTGTTGTTGGCATCGTCGTCGTCGCTGGTGGACGGCTGCATCTCGATCAAGACCGAGCACGAGATCAAGCCGATCCACATCACGATGGACGTGAACCTCAAGGTCCAGAAAGAGCTGGAAGACTTCTTGAAATTGGATTGACCGAAGCGTCAAGGAAAGGATGGGAAAAATGATGCCGATGAAACGAGTCATGAGTGTGTTGTTTGCGGCGGTCGTGGGGGTCGTGTGCCTGGCTCAGGCCGATGACATGAGCGACGCGAAGGAGCGGCGCAAGGCGCGCAAAGATGCGGTGGTCGTGCTGGTGCAGACGGGTAAGGCGGAGGAAGGCGCGGACGGGTATCTTGCCGCCAAAGCCGGACTAGACGCGGCCCAGGCCGCACTCGTCAAGGCGGAGAACGCGGATCGCAAGATCGGTTACGAGGCGATTGCCAAAGCCAACGGCAAGACGGTTGAGGCCATCGGCCGGCAGGCCGCCGCGATCAACAGGGCGAACGCGGCAAAGAAATAAAGGCGTTTCCGCCGCACGCCGCACACGGCGCCTGGGCCCGGTGCGGGTGAGATTCCGCTTCGGCTTATTTCTTGTCGAAGGGGAAGATCTCGCGCCATGTGATGGCGTTGTCGGCGGTGAGGGAAAGCGCGAGGGGATGTTCGCCGTCGAAATGGAAGGGGGTCCACCAGACGGCGGTTGCCGATCCCGTGATGCCCTGTGTGCTGGCGTCTTTCACTTTCTGAAGGGCGCAGAACACATAGTCGCCGGGCGGCATGCCGAAATGATAGGTGGTGCCGTCGGTGATGGCCTGCGGACGGATGCGGAAATCCTTTCCGATGAGCGTCTCGAGGAAATTGATCGCGCTCAGCTCCGCGCCTTTCGACGCATTCTGCTTGTCGCGCGCGGAGGTGCTGACAACGGGAGAGAACGAACTGCCCGCGCGACGCGAATAAATACGCGGCGCACCTTCAATCTGGACATCGGCGGTGTCGACGTCGACCCGGTTGGCGAGGTTGACGTATTTCGCGCGCAGGCCGTAAAGTTCGCGGACCAGGGCGCTGTTGTAAGGCGCGATGCCGATCAGCGGCGTCTGGTTGATCTTGCCGGGGTGGTTCAGCGTCACCGACAGCCTCGGCGGAAAACGCAGAACCGACATGACGGTGTTGCCGATGGCGACCGTGGCGCCGTTCGTTGCGGCGAATGGCCCGTAAGTGATGGCGGTGTTGTTCGAAGGGTGTAGCGTGAAGTGCTGGCCGTAGTCGAACATGCGCAAGAGATAGGGGGCTTGCTTGCTGCCGACGGCGGTGTTGTCCGCGAGCGCATAGGGTCCGTAACGTCCGCTTGTGCCGTAGTTGAGATAGAACAGCGGGGGGGATGCGGCAATCGGCAGGTCTGCCATGTCCAGCGCTTGGCCGACGTGGCGCGGGGGCGGAGCCAGCACAACGCTGCCCCGGTCCGAGGTGCTGATCCCGCCCTGGCCGATGTTGAGGGACTGGCCCGGGGCGAGCAGCGCCGCACCACACGCACAACCGAGCAGAATCCGCGTATGCATGACAGACTCCTTGTTTAACTGCGCCGCATGGAAGCGCCGAGAATCAGCGTTCGGTCATTTTTTTGCAACGGGCGTCAGCAGATGAAGTTTAAAGGCGCAGTCGGAATTGAACTTGGGGACCGGAATCGTGAGCAGTCTTTCCTGGCTTCGCACGTCAAAGCGGCGGACAGACGTTCCGGCTTCGGTTTCGAAAAACTCCACACGGTAGAGGCCGGGGATGAAGCCCTCGATGTTGACGGTGAGTCGGTCGGCGGCGGGGGGCGCTTCGCCGGCGCGGGCGAAACGTGCCGGATGGATGTATCCGCGGGCTTTCTCGGGCGAGGCGGTGCAGACGGCGGCGAACTTCTGCGGCTGTTCCTTGTCGCCGCCCTCGGCGACGCCCAGCACGATCGGCACGCGTTTCGCCGCGGTGTCGCGCGGGTCGACCCCTTCCATGAACTTCTTGATCGCGGTGTAACGTGGGTAGAGGTTGTTCTCGTCGATCACCTGCCACCACCAGAACATGGGGATGCCGGCTAGCGGCAGACAGGCGCCGGACCAGAGCGCGCCGTGCTGCTCGATCATCAGTTTTTCCAGACTGGTCGCCATGGCAGAGCCGCCGAACTCGGTGATGAGGATCGGTTTGTTGTAGTTCTGCCCGGCATCCGCCGTGCCGACGGTGAGGGCGATGATGCGCTCGGGGTGTTCCGGGCTCCTGTTGTTATAGGCGTCGAGCGGATTGAAGTCCATCTCTGGCAGGCTGCACAGCGCCGGATTAAGGAACGTGTAGTCGTTTGAAACGTGCGCGGAAACCAGATGCCCGTAGGGGTCGATGGTTTTGAGATAGCTTCCGAGGACGCGGCACCACTCCACGACGGCGGGGTCGAAATGCGTCCGGTGGTGGGTCTCATGGCCGGTGAGGTTAAGTTCGCTGCATAATTCATAGCCGAAAATGACGGGCGCCCAGCCCCAGCGGGCTTGGGTGTAGCGGCAGAAGCGCCGCTGCATCTCGATCGCCCGGGCGTCGCTGAAGAATTCGAGCGGCATGTTCAGCCAGCCGCCGGGCGTCTTCTGGTTGTAGGGGTGCAGGTGCCACTCGGGGTCGCTCCACGTGCTGATGCGCCCGTGGTAATTGAGCACGAGGTTCAGGTAGATGCGGTGCTGGAGCGCGAGATCGATGACGCGGTCCAGCTCCCAGGCGTTGCCCATATGGAAGTCGTTGGCCCCGTGATAGCCGCTGACGCCTTCAGTCCACTCGAGGCCCAGCGACC
This sequence comes from uncultured Lentisphaeraceae bacterium, assembly GCA_964579865.1. Lineage (GTDB taxonomy): Bacteria > Verrucomicrobiota > Kiritimatiellia > RFP12 > UBA1067 > DAOPZC01. The sequence continues at coordinate 2,336 of CAZOIS010000113.1, read as the reverse complement.
AGGCGCTCATCCAGACTTCGGCCATGTTCTCTCCGGCCTCCTGCATGCGCTTGAAATAGCGGCGGTAGGCGGTGGAGCCTTCGGCTTTGCGGAAGACCCAGGGGAATTTGTCGTCCATGCGCGCGTCGGTCGCGGAGCGCGTGTTGTGGCCGATCGGATAGAACAGCGAGCCGTCGTCGAATTCGAAATAACGGCGGTCCTTCTGTGAGACGCGCACAAAGCGCAACGCGTCCTCCGCCGGGGGCGCGGCGGTGAAGCGCAGCGCGTTGGTGACGACCGTCTCTCCGAACGTGTCGCGGGCGTAGAGCGTGACGGCGTAGTCGCCTGGCGTGCGCGGGCAGTAGCGTATGCGCCACTCCGGCTGCCCGTCTGGCTCGACCGGTTCGCCGAGTTCGTCTTCCAGGCGGTAGTGCGGCTGGTAATAAAAGGCGTGGACGAGGTTGGTTGTTCCCTCAGGGGTGATGACGGTCGCTCCTGCGTCGATCTGCGTGGGATCAAAGGGGTTGGTGTAGCGGTCGGGCAGGTCGAAGCGCAGCTCGTAGAGGGAGCGTGACCGGGCGGTGCTCGTGACGGGCCGGATTTTCGATAAGACGGGCGCGCCCGATGGCGCCTGCGTTTCCAGCGTTGCTGACACCAGAACGCACTTTCCTGTGAAGGTTGTGTCGGCAAAGACGCGAAATCCGACCGATTGCGGATTGAGGCGGACCCTGTGATGCCACGCCAGCGAATGGCCAGGCGTCTGCCAGCCGGCGGCGCCGGGCTGGAGAGGAATCGTGAGGGTGTTGGTGGCTCCGGCTTTCAGATGGTCGGGGGCCAGGTATTGGTGCCAGTAATCGTCGCGGTCTTTCAGCCAGACCAGAGCGCCGGAATAGACGGGCGCCCCCTCCGGCCAGACGACGGTTACGGACAGCGTGCATCCCGTTAACCAGTTTGTTGCGGCCGGCGCGTGCAGATGGAAGTTCCGCTCGCCCGGGAAGACCAGTTCAGCCGCAACGGGCAAAGGCTTGAGCGCCGGATCGCCGTCCAAGGCGACCCCGAGCGAAAGCGGCTCCGCCTGCGTTCCGGCGGCCGCGACAGCCAGAAGGACGAGAAGGGTGAAAGCGCTCAGGTGAGTTGAAACATTACACATGGCGGATACAATAGAGCAATCGCTATGCCAGTTCAAGACGGGATGCGACCGGTCGAGGCTTGCGTGTCCCGCGGTATGGCCAGCCGGCCTGAAAAAAGAAGCTCGCCCACCGGGTGAAGGGGGCGAGCCGTCGGACGGGTTACTGCGCCGCTTTTTTGGCTTTTTTCGCCTGGCGCTTTTCTTTCAAACTCAGCGCGGGTTTTTTCTTTTCTTCTTTTTTCGCGTCATGACTTTTGGCCATACCTTGTATCCTCCGGTTGTGCCGCGTGCCAGAGCGTTTCCACCTGACGCACAGCGGTTAACATTAGGGTGAAAGATAACAGGTCGCTGTTGTCGTGTCAATGCCGTGGCCCGCGGAGTCGCTCTTTAAGCGTGGTGCGGCGCTCGCGGACCTGGTTCGCCTTGATCGCGATTTGGATGGCGCGGGAGGCGCCGACCACAAGCACCAACTTTTTGCCGCGCGTGATGGCGGTGTAGAGCAGGTTGCGCTGCAGCAGCTTATAGTGCTGCGTGTGCATCAGCACGATCACGGCCGGATATTCGCTGCCTTGCGATTTGTGGATCGAGCAGGCGTAGGCGAGCACCAGCTCGTCCAGTTCGCCCTGCGCATAGCGCACGGGCCGGCCGTCGAAGAGCACGACTAGCGCGCGGTCCTCCTCGTCGACCTCTTGGATGAAGCCGATGTCGCCGTTGAAAACCTCTTTGTCGTAGTTGTTGCGAAGCTGCATCACGCGGTCATGGGCCCGGAAGTGGACGCAGCCGCGCACCAGCGAGGGGCCGGAGGGGTTGAGCGCGGTCTGGATCACGTCGTTGAGGTTCTCCGTGCCGAGCAGGTTCTTGCGCATGGGGGTGAGCACCTGCACGTCGGTGAGCGGATCCATTTTGAATTTTTGCGGGATGCGCTGCGTCATCAGCTCCACGGTGCGCGCGATGATCTTCTCCGGCTCGCCTGTTTCCACGAAGTAGAAATCGCTTTCGCCCGCGCGCGTCTCCAGCGGTTCACCGCGGTTGACGTGGTGGGCGTTGCGCACGATGAGGCCGGAGGTGTCTTGCCTGAAAATGGTGTCGAGCCGGCAGCACGGGAGCGCTCCCGAACCGATCAGGTCGCGCAGGACGTTGCCGGGGCCGACGCTCGGCAACTGGTCGATGTCGCCGACGAGGATGAGCGTCACGGAGGCGGGCATGGCCTGGAGGAACTGGTCCATGA
>CAZOIS010000112.1:0-14391 GCA_964579865.1 uncultured Lentisphaeraceae bacterium | reverse complement strand
TGTGCGCGAACAATGTCATCCGCGACTGCATCATCACCGGCAACGGGTATTGTGGCGTCGATCTCCGTTATCTTGCACAAAGTGGTTCCGGCGTCCAATGCGAGGGTAACCTGATTACCGATTGCACCTTAAGCCGGAACGAGATGAGGGGCATTTGGCTGAGCGGCGTCTACGGCAACCGCGTGGAGGGCAATCACCTCTACGGGCAACTGGGGGCCAACTCGTATGGGATCCAAAGTAGCGGGGGCTCCAGAAACCTGATCTTCCGCAACACCTGCGTGGGGCAGACGAACAACTTCAGCCTCAGTTCCTCTGACACATACGGACCGATCGTGACGGCCAGCGGCGCGCTCTCGACGACGAACGGCGCGGCGGGGCTGAGCCCCTGGGCCAACTTCTCGAGGTGAGCTTATGAAAACTTATCGGATCCTTGCGTTTGCGCTCTTCGCCTGGACGGCTGCATGGGCCGACACGACGGTCGACCCGGCCGCGCCTTACGCCTACGCGGCGAACGCGGGGTGGGTCAACGCCTATGCGGACGGCACGAATGGCGCGGTCATCGGCCAGTCGTTCTGCTCGGGATATCTGTACGGGGCGAACCTCGGCTGGATCTCGCTGGGAGACGGGTCGCCCGTCAACGGCTACGCATACGGGAACGCGGCCGGAGCAGACGCGGGCGTGAACCACGACGGCGCGGGCCGGCTGCGCGGGCTCGCGTGGAGCGCGAACGCGGGCTGGCTGGTTTTTGAAGACACGGGCGCTCCGCGCGTGGACCTTGCCTCCGGCGACCTGAGCGGCCACGCGTGGGGCGCGAACCTCGGCTGGATCCGCCTGGACGGCGTTCGCACGGCGGTCTTGAGCGCCGGGGCGGACAGCGACGGCGACGGCATCCCCGCCCCGTGGGAATACCTGAGAACCGGAGGCCTGTCGGCGCTGAGCGGCGCGGGGCACGATTCGGACGGAGACGGCGTCTCCGATCTTGCGGAGTACGGTGCGGACACAGATCCGCAGGACGACGCCTCGCTGCTGGCTTTCACCGAACTCGCTCGTTCGGGGCCGACGAACAGCCTGACGTGGACGGTACGGCAGACGCGATACTACGATCTCTGGCAGACACCGGGCCTGGGGTCCGGCGCCATCTGGTCACAGAGCGCCCTGGGCGTGATGGCTCCCGGCGCCAGCGACACGATGACGCGCGACCTCAACACCGCCTCGCCGATCGGGCCCACGCCGCCCGCGCAGTTCTACCGCGTCAAAGCGGTCATCCCGCTCGGCGAGTGATGGGCACCCAAAATACGGGTTTAATCTGTAAGCGGCAGTTAAACGAACAGATTTCGGGCGGGCCCGTAAACATTGGCTCTTGTCGAAACCCGTGCCGCACCTATTTGGTGAAAAACGCAACGGCGCGTCCTATACTTCCAATCGGACTCATGTGGGCTCTGCCCACATGAGTGCTTTACGAACCAACAAGCACAATAAATAACAAGTTGTTTTCACCCTCGCCCTCTGGGAGAGGGTTGGGGTGAGGGTTGTGGGCTCTGCCCACATTAGTTCTTGAGCGTGGTGGAGGACTCGCGGATTTTGTCGGCAACTTGCTTGACGCATTCGGTCAGGACTTCATCCCACGACAGCAGGCTGCCCGCCGAGTCTAGCGCGTGAACAGAAACCCCAACTCGCTCGCAGACCGCCGTAACTGGGAAGGCCCGTCCGCCCACAACTTCCTTGGTCTCCGTGTTCACCAACGTCACGTTGGCCGTGAGCGTTCCTTTCTGGTCGAACGACAGTTCTCCGTTGACAAACTTGCCGTTGGTGTGCTCCTCCGCATAGCCGACGATCTCGCAAGTCAGTTCGAAATCGCTGCCGCGCCCCTGTTCCTCGATCTGCTTCTGCGACAACCCGTCGAACGAGAGCAACTTGAGCCCCGTGTTTTGCGTTTTCAGCTTGGCCAGCAGTAGATTGGGGATGTCCACGACATCCGCGCGCTTCCGCTTCACGGTCACGCGCTCAACCGTGTAATCTTTGGGAATGGCATTGGCACCCACCGCGACGCCGGCGGCAGCATTGCTTTTGCCAGCCAAGCCCAACACGCCTCCCGCCAACCGGCTGACCCCGCCTAGCGCCGTTGCCTTCTCCCTGACCGCATATGTCTGGAATTCGCTCTCCGGCACGGATGCCTTCACTTCCTTGACGACCACACTCGGAACATACCCGCCCTTCGCCTGAGCGGCCTTGGTATCCGAGTTCAGATTGTCCGGCAGCACGAAGCGGCACTTCGAGCCGACTTCAACGAGCGCCGGATCCCCGCCGATCACTTCGCCGATCGACTGCTGTGCATCAGTTTCCACCACGCGGACCGACGCACCCTTTTTAAGCCCTTTGCGAATGGAGAGCAGATCGCCGACCTTAAGCAACTCGCCGCCAGCGCTCACGCTGACCGTGTTGTCTTCTCTTTCAAGGACCGTCACCGGCGCGATAGCCTCCAGCGTCAGGAACGCCAGATAGCGTGTCACGAATGCGAATGCGTTTTCCGGCGTGTCCTCGAAAAGTTTCAAATCCACCGTGCGAGTCAGCTCGGGCAACGGCTTTTCGGTCACATAGTCCCATGCCTGCAGGTTGATGCCCAGGATATACTCCTGCTTTATCCCGCGTTTGACACCGGTGGCCCGTCCCTGCACCAGCGTATAGTTGCAAAGAAAAATTCCACCCTCTGTGAGACCTTTGGTTTCTGCAACAGTGGGCTTCACGTCCACACGGCCGGAGGATACCAACATGGTCTGCAAGCGCACCTGCAGCGTCGCGAAGGCATTTTTCAGCACGGCGTCGCCTTCATACGGGGGAGGTGCGCTCGCCAGCCGTTTCCCCCCCTGCTGCGTGAGGTTGTCCTGCAGAATGACCGTCACGCGCTTGCCAGCATCATCCGCCCAGACGCCAAACCCTAGCGCCACGACAAATGCGGCACAAATCGCTATTTTTTGCATGATCATTCGCCTTTTTTCTCTGCGGCACCGATTTTTGACAACGTGACCGTCTTGGCCACCTTCGCGGAGAGCGTGAAGGTTTCGGTCTTGGGGGCATACCCTGCCGCCTCCACCTTTAGTGTGTACTTGCCCTTTTTAAGTGTGGCCGGCTCGCCGGATGTAAGGGTGGTGTCGCCGCTCTCTCCGGCACTCAGCGTGATCGTCACATTCTCGGCATTGAACGCCTCGTCGCCCGCAGGTCCTTTTACCCTCACGGTAAGCTCGAACGTATCCGGCTTCATCGTGATCGTCTTGATCGTATCACCATTGAACGGCTCGGTCAGCGTCACGGTCTCGAACCCGTCGAGTTCAGCCTGAAGGACATGCTTCCCGCTGGGAAGATACATCCCCTTGATGATCCGCTTGGGAGAATCCGCCTGAATCGTCGCGCCGTCCAGCGAGAGATTCACGTCGCCCGGCTCGAAATTCTCCTTCGGCCCCCTGATCTTGACGGTCAGATTCGCCGAGAAATAATCCAAAATCTTTTTCGCGGCATCGTCACAACCCTTCTGAACGGCCTTTTCAAGGCTGCCGTCATCTCCGCTCTTTGCGACCGCGCCGCCGCTCGCCGAGACTGTCTTGATCGGGATCAGAAACGACGTGCCCGCGCCGATCTCCTCGTCAAACCGCTCCACCCTTACAGTGAGCGTGGTCTGGAGCGTCTTCCTGTGGAACACCCCACCCGGCAACTGCACATCCTCCGAAGATTCGTTGAGATCGCCCATCGCGGGTTTGATCTTGAACTTGCCTTTTGCCAGAACGAGGCTTCCGCCATCGTTCGTGATATTCTGCTCCGCCTCACCTTCCTTCATGTCCGTGCGGGTGATAATGGTGAGAACATCCGAATACTGTCCGAGCGAAGCGGCCAGCCAGTCCGTCATGTTGCCAAGTACGCGCCCGAAAGCCGTGCTGCCCTTTTTCTGCCGGATATCAGCCGCACGTTGCTCCGCCTCTTCGAACTGCTGTATGGCCAGTATATTAGCTAACCGGTTCTGCTCGCGCTCAGCCGAAGCTTTCGCCCGAATCGCCGCGACCTGCGCCTCCCCTGTCAATTTGCTGATCTCCCCATCGGTAGGGGACTTCATTTCTGGAAGGTTCCGTTTGGTCTCCTGCTTCTGCAACCGTTCATCGAGCGTATCCACGGGATAGACCAACACTCGAATACGGCTTTCCTCCGCCCGCACGGCGAATACCGCAGCCATCGCGGCGCACACCGCCAACACCATCAGGTTCTTCATGTATACCCCCCGCCACACAACATTCAAACCGGAAAAATACCAGCTTGCATAACTTGAGAGTGCCGAGTTCTTCGGCTCTCTACGGCTGCCTGCCCTCGCCCGTCCAGCTCACTGCTGAACGAAATATCATGGCACAGGCCAACCGTATGGCATCTATTATGCGGGGGGGGGGTGAAAAGAGTCAACCCCGGATTTCAACACTTTTGTAATGGGTTAGTCGGTTGTGGGGCTCGTTCCCAACCGGAATCTATACAAAGGGACGGGTAATCAGAAAAGAAAACTTGCCGATTGGGCGCGGGAGGTGATATGGTGGGGGCGTTTTCGGGAATGCCGTTTTCCGGAACTGTCTGTGCGTTTGGAAAGGATCGGATGGGGCGAGGTTGGGCTTGGGGCCGAATGAAGGGCCGGTTTTAGAATTTTAGGGACGGAAAGGAGGCTTGGCATGCGGCACGCGCGGGTGAAGGCGGAGGGTGCCGGTCACTATCACGTGGTGAGCCGGATCGTGGATCGTGCTTTCAAGTTGGACGTCGGGGAGAAGGATATCTTCTGCGGTATGCTGCGGCGCGTGGAGGCTTTCTGCGGTGTGCGGGTGCTGACCTACGCGGTGATGTCGAACCACTTCCACCTGCTGGTCGAGGTGGGCGAACGGGTCGAGGTCGATGAGGCCGAGCTGGTGCGGCGGATGACGATCCTCTATGGCCGGAAGCAGGTCGCTGACACCCTGCGGCAGTGGGCGGCGTGGCACCGGACGGGCGCGTCGTATCTTGTTGAGGACCAGCAGAATAAGCTGAGGGCGCGGATGTATGACCTGAGCGCGTTCGTGAAGACGCTCAAGCAGCGCTACAGCATATCGTACAACGGCCGCCACGGGCGGACGGGGACGCTCTGGGAGGACCGCTTCAAGAGCGTGCTGGTCGAGGGTGCCGAGGGCGCGCTGGCCGCGGTGGCGGCGTACATCGACCTAAATCCCGTGCGCGCCGGGCTCGTCGCCGACCCTAAAGACTATCGTTGGAGCGGCTACGGCGAGGCGTGCGCGGGCGGCCGACTGGCGCGCGAGGGGCTGGCGGCGGTCCACGGCGCGGGCCGGATGGAGCGCCTAGGCGACTGGCGGCATGTCCAGAAGCGCTACCGCACGCTGCTCTACGCAGCCGGGGAGGAGCGGTGCGCGGCTGAGGGCGGACAGGTCATCCGGCTCGGATTTGAAGCGGCGGAGGTTGGGCGCGTGCTTGAGGCGGGGGGGACGCTGACGCTTCAGCAGGTGCTGCGCTGCCGCGTGCGCTACTTCACGGACGGGCTGGCTCTGGGCGGCAAAGCGTTCGTAGACGGCGTGTTCGAGCGGAACCGGCGGTTCTTCGGACCGAAACGCATGACCGGCGCGAGGAGGATGCGGTTCGCCGCGTGGGGCGAGCTGCGCACGGCCCGCGCACTCCGGGTCGCGCCGGTTCAAATCTCTTTCACACAATAGAGGGCCGGACATGAAACATTGGGCCGTTGGCGTGGCTGTGTGTCTAAACATGGGTGGCATTGCGCAAGCAGACTCCGGCCGCCCTGAACTCTCCGTGCGTGTTGTTGAACAGAATGTGTGTGTGTGTGGGGGGGGGGCTGTCCGTACCGTCGGGCGGCGACGGTACGCATGTCGCGCTGGCGGTGAAGTTCGATCAGATGGCTGCTCAGCTCACGTTGGCCACTACCTACACGCCGGCGGATGCCACGTATCTGCTAGTCGGGCTGAAACGCTGGCGCACGCTTCACTTTTTTTGCCGGCCCGGCCTACGCCACGCGGCTGTGGTTTCAGAAGAGTCCCGACTCGGTGTTTTACCGATGTTTCGAGCACGAGCAGGACAGCAAGGTGCAGAGCCTGTTCAACCCGGCGTTGCGTCCGCAGGTCGAGCGGTTTGTCTGGGCCTTCGCAGAACGTTACCGCGAGACGGGCGTGATTGAATCTCTGCTGCTCGGCGTGACCGGTATCTACGGTGAGAGCATCTATCCGGCCGGGCCGGAAGGCGGATGGACGGCGCGGGTGACCGGGGGTTATCACAACCATTTCGGTTGGTGGGCAGGAGACCCCTGCGCGGCGCAGGCGTTCCGCAAGGCGATGAGTGACGCCTACGGGCGCGTCGGGCATCTCAATGTGACGTGGGGAACCACCTACGCAACGTTTGACGACATTGCCACCTTTCATCCGGACCGTGCACCGAACGACCGAGCCCGCGCGGATCTCGCCGAATGGTATCAGAAGGCCATGACCGACTGGTCGATCTTCTGGGTCAAGACCGTGGGCGTTTCCCAAGACCCCGATCTATTTTTGCACAGGGGGCGACGGCAATCCCGCTCTGGGCGCGGATTTCACTGCGCAGGCGGCGGCCCTTGCGCGGTACGGTGCGGGCTTGAGGATCTCGAATGAGGGCAGCGACTATACGCGCAATTTCATGTTAACGCGCGAGGTGGCCACCGCGACGCGCCCCTACTCTTCGTTTTGTGGGTTTGAGCCCGCCTCGCAGGTGGATGCAGCAGGCATTGTAGCCCGCAGCTACAATGCCACGGCGTCCGGCGCGAGCAAATTACATGACTATACGCCCAATACGCTCAGTTGCGGGGCAGAGCCCTTTCAGAACTTCCGCACCCATGCGCACTGGCTGGTACCGCGACGTCCGCACGTGAGTACGGCACTTTATCTGTCGCGCGAGACGTGGGCGCTGGAACCGGATGCGAACTCCCGACGCTATGCGTTGGCGCGCATCCTGCGCGATGCGGCGGATCTCGATTTCGTCACGCGCCGCTCGCTGGCGGACGGTCCTGTGCGCGGCTACACGGCGCTGGTCCTTGCGCCGTCGCCGGTGCTGGAGCCCGCGAGTGCAGCGGCCATCGAACGGTGGGTCCGCAAAGGCGGTCGTTTGATCGCGGCCATGCGTCCCGGCGAGGCACTGGGCGGACGCCTGTATGATCTGAGCGCATGGCGCGAACACCTGTTCACGACACCCGCTGATTGCGGCGTTGTTGCCCGTAGGGAGCGATGGCCGGCTTGATCGGCGTTATGCAACCGAGACCGATGACGGCGTTCTCTGGTTCGACGCGGTTGAAGCGAGAATCAGGCAAGAGACGCTCTTCCCGGAAACAGGCCGGCTATTACGCTGACGCATTCCCTTTGGGCTCGATGTGGACGGTGGTGATCGTGTCCTCCCCGAACCGGTCACGCAGTTTCTCTTCAAGTTTTGAAACGATGGTGTGGGCGTCGGCCACGCGCATGTCGGGATCCATGCGGACGTGCAGGTCGATGACAACGGTCTTGCCGACAGTTCGGGTTCGCAGGTTGTGCGGATACGAGATGTCGGGGAAACTCAGCGAGATCGACTCGATTTCCTTATGGATCTCTTCAGGCAATGAACGCTCAACCAAAATGCCGAGCTGATCCTTCAGGATGCCAAACGCAACTTTCAGCATCAAGAGACTGACCAGAGCGGCCGCGATCGGGTCCATGACGGCCCAGCGGTCGCCCAAGAAAATGGCCGCGCCGATACCGGCCGCAGCGCCGGCCGACGACAAGGCGTCAGCACGATGGTCCCAGGCGTTGGCGATGATGCTGTCATTGGCCGTCGCCCGGCCGACCGTGATCGTTTTCCGGTAGAGCAACTCTTTGGCCGCGACAGAGAGGACGGCCGCCCAGAAGGCGATGACGGATGGCGACTTGAGCGGTTGTCCGCCAATGGCGTCGACGATCGTGTGCAGGGCGTCCGAACCAAGTTTCAAGCCGACCAGCATAAGCCCTACCCCCACGACGGTGGCGGCGAGGGTCTCGTATTTGCCGTGCCCGTAGGCATGGTCCGTGTCCATGGGCTTGTTGGAGAGGTGGATGCCGACCAGAACGGCGATGTCGGTGGCGAAATCTGAAAAGGTGTGGACCGCGTCGGCAATCATCGCCTGGCTGTTGCCAAGGAATCCGGCCAAAAATTTTGCAGCCATGAGCGCCACGTTGACGACAATGCCGATCCATGTAATCCGGCTCGCTTGGTGCGCCCGCTCGTTCATGTCAACAGGGATGAAGCTGTCTTTCATCGGATACTCCGGATAACGCCATACCCGCGCCGAGGCAGGATCTCGGTCTGTCCGAAGCAGGCGGCTTGCCGTTCTTGCAGCGCGTTCGCGCTTTTGGCGACCGTCAGACAGAAGCCCCCGGGCTTGAGCGTGGCGTACGCGGTTTGGATAAACAGTTCAGCGATCCTGAAGTCGGAGTAGTAGGGCGGATTGCCTGCAAAAAGGTCGAAGCGTGCGGCCGAATGCAGCAGGCCGCTGTCCGAGAGCAGGAGTGTGGCGCGGTCGTGCAAGCCGAGGCTCTCGAGGTTGCGGCGGGTGGCGGCCAAGGCGCGCGCGTGCGAGTCGACGAACGTTACGCACACGGACGGCTGGCTGCGTGCGAGCAGGATGCCGACCAGTCCGCAACCGCAGCCCATGTCCAAGACATGCTGGCCGGGGGCTAGGTCGCGAGAGGCGACTTCAGCCAGGGCAAGTCCGCCGGTGTCAGGACGGCGGTGGCAGAAGACGCCCGGCAGCGAGATGAGCGGGCAGGGGGCGAGGCCCGGCAGCGAGGCGGGGAAGGTCGCGCTGAAATCCCGCACGCGCGCCAACACCCCTTTCTTCTTGGCGATACAGCAGCAGACGCCCTTTTTGTCGAAGCGGACGCTCAGCGTGCCGAAGATCGCGCGCACCTGTTTGAAGAGCGCGGCGCTGTCGGTCTCGCAGGCCATCAGGCAGAGGCCGCCGTCCGCCAAGCGCGCATGGATCTCTTCGAGCTGGTCCAAGACCAGTTCGCCGCTCGTTGTGCCGGGGGTGGACATGAAGAGCGCGACCGCGTAAGGTCCTTCCGGCAGGGCGGCGGTGCAATGGACAGTGACCGCCGGGCGGCCGTTCGCCGCGCTGGCCGGGCCGTTCGCCGTATCGCCGCCCAGGCGCACAAAGGGGTCGTAGGCGAGACACGATGGCGTTGCATTGGCCGCGAGGGTGCGCTGGATGGCGCGGGCGTGGTGCAGGTCGAACGCATGGCAGGCTAGCGCTCGGTTCGGGAAACGCTCTGCAACCGCCAGGGCGATGCCTCCGCTCCGGTTGCCCGCGATGAGCAGCGCGCCGTCCGGCGCGGTGTCGAGCTGCGGCAGGTGGGTGAGCAGCAGGCGCTCGGTGGCGTTCAGGCCTGACCGTGAGACCACGGCGAGCGTACCGTCGAGAAAAGTTTCGGTGACAGCGCGGCTTTTCGGCCGGTCGGTGATGCGGATTGTGTACATGGCAGGTTTCGTCAATGCGGGATAAAGGCGCCGAAGTCAAGCACCGGCAGGTTGGCTGCGCCAAGCCGACGGGCGTTGGCACAGAGATCCTGGTCGTTGCTGACCAAGAGGATCGGGGTCTCGGGCGAGGCCGAGGTGAAAAAGCGGATGTTGTCGAGCAGCACGCCGTCGGCGCGGTGCTCGCCTTGTCCGCCGGAGTAGGTGACGCGCACATTGGGCGCGGCCTGCGTGTCCTGGCGGGTGGGGCCGTCGAAGACGATCCAGGCGCGCAGTGCGGGATTGGGGCCGGCGAGGCGTGCGACATCGCGGGCGAGCCGCTGGCGTTTTTCCGCTTCGGTCAGCGAGGCGCCGCGTGCGGGGTTGTAGCGTGAGGGCAGGCCGAAGAGCACGTTGTGTCCGTCGAGCAGCAGGATGGCCGGGGTTTCGCCGGCGAGCGCGCGCGCCAGCAGGGCGGCCGCCGGAGGCAGTTCGGCGGTCTGCGGCGGCGGGGGCCCGCCGAGCGCCTCCAGGGCGGAGACGCGCCGCTCGAAAGCCGCGTGCAGGCGGGCCACGGCCGGCGCGTCCAGCAGGTGCAGCGAGGACAGCAGGTCGGGCAGTTCGCGCAGGCGGGGCAGGTCGTTGTCGTGTGCCGATTGGAGCTGCGCGGTCAGCGCGGCTTCGAGCGGGGAGACAGGCGCGTCCGGATCGAGCAGGCGGTCGAGGCGCATCCTTTCGGTGGCGAGCGCGTCCTCCACGGCGTGCAGGTCTGCGGTCGGGCGCAGCGCATTATTGAGCGCGGCGCGCACCGTGGCGAGCGTCTGTTCGACCTGGTTGCGCCGCGCGGCCAGGAGCGCCCGGTTGCCGCTGTGGCGGTCGGCCTCGCTCTGTTTGCGTAAGGCGGCCTCAGCCTGCGCGAGCAGATCCGCGTGAGGGGCGGGATGCTGCGCGTCGCGTTCGACCGCGCGCGCCTGGGCAAGCCAGCCGTGGAACTCTTGCGCGAGGGCCAGTTCGACGGCGGCGGCCAGGCGTTCCTCGCGGTGCGTGCGTTCGCGAGCCAACTCGACGGTGGCCGTTTCCAGATCCCGCGCGGTTTGCCGCAGGGCCTTTTCCAGGTCCAGGACACGTTGCCGGGCGGCGTCGCGCTGTTCATGGGCTTGGGACACTTGGCGCTGGAGGTTCGCGAGCCGGTCCTCCGCCCCTTTCAGGCGGCGGTTTTCGGTCTGGAGGTCGCGCAGGCGGTATTCCAGCCGCTCCTTCTGGGCGAGCCACGCTTCGCGTGTCGGCGCGACGCCGTTGACTTCCGGCGCACGCCCCAGCAGCGTGTGAAGATCGGCGAAGAGGTCGCGCAAACGCGCAACGGCCGCTGCGGGCTCGAGAGCGAGAAAGGGGATGGGCTGCAGCAGCCAGCCCTCCGCGCGCGTCCTGACGTCCTCGCGGTCGTCGAGCAGCAACGCAACCAGCAGCACCGGGGCCCCCAGCAGCGCGGCGAGGGCGTGGCGGGCTTCGGTCAACGCCTCGACCGCGATGAGGCCGGTGAGCGTGTGTGCGCGAGAGCGCCGGGCGAGGGCGCGCCGCAGCGCCGGTGAAACCTCGCCCGCGCCGCAGGCGATCTGCTGCAGGCGGGTTCGCAGGAGCGGAATATGACCGGCACGGAACCCGCCCTTTTGAAAGGCGGGCTCGGTGGCGACAAGTGCGGCCAGATCAGCATCCGGCACTAAGACGGTCAACCGGACGAGTTCTTTTTCGCACTCAGGCGTAAGGGATGTGGAACAGAGGGCCATATCGGTTGTTTCACATCTTATGCGAGACCTCGCGCGTGCGCAATCTGATTGTGGTGCGGAAAGTATTCGGTTAGCCACGGGGGAGTGGCATACTGATGCGAAGGGAAGAGGAAGATACGGGGTGGCTGGCCCCGTTGGTGTCCCGGCTTTAGCCGGCTGGGGCGAACCGGGCCGACTGAAGTCGGTACACCAGCCTGTGCCGCATCAGTTCCGCTTTCCCTCGCGCTTCGTCTGCCCCCCCCCGTGGCTAACCGAATACTGCGGAAATGGGGCGGGGTGCGATTCAACTTCGTTGAATCTGCACCCGAAGGAGGAGTTAGGAGTTAGGAGTTTAATACCTTGGAGACAAGGCGAGTTGGAACGTATCTAAATTTAACTGAAAAAAGATTCGGCGCTCCCCGTCTTATGACAGGCTTGAGAACGCTCAGTAGAGTTCCAGTTCTTGGATGCGCGCGGCAGGTTCGTCGGATTGCGACGGGCGCGTAATGGTGAGCCGGACATGCCGGACGGTGGCAGGTGCGCCGAGCGTGCGCCCGGTGACGGCTTCGGCTGCCCCGGTCACAGTGTCAAGATCACGCCAGACCGTCGCGTCAAGGCTGCCTTGTAGACAGAAATCGCGGGTGTTAAAAACCGTCGGCTCCACGCCGTCGGCGCTCGCGTGTTTGACAACGTAACGGGTGACGGTCACGGGCGCGCCGAGATCCACGGCAATCCAATGCGGGCTGGAACGGCCAGTCGAATGCCACGGGCGTGAGGGGGGGCCGACCTTGCCGTCTACCGCATTCGTGGCAAACACGCCGTTGCTGCTGGCGGTGACGGGCTTGCCGAGGGCCTGATTTCTGGATGATCCCAAATCGGCGGCTGCGGTTTCTGCGTAACGGTGCAGGTCGATCCACAGGAAGCGCGGCCTGTAGACTTCAGTTGTCTTCGGCAGACTGCCGGCCTGATTGACATTATAGCTGATCAGCAGGCGGCCCGGCGGGGAAAGGTGAGGGTGCGCCTTGGCATTGTAGGTGTAGGTGGTGTTGCCGTTGAAGGGGTTGTAGGTCTCCGGCTCCAGCGCGCGGTGAATGAGAATGCCTTCGCCAAAGGGGCCTGTCGGGGTCTCGCCGACCGCGATCATCATGTCTCGCGTCTGCACGTCGCGGCAGTAGACCATCAGATATTTGCCGCGGTACAGGCCTTCGGAAACAGGCGTCACGCTGAATTCGGCTGAGATGCGCCGCTGGAGTGTGGCGGCGTCGCGCAAGGCCCCGGAAATGTCCGCGCTCCATGCTCGGCCATCCCAGAATCGCCAGCGCACGGGGTCGGCGTACTCTTCACGCCGCACGCGCGCCACCACCGCGTCTTTGCGCGAGCCTTCGCTCTTGCTGTCCCGGTATCCGTAGGCGTAGACGTAGCCGTCCGGGCGGGGGGCCCCCGCCGCTTCGGAAAGATCCATCAAGGCGACGCCGAACATGATGTCGTAGGATTCGTCGCGGTAGAGAAGAGGAAAACCCCGTTGCACGCCGACGCGTGTGAAGTCGGGCTTGCCGTTGACAAGCGGCAGGGTGATGAGGTCGAGCCGCACCGGCTTCCAACCTTTTTCAGCGAACGCGGTGAGGAAGACATTCTGGCCGATCGCGATGCCGTCATTCAGCCAGGCGTGCGTGCCGGTGAACAGGTGCCCGAGGCCGCCGTCGGCATGAGCGCCGATGTGGAACGAGATGGCGTCGTGTCGCGGTTCGGAGCCTTCGAGGCTCGCGGCAGAGTGAGAGGGCATGCCGCGGTCGGCGATGACGAGTGTCCGGGAATCGGCCTCCCCGACGCGCGAGTCGCTAAACACAAAAAGAGAACGCGGCGATGACCGCGGCCCGAGCGCCGCGTCATAGCCGTTCAGCGGGATCGAGTAGATGCCGTCCGCGCCGAGCCAGCCGGAGGTGCGTTCAAACAGCGAAGTCCATTCCGGCGCGCGCATGACGGCGGGGGGAAGGTCCGTGGCCCCGGGAGCCGTGCCGCCGCTCAGACCGAGGCCAAGTGAAAACAGGAGCCGGAAGGTCATCGCGTTTGCCGCCTCCGCCTCAACCGGCCAGCGCGCGGTTCATGCGCTCGATCGACTCGTCGATCTCAGCCGCGCTCTTGAAGCCGATCGTGACGGCATCAATCTCCGGCAGCGACATGGCGAACTGCATCGCCTCCTCGCGGTCGTCGGCGTTGGTGAAGTCGCCGTTGCCGACCAGCTTCATGCCGATGATGCCGTGGCGGTTCTGGCGCATGATCTTGAGCTGCTCCAGCACTGGCTCGATGGTCGTGCCGGGCGCGTCCCACTTCATCGCCTCGGTGTCCGTGTGCTTGGCCTGGGGGTTCACGCGAACCAGATTGACCTCCACCCAGTCTGACGACGCGGCAACGCGCAGCGCCGGAAGCGAGTGGCAGGAGATGCCTTTCGCACGGATCTTGCCTTGGGCCTGCGCCTTGTCGATCGCCTCCATCAGCCGAGCCCGCTCCTGCGGCCAAGTCGGCGTGACGGCGCAGTGCAGCAGCACGCAGTCGATGTAGTCGGTCTGGAAGGTCTTGAGGTGGCGGTCGATCACCTCATCCGGCTTCTCCGGATTGCCGCCGATTTTGGACATGATGAAAAGCTGGTCGCGCGGCAGGTCTTTGATCGCGCCGGCGATCCATTCGAAGGTCTTGTAGGATTGCGCACAGTCCAGATACCGGATGCCGCGGTCGTAGGCGTCATGCACCAAGCGGTTGAACGCCTCTTGGCCGAGGTTGCGCTGCACGTTTCCGCTGTTGCTGCCGAGGCCGATGCCGAGCCGGCTCAACGTGATGCCGGTCTTGCCCAGCGTGACGCGGTCGGCCGCGCTGCGCCGTCCGCCCAAAGTGGCGCAAGCCGGGGTTAGGGCCGATGCGGCCAGCACGGACGCGGATCCGGCCAGAAAGCCACGACGTGTGAAACACTGTTTCTTCATGAATCGGTCCTCCTCGCTCTGAAGCTTGAATATGGCGGCATTCTACAAGAGGGCGCCGCGCCGGTCAAGAGCGGCGGGGTATTCGGTTAGCGTCGGGGGGCAGACGAAGCGCGAGGGAAAGCGGAACTGATGCGGCACAGGCTGGTGTA
>CAZOIS010000111.1:0-14455 GCA_964579865.1 uncultured Lentisphaeraceae bacterium | reverse complement strand
TCCACGCCATGGCGCATCTCACCTGCCTCGGCCATTCGCAGGTGGACCTCTCGAAGATTCTCGACAAGCTCGCGGCCAAGAACGTGCCGGCCATCATGGCGCTGCGCGGCGACCCGCCGCAGGGCGAGACGTCCTTCCGCCCGCATCCGTACGGGTTCGCCCACGCCAGTGACCTGATCGGGTTCATCAAGGACGGCTGGCCGCAGTTCAAGATCGGGTGTGCGGCCTATCCCGAGGGGCACCCCGAGTCCGTCGTTCCGGGCGAGCCCCGCACGCCGGACCGCGACATCGTCTTTCTCAAGCGCAAGCAGGAGAGCGGCGCGGACTTCGCGGTGACCCAGCTCTTTTTCGACGACGCGGTCTATTTCGCGTTCGTGGAGAAGGCGCGGGCGGCGGGCGTGACGATCCCGCTGCTGCCGGGCATCATGCCCATGACCTCGGCCAAACAGATCGAACGCTTCATCGCGCTCTCGGGCTGTTCGATCCCGGCTGCCCTGCGGCAGGCCGCGGCCGCGCCGGACGTCGAGGAGGCCGGCTTCCAGTTCGCGCTGAACCAGTGCCGCGACCTGCTCGCGAAAGGCGCGCCAGGGATTCACCTGTACACCCTCAACCAGTCGGCGCTTTCCGGCCGCCTGCTTTCCGCGCTCCGCGCCGAGAAGCGGGTCTGAACGCGGCGGGATCGCCCTTTTCCGTCCGTCTCTTGCGGGCCCGGCGCAGGCCGGGGCCGCAAGCGGTAGGCGGAAGACATTGTAAGTGGAGCTAAAGATGAAACGAACCGTTGGCATCTGTCTTTTTGCCGCTGGCGCGCTGCTGTCGGGGGCGTTCGCCCGCGAGGTCTCTCTGTCCGACCTGGACATCTCGAAAACCCGGCAGGGATGGAAAGAGCCGGCCCGTGACTTCAACCTGCTGGGAAAGCGGCTGAGCGTGGCCGGCCAGGTCTACACCAACGGCATGGCGACCCATTCCACGTCCGAGCTCTATGTGGCGCTGCGCGGAGCGCGCCGCTTTCTCGCCGAAGTCGGGGTGGACGACACCAGCGACCAGAAGGAGAAGCGCATGGTTTTTCAGGTGATCGGCGAGGGCCGCCTGCTTTGGCAGAGCCGGCCCCTGAAGCGCGGCGACAAGCCCGTGCCCGTGGACCTGGATGTCGCGGCCTGCCAGACGGTGCTGCTGCGCGTGGACCCGTGGCGCGACGGCACCGCGGCCGACCACGCCGACTGGCTCAACGCGCGGTTTGTCACCGACGCGAAGGACAAGCCGCAGGCCCTCGACCCGCTCAACTGGCCCAAGGTCTGGCTCTCGTCCCTGGACACCGCCTACGTCACGCCGCGCGATGCGGTGTGCCCCCAGCGGCTTGACATCGCGGGCGTCACCTATGCCGAGGGCCTCCACCTCGCCGTGCCCTCCGAGCTCTGCCTGCTGCCGGGCTCAGCCGTGCGGTTCGCGGGCAAAGTGGGCGTCGACGACGTCTCGGACGGCCATGCGGAGTTCATGATCCAGGGCGACGGCAAAGCGCTCTGGCGCAGCGGCGTGATGAAGTCGGGCGATGCCGCCAAGGCCTTCGACGTGAGCCTCGCCGGCATCGGCCTCGTGCGGCTGGCGGTCTCGGGAGATACCCGCGTGCGCGCGAACTGGGTCGAAACGGTCTTCACGCTCAAGGGCGGGATCAAGCCCTGCGCGACCTACAATCCCGCGGTCTACGAGAGCCGGCCCGAGTGGGAGAATCCGCGCGTCTTCCGCGTCGGCGCGGAAAAGCCGACGGCGACCATGATGGTCTACGACTCCGCCAAGGCCGCGCGCAAAGCGTCCGCGCGCGAGGACTCGCCCTATTTCCTTTCGCTCGACGGGATGTGGAAATACCACTGGGTGCCGCATCCGGACCAGCGCCCGCGCGAGTTCTACCGGCCCGACTACGCCGCGGACGCGTGGGCCGAGATTCCGGTGCCCGACAGCGTGGAGGTGCGCGGCTACGGCACGCCGCTCTATAAGAACATCGGGTACTACTTCAAGGTCGATCCGCCGTTCGTCATGGGCGAGCCCGATCCGCGCTACACCACCTTCAAGGAGCGCAACGCCGTCAGCTCTTACCGCCGCACCTTCACCGTGCCGGAGGAATGGCGGGGCCGCACGGTCTACCTGCGCTTCGAGGGCTTCTCTTCCGCGATGTACGTGTGGCTCAACGGCGAGCGCCTGGGGTACGCCGAGGACGGGCGACAGGGGGCGGAGTTCAACGTCACCGCCGGCCTCAAGGAGGGCGAGAACACGTTGGCCGTGGAAGTTTACCGCCTGTGCGACGGCTCGTATATGGAGGACCAAGACTTCTGGCGCCTTTCCGGCCTGTACCGGCCCGTTTATCTGTGGTCCGTGCCGAAGGCGCACCTGCGCGACTTTTTCGTGCGGACCTCCACCGTCACGGCCGGCGGCTATGCGGGCGAGTGGAACCTCAAGGTCGAGGCCGGCCTGGACGGCGACGCGCAGGGCCTGACGCTGGAGGCCGAGCTCTATCCGCACAGCTTCAAGGGCGGCCGCGCGGCGCGCGGCCGCGCCGTGCCGGTCGGCAACAGCTTCCAGCTCAACATCCCCGTCGCCGCGCCGCGCCTGTGGTCGGCCGAGCATCCCGATCTCTACACGCTGGTCCTGACGCTCAAGGACGCGCGCGGCAAAACAATCGAGGCCCTTCCGCAGAAGGTCGGCTTCCGCCAGATCGAGGCCAA
This sequence comes from uncultured Lentisphaeraceae bacterium, assembly GCA_964579865.1. Classification (GTDB taxonomy): domain Bacteria; phylum Verrucomicrobiota; class Kiritimatiellia; order RFP12; family UBA1067; genus DAOPZC01. The sequence continues at coordinate 11,741 of CAZOIS010000111.1, read as the reverse complement.
GGGCAGCCAGATCCTCGTGAACGGCCAGCCGGTCTTGATCAAGGGCGTGAACCGGCACGAGATGGATCCGGACCACGGCTACGCGGTGCCGTACGCGCGCATGGTCGAGGACATCACGATCATGAAGCGCAACAACATCAACGCGGTGCGCACCTGCCACTACCCGAACGACCCGCGCTGGTACGACCTGTGCGACGAATACGGCCTTTATGTGATGGACGAGGCGAACGTGGAAACGCACGGCCTCGAAGGCTCGGCGCGCAACCCGGTGATCGACCCGAGCTTCCGCGCCGCCGCGATGGACCGCGAGATCGGCATGGTCGAGCGCGACAAGAACCATCCCTCGATCATCTTCTGGTCGCTCGGCAACGAGAACAACGTGGACTCCGATTTCTTCGGGCAGGCCTACGGGTGGATCAAGAGCCGCGACCCGGGACGCATGATCCAGAACCAGCGCAACGGCCCGCGCGACACGGTGGACTCGATGTACGCCCGCGTGCGCGAGATCGAGGCCTACGGCAAGCGCACGGACACGAAGGTCCCCTTCATCCTGTGCGAGTATTCGCACGCCATGGGCAACTCCTCCGGCAACCTCGCCGACTACTGGCGCGTGATCAACGCCTATCCGAACCTGCAGGGCGCCTTCATCTGGGACTTCGTGGATCAGGCCCTGCGCAAGCCCATCCCCTCCGCGCGCATCCGGCACGGTGCGCCCACGACCTTCTGGGCCTACGGCGGCGACTTCGGCGACTATCCGAACGACGACAATTTCAACAACAACGGCCTGATCCAGACCGACCGCCGCCCGTCGCCGCAGTTCGCCGAAGTCAAGTATTGCTACCAGACCGTCTTCGTCGAGGCCGTGGACGTGACGCGCGGCCTCTTCGCTGTGAAAAACCGGGCCTTCTTCACCAACCTCCGCGAGTACGAGGGCCGCTGGACCTACGAGGAGAACGGCGAGGTGATCGCGCAGGGCAAGATCGGGGCGCTCGACGTGCCGCCGCAGGGCCGGAAAGAGTTTGAGCTGCCGCTTTCGATGGTGCGGCGCCCGGCCTACGCGGCGCGGGTCAGCACGTGGAACTTCACCTTCGCGACCACCCGCAAGAGCGTCTGGGCGGACAAAGGCCACGTGGTCGCGCGCGACCAGGTCGTGGTGCCCGCCGATCCGCAGCCCGCGTCCATGGCGGGCGTCGCCGGGCGCAAGGAGATCCAGCTCAGCGAGGACGACGCCGCGGTGACGGTGAGCGGCACGGATTTCGCCGTGCGCATCGGCAAGGCCTCCGGCGCGGTCGAGTCGTGGAAGGCCGGGGGCCGCGAATTGCTGCTGGCGCCGCTCGCGCCGAACTTCTGGCGCGCGCCGACCGACAACGACCGCGGCAACGGCATGTCCGCGCGCCACGCGGCGTGGCACCAGGCGGCCGCCCGCCGCGAGGTGCGCGCGGTGAACGTCCTGCGCGAGGTCGACGGCAACTGGCGCGTCTTGGTTTCGCTCGCGTATCCCGATGCGGGCGAGACGACCGGCACGCTGGTCTACAAGTTCACCAACGTCGGCCAGATCCGCGTCTCCCTCAAAGTCGCGCCCAAGGGCGAGGGGTTGGCGTCGTTGCCGCGGATCGGCATGACGACGCAGATCCCGCTGGGTTACGACCGCGTGACGTGGCTCGGCCGCGGACCGGGCGAGAGCTACGCGGACCGCAAGGCCTCCGCCTTCTTCGGCAAATACACGCTGGGCGCCGGCGACTTCTACTTCCCGTACGTCGAGCCGCAGGAGACCGGCAACCGGGCCGACACCTTCTGGGTGACCTTCACGGACGCGGAGGGCAAGGGGATCAAGGTCACGGGCGACCCGAAGCTCAACTTCAGCATCCTGCCCTATACGATGGAAGAGCTCGAGACGCGCAAGCACCCGTGGGAGCTGAACCCGTGCGGCAACTGGGTGGTCAATCTGGACTACGGCCAGATGGGGCTGGCGGGCGAGGACAGCTGGGGCGCCCGGCCCTGGCCGGAGTATCAGCTGCTGCCCGACCGCGAATACAGCTATGGGTTCGTGCTCGAGCCGGTCAAATAGGAAGAGGCCTTTTCCGGCATTGCGGCCCCCCTGCTTCTTCGGTATTATGGATACGGTTTTATTGTATCTCTGCAGGCCCGTCATGCGGCTGGCGCAGAGGGGGATGAGGTGTTGCCTTTATGATGCGTAACGCGTTTCTTTTACTTGGCGCGGGCGGCCTGCTGGCCTGCGGGTGCGGTTCCGATTCTGGCCAACGGTCTCTGCGTGAGGGCATGGCCGCGTTCAATGAAAAGAACTACGCCGAGGCCATCACCCAGCTGACCCGCGCCACGCAGCGGATCACGGACTCCGCCGATCTCTACTACCATCTCGGCGCCGCGCATCTGGAAAAAGGCGAGCCGGAGCCCGCCGCCGCCGCGTTCAACGCCGCGCTCGAGCTCAACCCCCGGCACGGCGAAGCGCTCGCCGGCCTCGGCCAGGTGGCCTACTACAAGAAAGACATGGCCCAGGCCCGCGCTTACTTCCAGCGGGCGCTGGCGGCAGCCGTCTCCAGCGACGCCGCGAAGGCCAGCATCCTGAACGGCTTGGCGTTGGTCGAGGCCAGCCAGCAGCGCAACGATCTGGCCCGCCTGCATCTGCTCCGCGCCCAGCAGGCCTGCAAACTGTACGCGCCCTCCCTGTACAACCTCGCCAGCCTTTACCGCGACGCCTACAATCTGAGGGAAGAGGCGCTGGACCAGTTCGAGCTGTATCTGCGCGTCGCGGACAAGCAGGACCCCTATTACGCGAAGGCCGAAAACAACGTCAAACGGCTGCGCCTCAATGTGGAGCGGACCCAGGCCGAGGAGCTGGACGCGATGCGACGCGACCCGGCGGTGGCCGCCCGGCTCCTGCACGACGGCATCGCCGCCCAGAGCGCGAAGCAATATCCCAAGGCGATCAAGGCCTACCGCGATGCGCTGGCGGCCGACCCGCTCACGTTCAACGCGGCGTTCGGGCTGGCCATGATCTACAAGCGGCAGGGCCAGCGGGCCGAGGCGCTCGAGGCGTTCAAGCGGGCCGCCGCGATCAACCCGGGCCACCAGGACAGCCACTGCGAGGCGGCCGAGCTGGCGTACCAGCTGAAGCGGTACGACGAGGCCGAGAAGATCCTCGACCGCGCCATCGCCCGCAGCCCGTACGGTCCCGCCGGCGCCGAGCTCATGGCCCGCATCCGCTACGCCGAGTCGCGGTTCCCCGAGGCCCGCGCCTACGGGGAGTTCTACCTGTCGCTGCTGCGCCCGAACGACCGGGCCAACAACGGCGCTTACGAGAAGTGGGTCAAGGCGCTGCCCGCGAAATAGGCGCGCCGGCGCGGCGGACGGGAACGGCACATGGTCACGGTCTTCAAAGAGATGGGCTGGCTGGATATGCTGGCGTTCGGCGGGATCGCCGTGCTGGTGATCCGCGGTTTCCTGCGCGGCTGCTCCGGCGAGCTGAGCGGGCTGGTCGGGGTGCTGGCCGCCGCCGCGACGGGCTTTTTCGGCTTTGACCCGGTCGTGCGGACCGTGCTTTCGGCGAAGTTTTTCAACACCAACCCCTACGCGGGCCGGATGATTGCGTTCATCCTGATCCTGGTGGTCAGTCTCGCCGTCTGGCTGGTGCTGCGTCGCCTGCTCAAGGACGGGTTGGAGACGGTCGTCCCGCAGCCTTTCGACGCGGTCCTCGGCGGCGTGATCGGCGGGGTCAAGGCCTTTGTGCTGGTGGCGGTTTTCTGCACGTTCGGCCTGCTCAATCCGCGCGCAGAGGGGCGCGCCCAGCTGCAGAACGATTCGGTCACGGTGCAGAAATTGGCCCCGTATCTCAAACGGATCACCGCCCCCGAGCGTTAAAGGGGAATATGACGGTGTACGCCCAACTCGCGGACATGGACGACGCGGCCCTCATGCGGATCGTCCGCGACGACGATGGCCGCGACGCGTTCGCGGTGCTGGTCAAGCGGCACCAGAAGATGCTGCTGAACTTTTTCGCGCGTTCCGGCGTTCAATACGATTGCGAGGACTTGGTTCAGCAGACGTTTCTGCGGCTCTACCGCTACCGTGACCGCTACGCGCCCACGGCGAAATTCACGACGTTCCTTTTCCTGCTGGCGCGGCAGGTGTGGATCGACGAGCTCCGGCGGCGCAAGCGCCACGAAAGGCTGGTGGAGGGGTTGGCGAGCGAGCCGCACCCGGAATTCGCCGCGCCGGCCGCGGCCGAGGCGGGCGCGGCCGGCGGCATGGACCTGGACCGGGCGCTGGCCGCGCTGCCCCAGGGCCTGCGCGAGGTGGTGGAGCTCGGCGTCTATCAGGATCTGCCGTACGCGGAGATCGCGGAAATCCTGAAGATTCCCGTGGGCACCGTCAAGTCGCGGATGTTCAACGCGCTGGCCAAGCTGCGGACGTTTTTGGAGAGAGAATAGCAGGAGGAGACGCCATGAATCTGGAAGCACATCTGATCGAGCTGCCGGTTTCCGAAGCCGCGGCCTTCCGCGCGGTGGCCGGGCGGCTGCGGGCCGCGCCGGAGCGCGAGCCCTCGGCGGACCTCACGGCGCGCATCCTCGACTCGGTGGACGCGGAGCGGGCGCGCCGCCGGCAGCGCCGCCCCGGGAATCCCGCCCCGTGGTGGGGCGCGGTGGCGGCGGCGGCCGGCCTCATCGCGGCCGTCACGCTCTTCCGTTCTCCGGCGCCTTCGCGCAGCAGCCCGGCCGTTCCGCCGGAAACCGGGCTGGCGTGGCTGGCCGGATCCCAAGAGCCCGACGGCACGTGGGACCCGCTGAAACACGGCGGTGCCGCGGAATACCGGTCGGCGCTCACGGCCCTCTCCGCCCTCGCGCTCGCCCGTGCGCCGGACCGCTATGCGGAGCACGTGCGCCGGGCGTGCGGCGCGCTCGCCGCGCAGCAGACCGCCGACGGCGCGTTCGGCGGGGCCGGCCGGTCTCAGTTCTATAACCAGGCGATCACCACCTACGCGCTGGCGGCGCTCAGCCCGCAGCGGCCCGAGCTGAAGCCCGTGCTCGCGCGCGCGATCGGTTTCGTCAGTGCCCGGCAATCCGCGCAAGGCGGCTGGGACTACGAGGCCGGTTCCGAGGGCAACGCCGCCCTCACCGCCTGGCAGGTGCGCGCGCTGGCCTGCGCCGCGGAGCAGGGGTGTGCCGGCGCGGACATCCCGCTCCGCAAAGGACTGCGCTGGCTGCGCGGCTCCGCGCGGGACGACGGCAGCGTGGCCTATCACCGCGGCTCCGGCCTGCGGTCGGAAAGCCTCACCGCGCTGGCCGCCTATGCGCTGATCACCGCCGGCAAAACGTTTCCGGAGCTTCCCCCCTTGGGGCAGCACGTGGCCCGCACGCTCACGGCGGGCTCCGGCTCGCAGGCCGGCGCCGACTGCTACCGCGACTACGCCAAGGTGCTGGCGCTCGACGCCGCCGGCGCGGAAAAGCTCGCCGATGCCGTCCGCGGACAGATGCTGAGGCATCAGACCGCGGGCGCCGAGGACCAGTGGGGGGCCGTCGGCGGCCGGCTCTACACGACCGCCCTGACCGCGCTCGCGGCGAAATAGAGATTCGCGTTTTATTAGAGGGGGATGGCTTGATCATGAGAAAACGGACTGCCGGAAAAAAGAACGGGGGCCGGCTGCGGAGGGGGGCGCTGTTTCTGGTCACGGCGGGCGCGCTGACGGCGCTGTTGACGGCGGGGCGCGCGCCGGCGCAAGAGACGTCCGGGGGCGGACGGTCGCTCGAAGACGCGGCGGGATACGGGGACCGCCCCTCGACGCCGCTCGAAATGGCGTTGCGGCTAGAGAAGGAACAGGCACAAGGCGCGGGCGCGCTCACGCCGTTTCCGGACCTGCAAGCCCGGCTGAACGGCGGCGTCATCCCCCTGGAAGGGAGTGCCAAAGGGTTTCCTCCTGATTTCCTCGCCGGGCTTGTGCCGGAAAAAATCAACGGCGTCGAGGCGTGGTGCGCCACGCTGCGCGCGGACGACGCCAGCGGCGACATCCTGTTCCGCAACGCGGACGGCAAGGTCTTCTGGTTGGTCGCCGCCGACGCGGCCGTCTGGTCTGCGGATTGGATTGCCCGGCTCCGCAGCCCCGACGGTCAAGCCGCCGACTTTTTCAACACCGGGCAGGTGCTGCAGACGCTGCGCGGAAAGCAAACCCGGAGGAAGATGTCGGAAGACGCCCTTTATCGTTCCGCGTGGCTGGCCACGCGGCAGTACTACCGGCCCTCTCACGTGGAGATGTCGTTCACCTTCATCCTCGCGGAGGATCTCGATGCTTACCGCGCCGCCGCCGCTGGAACGGCGACGCGCTCGCCGGCCGCAACCCCCATGTCGATGTCCGCCCCTCTGAGCGGCCTTACGGTTACGTGTTTCTCGGCCGGTACGAACGCGGTATCGCTTTCCGCAGCGTGGCCGGCGGGAACGTCCGTCGTGGGAGACGCGCTGGACATCTTTTTCTCGCGCACCTTGGCCCCGCCCGCCTGGACGAACCTGATGCGGGTCGCGGCCGATCCGTCGGCGACAGGGATCGACGTCGTCATTCCGCGCTCTGAATGGCCCCCCGCGCCGGAAGCCGTTCCCGCCGCTTGCGTGACGAACATCGTCCCGTCCGCCTACGATCCGGGCATCTTGGTCACGAACATCGTATACTCCAACGCCGTGTGGCAGACGGACTCCGGTTTCTTCCGGCTCGCCGACCTGCATGACGGCGACAGCGACGCGCTCACCGACGCCTTCGAAAAATGGGTGCTGAAGACAAACCCCGTCCACGCCGACACGGACGGCGACGGAATGAAGGACGGCGAGGAGGTCGCGCTGGGCACCGCGCCGCAGGACGGCGACTCGGATGATGATGGTATGACGGACGGGGCGGAGGTCCGCGCCATTTTCTTCGAAAACCCGGGCTGGTTCGACGTTTCCGGCGGAACGGATCTGACCGAAGCGGTGTGCGGGAGCGGGAGGGGTGTCACAAACGCGGCCCTCCCGTTCGCCACCGCCGTGGCCGGGGCCGAAATCACGCATGCGTCGGTCGCAGCAAACGGCTGTGTCGGATTTTCGGACGACGGCGGCGGACTGTGGTGGGGGTGGTCCGACAACGATGATCCCTCCAGCCTTAGTTACTATAACCGCGGCCCGCTGGCGGTCGCGGGGTTCTGGGACGCGCTTTCGGCCAATCCGGATGAGTTGGGGTCCGCCATCACGCTGGCCGGCGTCACTACCAACGGGCACCGCCACTGCGTAATCGAATACAGGAACATGGGGTTCAGCGGGGCCGGGGCGTCCACGAACGGCACGGTTTCGTTCCAGATCATACTCACAGAAGGCGTTTCCAACCGGATCACGGTCCTTTACCGGGATGTGAGGGGCCTAGGGGACGGGCGTTCGGCGACGCTCGGCGTTCAGGGATCGGACTGGACGCTACTTTACGCCAGCAACACCACCAACGCCGTGCATTCAGGGCTCGCGTTGGCTTATCAGACCGGCATCGGAACCGACCCTCTTGACGGCGATTCCGACGACGACTGGCTGAAGGACGGCGATGAGCTCGTGCTCGGCACGGACCCACTCAACGCCGACACGGACGGGGACGATTTGTCGGACGGCGACGAGATCCTGTCTGAAACAGACCCTTTCGACGAGGATTCGGATGACGACGGGCTGAAGGACGGGGAAGAGGCCGCAAGGGGCACCGACCCCCGTTCTCCGCACAGCGATGGCGACGGCATGCCCGACGGCTGGGAGGCCCGACACGGATTCGACCCGCTGGCAGTCCAGACGGATGACCTGCACGGCATACACGACGATCCGGACGGGGACGGCCTGCCCAACATCGGAGAAAGCCGGCTCGGCACCAGCCCGTTCGCCGCCGATACGGACACCGACGGCCTGACGGACGCGGAAGAAGCCGCGGAGGGTTACGGGGTTTTCGAGTGGGGCCTGCCTTATTCGGGGCCGGACGCCGTGCCGCGCCCCCAAGACCTGACCAACGTCGTCGCGGCCGCGGCGGGCCTGCATCACGCGATCGCCGTGCGCCGGGACGGCACGGTCGCCTGCTGGGGAAAGAACGACAGCGGACAGTGCTCGCCGCCGGCGGGGATCACCAACGCGGCGGCAGTCTCCGCAGGCCCGGACCAGAGCCTCGCGGCCTGCGCGGACGGTACGGTCGTCCAATGGGGAAACACATTCGGCGCGGTGCCCGCCTCGGCCACGGGCGTGGTCGCGGTCGCTGCCGGAGGTTGCCATTCCGTCGCGCTGCGGAGTGACGGGACTGTCGTCTGCTGGGGACAGGACACCCTCGGCCTGACCAACGCTCCGCCCAGCCTGACCAACGCCGTGGCCGTCGCGGCGGGATTCCTCCACGCGGCGGCGCTGACGGCCGACGGGCGCGTGGTGTGCTGGGGTAACGCGTATGGAGGCCAGCCCGAGGGCCTCACGAACGCCGTCGCCGTCGCGGCGGGCGCCCAGCACACGGCGGCGTTGACCGCCGACGGGCGCGTGGTGTGCTGGGGGATAAACAATTACGGCCAGACCAACGCCCCGGCGAGCCTGACGAACGTGGTCGCGATCGGCGCTGGCTCGCGGCACACGCTGGCCTGCTCCGCGTCGGGCGAAGTCGTCTGCTGGGGGCTCAACAACGTCGGGCAGTCCGGAGGGCGTGTCTTCACCAACGCGCCGGTCCGCTATCTGGGAGGGGGCGAGACGTATTCGCTGGCGGCGGCCGGGGCGCGGCCCCGCTGGACAGACCCGCTGAACGGCGACACCGACCGTGACGGCCTGACGGACGGCTGGGAGGACCGTTACGGGTTCGACCCACTGGCGGACAACCTTGCGGACAGTCAGCCCGACAACGACCCCGGCGCGGATCCCGACGCTGACGGCCTGACCAACGCACGTGAAGACGAGAACGGCACGGCCCCGTTCAGCGGCGACACGGACAACGACCAGCTCGCGGACTCGTGGGAGATTCTTTATGCCGGACCCGGCATTGATCCCCTTGTCGCGGGCGATGCAGCCGCCGACCCCGACGGCGACATGCTGGCGAACCTCGCCGAATCCCTGTGCGGCACGGATCCCGCGGCCGCGGACACAGACGGCGACGGCCTCGACGACGCCGCCGAGATCGGCCTGAGGAACGTCCACCCGGGTCTCGACCCCTGTCTTTACGACAGCGACGGCGACCGGCTGCCCGACGGCTGGGAAATCCAGTTCGGGCTGAACCCGTGCGAATGCGCCGCGCCGTCCAACACGGTGGTTTGGGACGCCGACGGCGACGGCCTGGGCCTGTTCGACGAGTACCGCTACTGCACGAGCCCCGTCACGAACGACACGGACGGCGACCTTGTGTTCGACGGCGTCGAAGTCCCTCACAGCCCCGGCTCCTGCCCGAACGACGCGTCCGACGGCGGCAACCCGACCAACTGCGTGACGCTGAAGCTCACCGTGGGCGACCCGAGCGGGAGCAATTCCGAGCGCTGGACACTCGACGTGTACGAACAGCCATCCGGGCGTGCGGTGATCCGCCACTGCGACGACGGTTTCGGGACGCCCGGCTGGGCCGAGTATTCGCTGGTCAAGGGCAAGGCATACACGTTCGAGATGCGCTGGGTTGCCACCGATCCGGAGTACACCGGCACGCCGAAGCCGGACTTCGACTGGCAGGCCAAGATCAACGACTCGGTTGAAGTCGGCGCACGGGAGGGATTGTACGGCACGGGCGCGTTCATCGTCGAGGACGCCGACGCCCTCCTGACGGAAGAGACGCACGGCAACGACGAGAACACCACGCTCGGCAAAGAGGGGAAGATTTACGTGCCGAAAATCGTCACCGAGACGGTAGCCGAACAGCCGACCAACCGTGCGCGGAAGACCGTCGGCGTCGGAGAGGAGATTATTTTAAAAGTTCTTCCGGATAGTTTGGAAAACGTCACATGGACTAAAACGAACGGGGATGGCGACCTAGAATTTGGAGAATCTGTCGTTTTCACGGCTCCAGACCACGAAGGTCTCACAACGTTAGCGGTTAACTGCCAAGGGATGTCTATGCCTGTAACGTTTTCGGTTATTGAACCTGATAATGTTGTTTTTGAAAATAACACTATAGTGATCGGATTCGCTCCGCCTAGCCAGGATTTCTATTCAATTAAGTACTTTGCGAATGTGTACTTTCTGCCGGACAAGGTAAATTTCGGCAAAATAAAGGTGTGCGAAGGATATGCACAGACACAAACCGATCCCGGATATTTCCGGGATTATCCGCCAGGTCCGCACCCGTCATGGGAGAACATGCCGCGTGATGTAGGCGGTGCTGTTGTTGTCGGTGGAAAAGGCACTAAAGCCAATTGGACAAACGGAGATGAAATTACCGGTGGTTCAGAATACGTGTCTACGATTCCCGTCAGGAATGGGTATGCTTGGTGGGAGATCTCGTGGAAGTTCAAAGTGGGAGATGGAACGTACAAGCAGATTTGTCCGGTTCGGCAGGATTATCGGTTGACAGGGAACTCGACCAATGCGACGTTTCGTATCACGAAAGGGGCATCAGGGGCTGAAATCTCGACTGGAGATGCCGAAGCCCATTTTATTAACCCATTACAAACGAGGTAGATGATGAACAACACGAGATCCCAACGAGTTTGGATGATCGCCGTTTTCTTCCTGATGGCGGAGTGTGGGATTGCTGAGGATTTTTGGACGGAGAAGTTAATAACACTTGAAACAAGTGTCACTCAAATTATTAACAATGCAAATGCCGAAGAAAAATATTCGGCGTTGCAAACGGCAAATAAACATATAAAAATTATTGCGTCGGATTGGAATTGGGACCCAGAATGGCAGATGTATATAAAAATGAATCCCGACCGCCTTTTTAATATATATCTATTAATTATAAAAACGGCTTATAGTTTAAAAGATTCTAATTATGACATCAACATTCCGCCGCCTCCGATAAAAGTTTCGCCTCCCGCAGGACCGCGAAGGTTTGCGGGTATGAATCCGAGTGACATTGATGATCCTGTCGATCGCGAAGCCTATAAAAAAGCGGTTGATGAAAACACCGCTCGCTATCAAAAATACGAGCGTGAACATAATTTGGAGGAATGGATTTCAAAATATGTCAGTTTGTGTCGCGGCATGTTACGCGCACAAACAAAAATGGAACCGGCTCAGACCCGACTTGTCAAGACAGTCCGCACGACCGTTTGCGAAGAAAAGTTGAAAAAACAGCTGTTAGAGGACGTAAAGAAGCATGAAACAAAATAACGAAAGAAGAGGTGTCTGTAAAAATCACAGGGGCACCGGTTCACTATGACAGCCATGTAAGTCAATTTGAGATCATTACTAACGCGGCTATTAGAGAACAACTATTTTTCCCTATAAGGAAAACGAAATGCAATTAAAAAGAAACAATATCACGATTATAGTTTTCATATTGCTTATGCCGTCTTTGTACGGAGGAGACACCGACGGTTTCGAACACGCCCTGTTCGAACTGAAGGCGTTTGCATCATCCAACGTTTTGAATGCGGTCGCCACGGGCGACGTCGATCCGTTGCAAACCGCAACATGGGCTTTCGGACAGTTCCAGAGCCGATATGGAAAAGTAGGCGATGACGCAACGTTGGCGCGACTGAACACGCTCGCCAGCAGCTCGGGCAGGATCCCCGCAGGAGCTTGCCGCACATCATGTCCGACAGCCTCCACAGCCGCGCCAGCAG
>CAZOIS010000110.1:0-14468 GCA_964579865.1 uncultured Lentisphaeraceae bacterium | reverse complement strand
GCACGGTGTTGGAGCTGCCGCCCATGGCCATGTCGAGCGCGAAGGCGTTGTCGATCGAGGCGAGGGTGATGAGGTCGCGGGGACGGGGGCCCTCGGCCTTGGCCATTTCGACGGCACGGACCGCGGCCTTTTTCCAGAGGTCGCGGCGGGCGGGATCCTCGGCAAGGATCGAGCCGTTGCCGGGCAGCGCGAGGCCGATGGCTTCGCAGAGGCAGTTCATCGAGTTGGCGGTGAACATGCCGGAGCAGGAGCCGCAGCCGGGGCAGGAGGAGTCCTCCACGCGCTCGAGTTGCTTCTCGTCGACCTTGCCGTTGTTATACTGGGCGACGCCCTCGAAAACCGAGATCAGGTCCATGGGCTTGCCGTCGAGGTGTCCGGCTTTCATGGGGCCGCCGCTGGCGAAGATCGTGGGGATGTTCGCGCGGATGGCGCCGAGGATCATGCCGGGCGTGATCTTGTCGCAGTTGGGGATGCAGATCATCGCGTCGAAGCAGTGGGCTTTGACCATGGATTCCACGGAATCGGCGATCAGTTCGCGGCTGGGCAGGGAATATTTCATGCCGCTGTGTCCCATGGCGATGCCGTCGCAGATGCCGATGGTGTTGAACTCGAAGGGCACGCCGCCTGCTTCGCGGATGCACTGTTTGACCCATTCGCCGACCTTGTTGAGGTGGCAGTGGCCGGGGATGATTTCGACGTACGAGTTGCAGACGCCGATGAAGGGCTTCTTGAAGTCCTCGCGCTTGACACCCGTGGCCAGGAAGAGACTGCGGTGGGGGGCGCGCTGGAAACCGGTTTTGACTTGGTCGCTGTTCATGGGGATACTCGCTTAGGGAAAAGTCGTGAATGGTGTGGAACGCTCCGGGCGCCTGTCCTGTCGAGGCGCCCGGGCGGGGTTAGAACTTCGAGACGGTGGCGCGCGACAGGTAAGTGCCCGTGGCGGTGTCCACGAGGATGGATTCGCCGGTCTCGAGATATTCGGGCACCTGCACGACCAGCCCGGTCTGACACTTGGCGGGCTTGGTGCGGGCGGTGACCGAGGCGCCCTTCATGACCGGGTCGCAGGACTCGATCTTGAGGACCACCTTCTGGGGCACTTCGATCGTGAGGACTTTGCCGTCGGACACGAGCGCGAAGAGCCCCTCCATGTCCTCCACGATGAAGGCGATCTGCTCCTCGATGGTGTCCTGCTGGAGGGTGAACTGCGAGTAGTCCTCGGTGTCCATGAAGGTGTAGAGGTCGACCTCTTTGTAAAGGTACTGGACGGGGCGGCGCTCGAAATCAATGTCGGCGAATGGCTCGTCGCCCTTGCAGGAGACGTCCTGCTTGGCCTTGGTGATGAGGTTGCGGAAGCGGAAATGGTAGATCGAGGCCGCGCCGCGCGCGCTGGGCGTCGAAACGCTCAGATTCTCGAGAACGTGGGGCAGGCCGTTGATGCCGACGAGGCTGCCTTTCTTCAGGTCACATGCTTTTAACATAGGTTTGTTTCTCCAGATGAAAACGCACAGTTTAACGGTTGGTGGCGGGCTCTGTCGAGCGCGCGTGTTGCTTCGTGTAGAGCTGCCGGTAGACGTCGAGCGTCGCGCGGGCAGCGGCCTGCCACGAAAAATGCGCCGCGCGGGCGAGACCCTTGTCGCGGTAGACGTCGTGCCAGTCGAGGGAGACGATGGAGGCATGGATGGCCCGGCACCACTCCTGACGGTCGGTCGGGTGGACGATCTTGGCGGCGCCGGCTGTGATCTCCTTGAGCACGTTGAGCGCGGAGCAGATCACGGGGGTGCCGCAGGCCATGGACTCGAGCACGGGGAAGCCGAAGCCTTCGACGAGGCTCGGGAACAGGAAGGCGTGCGCCGCGCTGTAGAGGGAGGGCAAATCTTTTTCGGGAACCTCGTCGATCCACAGGACGCGATCATGGAGCCCGAGCTGCTCGGCCTCGCGGCGCAACGGGCTATTCTTGCTGGTGAAGCCGGCGATCACGAGCGGGACCGATGCGGTCGGGTCCATGAGCGCGAGTGCGTGGAGCAGGGTGGTGACGTTCTTGTGGGGCAGGTCCGATCCGACGTAGAGCAGAAATTTTTCGGGCAGGCGGTAGGCGGCGCGCACCTCGGCCACGGCTTTCGGTGGCTGCGGCTTGAACACGGGGTCGACGCCATGGTGGATGACCACGCTGCGCTGCGACGTGTGGGAGCCGAAGTGGCGGTCGCAGGCGTTGAGCGCGTCTTGTGAGACGCCGATGATCTTGCGGCTGTGCCAGAGCGCGCGCCGCCCGGTGATCCGCCAGAAGAGCCGCTTGAGCACGGTGCTGTACTGAGGGTGGGAGAGCGGAATGATATCGTGCACCGTCAGGACCATCCTGCCCGGCACGCGGATGGGCGTCAGGAGGTAGGGCGCATGGTAGACTTGGGCGTTGATGGCGCGGGCGAGCTTGAAGGCCTGGAAATGGCTCTTGAAGGTGTTGGGCTGCGCGCTCGTGGGGTGGATCGTGACGTGCGGGTCGGCCAGGCAGGGGATCTCGGTGTCCGGAGGAAGAATGACGTGCAGATGCTCGTCCTCGCGCAGGAGCGGGATCAGCGACCCCAGCAGCGAGCGGATGTAACGGTTGATGCCGGGGAAGGCGTTGGTGGCCGTGCGGGCATCGAAGAGGATGGTGTGCTGCCCGTTCATGTCACTCGTGCCCCGCCTTTTTTCCGCGCTGGGGTGGCGTGTCCTGCAAAAACGGGTTGCCCTCCAGCTCGGCGGCGACCGTGGTCGGCGCGCCGTGTCCCGCGAAAACCTCCGTGTTGGCCGGCATCAGGAGGAAAACCCCGAGCGAGCGGATCAGCGAAGTCTGATTGCTGCGGTGGAGATCCGTTCGTCCGACAGTGCCAGCAAAGAGGGTGTCGCCCGAAAAAACGATCTTTTCGGTCGGGAACCAGATGCAGACGCTTCCCGGCGAATGCCCGGGCGTGTGGATGACCGTGTAGGCGAGACCGCCGTCGGTGAAGCGCTGCTGGTGGCGCAGCGGCCGCGCGATGGCGACTTCGCGCGTGCGGGGATAGGCCGGCAGCCATTCGTTCTTGGCGCAGAAGGCCCAGTCGTTCTCTTCCGGGTGCAGCGCGATCTCGGCAGGAATGGCCGCGGCGAGCTCGTCGAGCGCGGAGATGTGGTCGAGGTGGCTGTGCGTCAGCACATAGGCCGCGACGGACAGGGACTGATCCGCTATGTAGCGGCGGAGCGTGTCCGGGCAGGCCCCCGGATCGATCACGATCGCGCGTTTCTGCCTGTCGGCCACGAGATAGCAGTTGGCCGCGAGCGGCCCCACGTTGAGACGGTGGATCGTCAGCCCGCCCCGCGAGCAGACGTTGGTTTCGCGGATGAAATCCTCGTACGGCGCGGACGGTTCCGCGGCGGCGCAAAGCGGGAACAGGCCCGCCGCAGCTAGCGCAGGCAGAAATCCGGACGTGACGAACGCGGCCCGAAACGCTACTTTTATGGTGTTCAGAAGCCTCATAGGCGTCGCTGCCCGGCCTCCCCTTGGGCGGACAGAGAAAAAACACTATACCATACATGCGGTTTACATCCAAGTGCGCGGTGCGACATGGGACAAAAGAAGAATCGGATCGTTCTGATGACCGGCGAGGGAAAAGGCAAGACCACCGCCGCGCTGGGCATGGCCTTGCGGGCGGTCGGGCACGGGCGGCGCGTCTGCGTGCTACAGTTCATCAAGCGCCGCAGCGACACCGGCGAGGCGCGCGCGCTGGCGCTGTTGCCGGGCGCCGAGCTGCATCTCTGCGGCCAGGGTTTCGTGATGGCGAAGTCCGGTCCGGTCTTCGAGGCTCACGCGCGAGCGGCAGAGGACGGACTGCGACTGGCGGCGCAGAAGCTGCGGGATCCCTCTTTCGGCATGGTGGTGCTGGACGAGGTCTGCGGCGCGGTGGCGCACGGGCTGCTGACGGCGCAGGCGGTGTGCGGGGCCGTGGAGGCTGCCGCGCCGGGAACCACCGTCGTGCTGACGGGCCGCGACGCCTGCGCTGAGTTGATCGGCCTGGCCGATACCGTGAGCCGCATCGCGTGCGTCAAACACGGCATGGACGCCGGCTGGCCGGCGCAGGATGGCGTGGAGCTCTAGGACGCGGGGCTCAAACCTTGTAGTACTGCTCCCAGCCTTTGCGCGGGGGCGGACCGATGAGCAGCTGGTTGGCGATCTTGTTGTCGGGGATCGTCCCCGTCTTCCGGTCGAAACGGAAGGACTGGTTGAGGCGCTGCGCGATGCAGCCGAGGCAGAGAACCTTGCTCAGCTCGCCGGAGACCTCGAAGCGTGAGTTGCACGCTTTCTCGTTTTTCACGCCGAGGGCGAAGTCCTTGAAGTGGTTGGGCATCTTCTGCTCGAAGGAGGGCAACGTGCCGACCTTCTCTTCGAGCCCGTTTTTGACGACTGAGAGGGTGCTGCCGTGCGAGGTTCCCTTGAAACAGACACCGTCGGCGCGGTAGATGATTTTCCCGGGATCGAGGGTCTTGACCGCATTGCCGCTGCCGCCCGAAGGGGGTGCGTCGCCGCCGTCGGACTTGGTTTTGTCGAAGCCGTTGGGCAGCTTCGGCAGGTTGCCGATGCCGTCGCTCCAGACGATGTCCATAGCGGGCATCTTGGGGCCGCGCTCCGGGAAGTGGAACCGCAGGGTCGACCCTATCGGGAAGACGTAGCGGTTGTGCCCCGCCATCTTTTCGATGGTGACCGATTCCGGCATGCCGAGGTTGAGGAACTCATGGGCCGTGTCGAGGATGTGCGCGCCCCAGTCGCCGAGCGCGCCGTTACCGAAGTCGAACCAGCAGCGCCAGTCGCCGTTGATGTAATCCTTGTGGAAAGGGTGGAAGGGGGCCTGTCCCAGCCAGGTGTCCCAGTCCATTTCCTTCGGCAGCTCGTCCGCCTTGGCCAGCCAGGCTTCCCACGTCATGCTCTTGTCGGGGACTAGGGCATTCCACTTGTGCCAGCGGCGGCCCTTGGTCATGTGCGCGTCCATTTTGACGACGTTGTCCAGGATGCCGGCCTTGACCATGGCGCGGAACTGGTAGTAGTTTTTTTCGGAGTGTCCCTGGTTGCCCATCTGGCAGGCGACCTTGTACTTCTTTTCGGCCCGCATGAGGAGGTCGCACTCCTGGACCGTGTGTGCGAGGGGCTTCTCGACATAGACGCCCTTGCCGAGCGCCATGGCGTGCATGCAGATCGGGAAGTGGGTGTGGTCCGGCACGCCGGCGGAGATGGCGTCGATCTGGTTCGCCATCTTGTCGAACATCTTGCGGAAGTCTTGGAAGCGCGGCACGTCCGGATATTTCTGCAGGATGCCTTCGGTGTGCCTGGCTCCCATCTGGGTGTCGCAGAGCGCGACGAGGTTGAACAGGCCGGTCGCCATCAGGCCGTTGACCACGTCGGCGCCGCGGTTGCCGATGCCGCAGCACGCCAGGTTCAACTTTTCGTTCGGGGTCGCGGCGCCCGATTGGGCGGACGAGCGGAGGAAGGGGAGCGCCGCGATGGCCGAGGCGGCGGAGGCGTGCTTTAAGAACGAGCGGCGCGAGGCGGAATACGTGTGCATGGCGTGTACCCTTTTGAGTTGATTCAAACACCGGTCAAAGATGATCGATGGGCCGAGGTTAACAGAGATTTGGAGCGGGTTCAAGCGCTGCGTTTTCCTCTTTCCATCGAGAGGGGAACGCGTATACTTATGCGTTTTCTGAAACATGACTCCACTTTTTCGAGGTCAATAATGTCGACACTGAACATGAAGCCGTCGGGCAGTTGCCGGTATGACGAAATTTCGCTGGGCGAAGTGATGCTGCGCCTCGACCCGGGCGACATGCGCATTAAGAACACGCGCTCCTTCACGGTTTGGGAGGGGGGCGGCGAGTATAACGTGGCGCGCGGCCTGCGCAAGTGCTTCGGTCTCAAAACAGCGGTCGTGACGGCCTTTCCAGACAACGATATCGGCCGCCTGGTTGAAGATTTCATTCTGCAGGGCGGCGTGGACACGTCGCTGATCAAGTGGGTGCCGTTCGACGGCATCGGCGCGGCCACGCGCGTCGGGCTGAATTTCACGGAGCGAGGCTATGGCGTGCGCGGCGCGCTGGGCGTGAGCGACCGCGGCCACTCGGCGGCCTCGCAGATCAAGCCCGGCGACATCGATTGGGAAAACATTTTCGGCAGTCAGGGCGCGCGCTGGTTCCACACGGGCGGCATCTACGCGGCGCTTTCGGCGACGGCGCCGCTCGTGCTCGAGGAGGCCATGGCGGCGGCGCGCAGGCACGGCACCGTCATCTCGTACGACCTGAACTACCGGCCCTCGCTCTGGAAGGCCTTCGGCGGGCAGAAGGCGTGCCGCGAGGTGAACCGGCGCCTCGCCCAGTACGTGGACGTGATGATCGGCAACGAGGAGGATTTCACGGCGTGCCTTGGACTCGAGGTCGAGGGCGTGGACGAAAATCTGAGCGCGTTGCCGATCGACGGCTTCAAGCGCATGATCGATCGCGCGGTGAAGGAGTTCCCGAACTTCAAGGTCGCGGCCACCACGCTGCGCGCGGTCAAGTCGGCCTCGGTCAACGACTGGAGCGCCATCTGCTGGTACGACGGCGCGTTCCACCAGGCGATGGAGATGAAGGACCTCGCGATCTACGACCGCGTGGGCGGCGGCGACAGCTTCGCCTCGGGACTGGTCTACGGTTTCCTGACCTTCAACGACGGGCAGAAGGCGGTCAACTACGGGTGCGCGCACGGCGCGCTCGCGATGACGACGCCCGGCGACACCTCGATGGCGTCGAAAGGCGAGGTCGAGAAACTCGTGGCCGGCGGCAGTGCCCGCGTGGTCCGTTAAGCGTCCGATAGCCTGATAAATGCTTAAAACGAGTTCGCCGGGGGTCGTTTTGTTTATTATTACTATTGACTCTATAGATATTATTTATTATCTTGACCGCGTTTTTACAAGTGCCCAGCGGACCGGGCCGACTGGAAAAACAGAAAAGGTGCCTCACTATGAAGAGATTCAGTACCATTCTACTCGCGACCGCCCTGATTGGAACGGTGGCGATTGCTGCCTCGGCGGCCAATTGCCCATCCTCCGGTGGAACGTGTAAGAAAGGGCAGAGCAACTGCAGTTCAATGTCGTCGGGCGGAAAATGCCAGAAGGTGCCGACCACCGGCACGTCGACGGCGAGAAAGACTGCGGTCAGGACGGCCAAAGCACGCAAGTAGTCGGAGGTGCTCGGCCCGCCCGTTCGCTCCACGATACGCCGTGGTCCGATTATGGGCAGAAAAGGCTCGCGGCAAACCGCGAGCCTTTTCTTTTGTCCGGGTGGACTCTGAACAGCGGTGTTTTAGAGAATAGGGCTTGCAGGGCGCGGGGGCGGCGGATTATGCTTACAACTTAAGTTGGTTCCAGTGCCTGTTTAGGGATCGGAATCGGCAGCCGGAAGATCTCGACAAGGGGGGAATGGACATGCGGTTGAATCGGTGGGCTCATGCTGTTTTGGCGAGCGTTTTGGCGGCGGCGGGGATGGCGGGGGAAGGGGCGCTGCGCGCGCCGTCTGTGCCGCTGGTGAGCGTGGATCCGTTCTTTTCGGTCTGGTCTCCGGCGGACACGCTGGCGGCCGCGCCGACGGAGCACTGGTCGGGGCAAGCCCAGCCCATGACGGCTTTGCTGCGGGTGGACGGCAAGGCTTATCGGCTGATGGGGACGGAGCCGGCCGACGTGCCGGCGCTGTCTCAGACGGGGTGTACGGTGTGGCCGTTGCGCACGGTCTGCGTTTTCACGGATGGCGCGGTGCAGGCGGAACTGACGTTTGCGACGCCCGCGCTGCCGGAGGACCTCGACCTCTTTTCCAGGCCGGTCACGTATGTGACGTGCCGGGTGAAGGCGCTGGACGGCAAGCGCCACGCTGTGCAGTTCTATTACGACGTCGGCGGCGAGATCGCGGTGGGTAGCGACGATCAGACGGTGGTGTGGCAGGCGGATCCGGTCGAGGGCCTCGCGTCGATGCGCCTCGGCCGCGAGCGGCAGCCGGTGCTGGGCCGGTCGGGCGACCGCGTGCGCGTGGACTGGGGCTGGTTCTGGCTGGCGGCGCCCTCGCAGGGCGGCGCGGTGCGCGCCGCGGACGGCGCCGAGGCGCGCAAGACCTTTGTCGCTTCCGGCAGCCTGACGGAGACCGCGCCGCCGATGCCTGCGGCCGTCAAGTCGGCGCGCCCGGTGCTGGCGACGGTGCGCGACTTCGGCACGGTGGACGCGGCCGAAACCCATCTGTTGCTGGCGTATGACGATGTCGAGTCTGTGATGTTCTTCAACCGCCCGCTCAAGGCGTGGTGGCGGCGCGGCGGGATCTCGTTCGCCGCGATGCTGGCTGCGGCCGAGCGCGACTATGCGGCGCTGGCGGTGCGCATGGCGCAGTTCGACGCGGAGCTGTTGGCCGATCTCACCAAGGCCGGCGGCGAGACGTATGCGGCGTTGGCGGCGCTGGCCTACCGCCAGTCGTTCGCGGCGTGCAAACTGGTGTCCGATCCCAACCGGCAGCCGCTCTACTTCTCGAAGGAGAACGCCAGCAACGGCTGCATGGGCACGGTGGATGTGCTCTATCCGCAGATCCCGCACCTGCTGCTGATGAGCCCGACGCTGGTGCGCGCGACGCTCGCGCCGATCCTGCTCTACGCCTCCGATCCGCGCTGGCGCTTCGATTTCGCTCCGCACGACATTGGCCAATATCCGCTCGGCAACGGCCAGCGCTACGGCGAAGGCGAGCGCGGCGAGAAGAACCAGATGCCGGTCGAAGAGTGCGGCAACATGCTGATCTGTCTGGGCGCGCTGTCTCAGGTCGAAAACAGCGCCGCGTTCGCCGCGCAGTGGTGGCCGACGGTCACCCGCTGGGCGGAATATCTCGCGAAGAAGGGGTTCGATCCCGAAAACCAGCTCTGCACCGACGACTTCGCCGGACACCTCGCGCACAACGCCAATCTCTCGATTAAGGCGATCATGGGGCTGGCCTGCTATGCGAAGATGGCCGCGCTGAACGGCGACGCGGCGACTTCCGAGCGCTTCATGAAGCTCGCGAAGGACATGGTCCCGAAGTGGATCGAGGCGGCTAAAGGCGGACGGGGCGGTTCGTACCGCTTGGCCTTCGACCAGGCCGACACGTGGTCGATGAAGTACAATCTGGTCTGGGACCGTGTGCTGGGCTTCAATCTGTTTCCTGCGGAGGTGGCCGCGACGGAGATGGCTTTCTACCGTACGGCGCAGCAGAAGTACGGCCTGCCGCTGGACAGCCGCAAACTCTGGACCAAGGCGGATTGGCAGGTCTGGGCGGCGACGCTGACCGGCAAGCGCGAGGACTTCGATGCGGTTGTGAAGCCGCTCTTCGCGTATCTCAATGAGACTCCGAGCCGCATCCCGTTCGGCGACTGGTATGAGACCGACTCTGCCAAATTCGTTCATTTCCGGGCGCGCTCGGTGGTGGGTGGCGTTTTCCTGCCCTGCCTCTACGATGCGGCGCTGTGGAAGAAGTACGCCTCCCGCGAGTCCCAGTCGACGGGGCTCTATGCGCCGCTCGCGCCGAAACCCGGAGCGGGGCGCGCCTTGATCCCCGAGGGCCGGTCGTCCAAAGAGATCCTCTGGAAGTACACGACCGAGAAACCGGCGGAGGGCTGGCAGAGGCCCGACTTCGACGATTCGGGCTGGAAGACCGGTCCGGGCGGATTCGGCAAAGGCGCGCCCAACACCGTGTCGGCCACCCCGTGGGATACCCAAAGCCTGTGGGTGCGCCGCGAGTTCCGCTTGCAGCAACTGTCGGCGCAGAAGCCCGTGCTGTCGGTCTACCACGACGAAGACGCGGTCGTTTACCTCAACGGCGTCGAGGCGGCCCGGCTCAGCGACTTCACCACCGACTATGTGGCGGTGCCGCTTTCCGAGCCGGCGTGCCGGGCGCTGCTGCCCGGACGCAACGTGCTGGCGGCTGAAGTGCGGCAGGCGCAGGGCGGCCAGTACTTTGATGCCGGCCTGATGGCGCTGGAGCAGTCGGCGCCTTTCCGGCTGGCGACGTTCAATATTCGTATGGCCGGCGCCAGCGTGGCCAAGCCCTCGGACCGGCCGCCGAATTCTTGGACGTGCCGCGTGGACCGCGTGTGCGGGCTCATCGCGGACAAAGGATTCGACCTGATCGGCTTGCAGGAGGCACAGGCCGATCAGATCGACGACATGTTGGCGCGGTTGGGCGGGAATTGGGCTTCTGTGGGCGTCGGACGCGAAGACGGAAATCGCAAGGGCGAGCATTCCTGCATCTTCTACAAGCGAGACCGTTTCGAGCTGGTGAAGAGCGGCACGTTCTGGCTCTCCGAGACGCCGGAAGTGCCCGGCTCTAAGTCATGGAACACCGGCTGCACGCGCGTCTGCACGTGGGCCGACCTGAAGGACTTCAAATCCGGCAAGTCGTTCGTGCATTTCAATACGCACCTCGACCACATGAGCCCCGAGGCCCGCAAGAACGGCATGACGCTTATCCTTTCCCGCATGGCGCGGCAGGCGCAGGGGCGTCCCGTGTTCCTGACCGGCGACATGAACGCGACGCCTGAGCGGCGCCCCGTCGATGCGGCGGCGGTGCTCGCCGATTTCAAGAACGCCGGCCCCAAGGATCCGCAGACGCAGGGCGGCCCTTATGCCGTGGCCGTGGCCACCCTACGCGACAGCTTCGACATCGCGCAGACGCCGCACGCCGGTCCGATCAAGACGTTCTCCGGTTTCAAGTTCGTCGAGCATCCCGAGGGACAGCCCATCGACTACATCTTCGTGTCGGCCGGTATCGAGGTGCTCACCCATGCGACGCTCAACGATTCTGTGAACCAGCTCTATCCGTCCGACCATTTCCCGGTCGCGGCGGACGTGGCGGTGGAGTAAGACCGGCGCGTTGAGGGCGAGGTCTTGCGTTGCGAGAAGCCGAGCGTGATGAACGCAGGGCTGGCTTTGAGCCGCGTCGCGTTGTTGGCGTTGTGATTGGGGTTATCTGTGACGGGATTGGCGAGGCGCGCGGTGAACCGCATGTTGCCTCCCTTCATCGCGTGGACCGGCTGCCCGCGAGCGGGTGTTCGGGGCTGCCGGTCGTGCGAAGACGGCATGGTCGCCGCATTGACTTGAAGAAGCGGATGGATTAGGATGGACACCAAAAATGGGATTGGATTGAGAGAAACGGGGGAGGGATGAATCGCCGGACTTTCTTGAAGACGACCGTGGGCGCGGCGACCGCGTTTTCCGCCGCCTCTTACCTGCGCGCGCAGGGCGCGAACGACGCCATCCGCGTGGCGTTCATCGGCATGGGTTCGAAAGTCAAAATCGGCGGCATGGGCCGGAACGACATGAAAGGGTGCCGCGGCGTGCCGGGCGTCCGCGTCGCGGCGCTCTGTGACGTCGATTCCGCCAACCTCGGGTTCGCCCTCGACGAGTGCGCCAAGTTCAACGAGAAGCCCGAGACGTTCGCCGACTACCGGAAGGTGCTGGAGCGGAAGGATATCGATGCCGTCTGGGTCACCACGCCGAACCACTGGCACGCCCTGGTCAGCATCCATGCCGCGCAGGCGGGCAAGCACGTGTTCGTGCAGAAGCCGGTCTGCCACAACCTGTTCGAGGGCCGGCGCATGGTCCAGGCCGCCCGCAAATACAACCGGGTGATGTATTCCGCG
The DNA here is from genome assembly GCA_964579865.1 of uncultured Lentisphaeraceae bacterium. Classification (GTDB taxonomy): domain Bacteria; phylum Verrucomicrobiota; class Kiritimatiellia; order RFP12; family UBA1067; genus DAOPZC01. Next base: position 2,791 of record CAZOIS010000110.1, on the reverse strand, counting down.
ACCCTCACGCGGTCGATGGCCGGCTTCCGCGAGGCCGCCCGGTTCGCCCTCGACGGCCACCTCGGGAAATCGCTCTATATCCATGCGGTGCGCTACGGCGCGAGAACGAGCATCGGCGGCAAGGTCGCCGCCCCGACGCCGATACCCAAGACGCTCGACTACAACCTCTGGTGCGGGCCGGCTCCGATGAAGCCGCTCATGCGGCAGAACCTGCACTACGATTGGCACTGGGACTGGGACTACGGGAACGGGGAGCTCGGCAACTGGGGCATCCACCTGCTGGACGGCGCGCGGGAAGTGGCGGGCAAAGGGATGCCGACCAGCGTGCTGAGCGTGGGCGGCCGCTTCGGTTACACGGACGACGGGGAGACGCCGAACACGCAGATCACGTTTTTCAACTACGAGCCGCTGCCGATCATCTACGAGATGCGGGCGCTGCCGAGAGACAAGAGCCTCTGGAAGGGGGGCGGCTGGGGACAGCCGGACATGGATGTGCTGCACGGCCAGGCGTATACGACGTCCGTCCAGTGTGAGGGCGGCTACACGGTCGGCAACAAGGCTTTCGACAAGGCGGACAAGCTGATCCAGGAGTTCAAGCCGTCGCTGAAATCGCCGCGCGCGGCCTTTTTCGAGGCCGTGCGCGGGGCGGAGGCCATGCCGTATTACGACATCGCCGAGGCCCATGTGTCCACGAGCCTGGTGCATCTGGGGAACATCTCGCACCGGCTGGGGCAGGCGGTCTCGCCGGATGAGGTCCGTGAGCGGGTCGCCTTCAGCGGCGAGTTCCAGAAGGCGTGGGAGCGGATGGCCGCCCACCTCGATGCGAACGGCATCGATCTGCGCAAGACGCCTGCGACGCTCGGGCCGTTCCTGCAGTTCGACCCCGCCTCGGAGCGGTTCACCGGGGCGTTGGCCGACGAGGCCAACCGCTGCCTCGGACGGGAATACCGCAAGGGCTTCGAGGTGCCGGACATCGTCTAGCGACGCGGCCGGGCGTACCGGACGGGACACGTTTTCAGGATGTTTGCCGGTGTGATGGGAATTGGCCTGACAGGAGGACAGAAATGACAAGACGGAACTTTTTGATGCGGAGCGCGGCTCTGACCGCCGCGCTGGCGGCTCCTCTTTCTTTCGCGCAGGGGACGAAAAAGAAAGGCCTGCGGCTGGGGCTGACCACCTACCAGATCGGCAGCACATGGACGATCCCGGAGCTGATCGAGTTCCTGCCGCGCTTCGGCCTCTTCGGCGTCGAACTCAGGACCGACATGAAGTTCGCGCACGGCATCGAGCTCGCCAGCGGCCAGGCCGCGCGGAGCGAGGCGGCCAAGCGCTTCGCCGACAGCCCCGTCAAGCTGGTCGGCGTCGCCTGCGGGGAGCGGTTCGACTCCCCGGACGCCGACAAGCTCGGGAAAGCGGTCGAGCGGACGAAGGAATTGCTGCGGTTGTGCGCCGATCTCGGCGCGCCCGGGCTCCGCGTGTTTCCGAACGATTTCCAGAAAGGCGTGCCCGAGGAGAAGACGCTGGAGCAGATCGCCGGCGCGCTCAAGAAGGTGGCCCCGGTGGCGGAGTCTCTCGGCGTGGAGCTGCGGCTCGAAGCGCACGGCAGCGTCGGCCTGCTGCCGCACCTGGCGACTATCGCCAAGGCGGTCGGCAAGCCGGGCATCCGGGTGATCCTCAACAGCGATTTCCGGGACACGAAAGGCGAAGGGCTGGCCGCGAACCTCGAGAAGGTCGCGCCGCTGCTCGCCGGCACGGTCCACATCCACGACCTGACCGCGCCAAACTACACCGAAGCGAAGTTCTACGAGACGCAGCTCGCCTTCCTGAAGCGCATCGGCTGGGACGGCTTCTGCATGCTGGAGATCGGCGACAAGCCGGACAACGAGGCGCGGTTCAAGGAAATCGAGCGGCAGAAACAACGCTGGGACGAGCTCAACAAGGAAGTCTGATGACCGGATCAGAGGAGGCGAGAACGCGATGAATATGCAACGGGATTTGTCCTTTTTTTGTGCGGTGATGGCTGGGCTGGCGGTGGCGGGGGACTTTCCCGCCTTTTCCGCGGCGCGTGCGGTCACGACGGGTCCGAAAGACCACCTGTTCGCCAGCTACTATGCGATCAACGCCTGGAGCGCGGACGGACGGTACGCGACGGTGCTCGAGACCGACGTCAAGGGACGCCTGCCGACGGAGGCCGATGTCGCGACCCTGGGCGTGGTTGATTTCAAGGACGGCAACCGCTTCATTCCGCTGACGGAGACGCGCTGCTGGAACTTCCAGGAGGCGACGATGGCGCACTGGCTCGGCACCGCGCCGCAGACGCATTTCGTCTTCAACGATCTTGTGGACGGGAAGTTCGTGGCGGTGATCTTCGACCTGGCGACGAAGACCAGGCGGGTCGTTCCCTATCCTGTGAGCGCGGTGTCGGCAGACGGCAAATGGGCCGTGAGCATCAACTATGCGCGGCTGCGTTTGACCCGCCCGGATTACGGCTACGGCGGCAACGGGCAGGACGCGCGCGTGGACGTGACGTGGCCGAAGGACGACGGGCTGTGGCTCGTGGATCTGCAGAGCGGGGCGGCGAAGCTGATCGTGACGATCGATTCGGTTCGCGACCGGATGCCGCAAGTCAAGGATCCGAAGTCTCTGGCTTATTTCTGTCACACGGTCTTCAGCCGCGACGGCTCGAAAATATTTTGGTTGGCGCGGTCCGTTGAGAACCTGTCGGGACAGAAGGTCGTGCGCAAGTGGGAGACCACGTCGTTCACCTGCAACCGCGACGGCAGCGACGTGC
>CAZOIS010000109.1:0-14670 GCA_964579865.1 uncultured Lentisphaeraceae bacterium | reverse complement strand
GCACGGAATAAGATCGGCACGCAAGGCGAGAAGAAACAGAAAAGGGTTGGTTTCGAACTCGCTGCTTAGCATCGCGTCCGCTTTGATGCTCTGGCTGCCGCAACAGAAGCCGCCGCTTGTGTCTTCCGAGCCTGAATTTTGGAACAGGCTGCTTCCGGAAGAGGACAGCTCCATAACCTGTGTTGCGCCTGACGTCAGCAAATATACGGCGCAGAGCGAAAGCACGCAAAAGATCCGAACGCACGAGGATAGGCAGAAGCCCACACGGCGTCCCACCCAATCTCTGCAATTGAAATACATACCACTTTATAATATCAGCGGTGCCGTTTTGCCGCAAGGGAAATCGTCATGCAGAGAAAACGCCCTGACTTGCAAGGTTAAATGCACGCAGGCGATAGAGCGGCGAGATGATTTTCATGCGACGATTTCCTCGAAGTAGCGTTTGACCTTCTCCTCGGCGGAGAGCCCGTCGAGGATTTTGCGGGGGAGTGCGTTGATCCAGTCCTCGACCCGCTGGATCTGTTTGCGGGTGAACGCGGAGATGTCGGCGCCCTTGGGGACGAAGCGGCGGAGGATGCGGTTGGCGTTCTCGTTCGACCCGCGCTCGGAGGCTCGGAAGGGGTGGGCGAAGAAGACCTCGCAGCGCCGCCCGGCGCGGGTGGCGGACTTCTCGATGGCGGCGAAGTCCAGGAACTCGCATCCGTTGTCGCAGGTGAGTGTCTTCAGGCCGTTGAAGAGGTGGTGGCCGGAGCGCTCGAGACGGTCGAGCTCGCGTGCCACCGCGTCCTGCGTCCTGGCCGGGAGCTTCCGGACGACCACGTGCCGGGTCATGCGCTCGGTCAGCACCAGGAGGCAGGCCGGGGAAGTCCCCGTCCCGCCGACGACGGTGTCCATCTCCCAATGCCCGTATTCGCTCCTGTCCTGCGCGCCCGGCGGGCGCTCCGTGATCGGCCTGCCCCGGGCGTTGGTGTAGGACATGCGCGTCCCGGCCCTTTTGCGCCGCGCGCCCGCCGGCCTGTAGGGCAGTTGCGACTTGGACACGCCGAGCAGCCCGGCGTCGATCGCGTAGTAGACCGACCTCTCGCACGGGACCCACGGCAGGTCGCCCCGCGCGCGCAGCCTCACGACTGCGGCGAACGGCGAGAGTCGTTCCTGAAGGATCAGGTCGCGGATCAGGGCGGCGACGCCCGTTGTCAGCCGCGGCCGGGGGCCCTTGCCGAGCGCGGCCCGGTCCGCGGCGTCCTGGGCCTTGCGCGCCGAGTAGACGGGGAACTCGCGCAACTCGCCGTCCCGGTTCACGGCCTTTCCCCGCCGGTACTCGCGCCTGACCGTCGCGGGGTCGCGGCCGAGATGTCGGGCGAGTGCGGCGCAGTTCGGCCGCCTGCGGGGATAGAGAGTGCGGGCGAGCGTTTCCATCCGCACGCGTTCCTCCCAGCTGAAGTGTTTCCATCCGCCGCTCTTTTTGGCATTCTCTTCCTGCTCCACGGGTCCTCCGGTTTCCTTGTTGAATGGTAACTTAAGAAAACCAGATCCCGGCCCGTGGGGCACTCCTTTTTTCGGGCGGCCGGCCCCCATGGGGGCTGCTCCGGAGGCCCTCCCGGAACGTCCTTCGGACGCCCCGGGTCCCGGGGCCTTCCTCGCCTTCTCCCCGGAATCCTTTCCCGGCTGAGAAGCGTGCATTTCATTTTGCACTTCGCGGTTGACAGAATGGAGCGTGTGGCGTATCGTCATACAGACTGAACTTGTATAGAATATAAAACGAAAGGATCAGTTTTGTGAATCCGAGAGTGACGTGCGGGGGGGTGGCGGCGCTTTTGTGCGTGGCGGGCTGGGCGCGTGCGGCCGCGCCCGCAGGCTGGGCCGACCGCTGTTTCGGCAACGAATCCGCGGGCGGAGCCGTGTGCACGGAGTTGGGCGGCGGCGCCTACGACATGACCGTGACGGGCGCGGGGACCGACATCTGGGGCAAGTCGGACACCGGGCGCTTTGTTTTCACGCCCCTGGCGGGGGACTGCGAGATCCTGGCGACCGTGGACGTCCTTCCGTTGGAGGAGCTTTATGGCGAGTGGGCGCGCTTCGGCCTGATGATGCGCGGTTCGCTGATGAACAACACGGTGAACACGACCCTGTGCCTCGCCAAGGGCACGGCCGCGACGGCCGGCCGTCTTAAAATCACGCAGCGTCCGAGCCATAACGCGGACACGGCCAACTGGCCGGGCGTGACCGACAACAGCGTGACGAACCTGACGGCGTCGGTCCGCCTGCGGCTGGTGCGCCAGGGAGACACGTATACGGCCTGGCTCAGCACGAACGCGCCCGCCTACGACGCCTGGGCGCGCGTCGCCGCCCACACGACCGTTTTCCATGGCGCGCTGAATGTCGGCGTCTTCGTCTCGCGCTGGCAGGACTTGGGCCCCGACACGCTGACCCGCACGTTCGGCAAGGTCGTGGCCCGCAATCTCGTGGTCGCCTCGACCAATGCGGCGGACGGCGTCACGGTGAGCTGGATCGGCGACCCCGCGCTGACGAACGGTACCGTGATCGGCTATGCGGTCAGCCGCGCGGCCGGCCCTGCGGGCACCTTTGCGGCGCTTGGCGAGGCCGCTGCCGGGGTGACGAGCTTTGACGACGCGGCGGCCGGCCTAGGCACCTCCTATGTCTACAGGGTTCACGCTTATGTGGACGAGGGGACGGTGACCAACAGCGTGCTGGTCGGCACGAGCATGCCCGCCCGACGTCCGGTCGTGGCGGCGAACCCGTCGCCCGCGTCGCTCAAAGGCGTCTACGCGGAGTACTACAAGCCGCGCACGCCGGGAACGCTGGTGGCGGCGCGCGTCGATCCCAACATCGATAACAGCTGGAACTACTCCGGCACGTCGGTCTACCCGGCCAACACGCCGAACGGCTTGAGCGAACTGCAGGAGTTCAGGACGGTGTACGCGGGCAACCTGATGCCCGCCGAGTCGGGCTGCTATGGCCTGGTGCAGCGCTCGGACGACGGGTTCTACATGTGGGTGGACGGCGTACAGGTCATGGATCAGGGCGTTTATCAGAACAACAACGAGATCCACACCACGCCGGTGTGGCTCGAGGCCGGCCGGAGTTATCCGGTGCGCGTCGAGCATTACGAAGGCGGCGGCGGCGAGAACGCGATCCTCCGCTGGTTCAAGGGCACGGCGGCGATCGAAACCATCCCGCAGGCCTTTTTCGAGCCCTTCCCGTGGCCGTGGCAGCACCGCGACGTGGGCGACAGCCCGCGCTTCGGTAACGCGGTGTACGCGGACGATGACGCGGGCCTGCAGACTTTCACCGTGACCTCCGCCGGCCTGGGGATCGACCCCGCGACCGGGCGCGACGACGGGCACCTCGTGTGGCAGACCGCGGCGGCGGACTTCGACGTGATCGCGCGCGTGGCCTCGCTGACCGGCCCCGCGCAGCCGGGCATGGCGGCGGGGCTCACGATCAGAAACGCCATCGCTGACAACGCCGCGGCGTTCTCGCTGCTGGTCCTGGCCACGGGCGAGACGGGCGCCGACCGCGCGCTCGGCTTCGCGTATCGCGCGACCGCCGGCGGAGCGCCCGCCACCGCCGCGTTCGCGCTGCCCGCGACGCCCGCGGAGCTGCGGCTGACCCGGCGCGGAACCAACCTGTGGGCCTTCTATCGCACCTCCGGCTCGGGCGGTTGGGTCGGCGTCACCAACATCGGGTCGCAGCTGACAGGCACGCTGTACGCGGGCCTGACGGTGTTTTCCGGCGATCTTTCGCAGACCGCCACCGGCGTGTTTGACACCGTCAGCTTCGTCGCGCCGCAGAACAACGCGCTCTTTGCCGCGGTGGCCAACAACGCCGCCGTCGTCAGCGTCTCGAACAAACCGCCCATGCAGGTGCGGCAAGAGAACGACGCGTTCGCCAACGTGCGGTACTATTGGGCGGACGCGCTCAGCGGCAACGTGAACGCATACACGGTCTACCGCTCCGACCGCCCCGATCAGAATTTCAGCGTGATCGGCCAGACGACACTGGTCGGCGGCGGGCACACCTACACCGACCCGCTGAACGTCACAAACACGCTGGTCTTCTACCGGGCGGAAGCCGTCTACGAACTCGGGCCGCTGGCCGCCGGCGGCTCGAACGACCTGGTCTTCGCGACGGGCGTCTACGGCGTGTCGGACGGCAGCGTCACCGGCACGGGGGCCGGACTGTTCGCGGCTTTCCACCGCGGCCCGGCGGATGCCTCTTATTATGTCACGAACCGGCCGGTCCACACGATGATCCGCAACCTGAACGGCTGGGAGAAGGGGACGTCTCCGAACGACACGAACCCGATTGTGGCGGCAAGCGTTTCCGACGACGGCAACCAGATCGGCCCCGACAACTTCCAGTGCTCTTGGGCGGGGTGGATCATTCCGCAGTACACCGGCTACCACTGGTTCCGCACGCAGACGGACGACGCGATCTCGGTTTGGATCGGCGGCAAACGCGTCATCTACTACTGGGGTTACACCGCCACGCCGCAGGACTCGGCGGCGCTCTGGCTGGAGGCGGGCCGGCCGGTGCCGGCCCACATCTACTTCCAGCAGGGAACCGGCGGCGGCTACTTCCGCATGTGGTGGAAGCACGGCTACGGGTTCGACGCCGGCTACATCACGATTCCCGCAGCGCAGCTGGTGTCGACCATTCCGGACGGCACGCCGCTCGCCGTGGCGCCGGGCTCGGCCAGCGAGTTCGGGCTGTGGCGGAACATCGACATCAACACGGCCCGCCCCGGCTATGCGGCGCTGGGCGGAACCCCGGAGGCCTTCGACTGCACGATCACGGGCGGCGGCGGCGACATCTGGGGCACGTCGGACGGCTTCCATTTCGTCTATCAGGAGAGCGCCCAGAATTTTGAATTCGAGGCGACCGTGAACTCGTTTTTGCTTGAGACGGACTCCGCGAACTGGATGAAAACCGGGCTCATGGTGCGTGACGGCACGGACGCGAACGCGCGCAACATGTGCCTGATCGTGAGCCGGGCCAACGGCTACCGGATTCAGCTCCGCGGGGCGAACGGCGGAGAAAGCGCCAGCGTGGCGCCGTCGGAGATCCCGGGGTCGGGGACCTCCGCAGCGGGCACGCCCGTGACCCTCAAGCTCGTGCGCCAGCGCGGCAAGATCGCGTGCTACATCAACGGCACGCACGTGACCTACACGGGCGGCATCGACATTGACGTCTCCGGCTGGAGCAAGGCCCTCTGTGTCGGCCTGGTGACGACGGCGCACAATAACGGCCGCCTCGGCACCTCGTTTGTCAGCGATGTCCGCTTTACCGTTGTCCAGCCGAAAGGCACGGTGCTGTTGATGAGGTGAAGAACACGGCGCGACGGCGGCACAGACGCTCTCGCGCCTCAACCGCAAGATTCCCGGCAAGGATGCGCCCTTCGTCCTGGACTTCGTCAACGAGGCGGAGGACATCTACCGCGCCTTCAAGCCCTACTACGACGCCACTAGCCTCCAGGGGGTATCCGACCCGCACAAGCTGGAGGAGCTCAAGCACGAGCTGGACAAGGCGCAGGTCTATCACCAGAGCGAAGTCGAGGCGTTCGCCCGCGTCTTCTACAAGCCGCTCGAAAAGCAGTCGGCCCAAGACCACGCCCTCATGCAGCGCCAGCTGCAGCCCGCCGTCGACCGCTACAACGCCATCGAGGACGACGAGCGCCGTGACGCTTTCCGGGAGAAGCTCGGGGGGTACGTCCGCATCTACGCCTTCATGAGCCAGATCATCCCGTATGCGGACGATTCGCTGGAGATGCTCTACAGCTACGCCCGCTTCCTGCTGCCGCATCTGCCGCTGGACCGCGACACGGAGAGGGTGGTCATCAGCGACGAGGTGGGGCTCCAGTTCTACCGCATCCAGAAGACCTTTTCCGATGACATCCGGATCAAGGAGGGCGACCCCGAGGGGGTGAAGAGCCCGACCGACGTCGGCACCGGCACGTCCAAGGACGTCAAAGCCCCGCTCTCGGAGATCATCCAGGCGCTCAACGACCGCTTCGGCACCAGTTTCTCGGAAGAAGACCGCATCTTTTTCGAGCAGATCCGCGAAAAGGCCGCCCGCAACCAGCAGGTCATCGACACGGCGAAGGCGAATCCGCTCGACAAGTTCCAGCTCGGTATCAGGCAGGTCATCGCCGACCTCATGATCCAGCGACTCGGCGAGAACGACCAGATCGTCTCGCGCTATATGGAGGACGCCGAGTTCCAGAACACGGCCTTCCCGCTTCTCGCCCAAGCCATCTTCGAGACCGTCCGCGCGCGCAACGGTTGACCCGCAAGCGGCTGGCCGCAACGCTCAAAACGTTGGCGGCGAAGCTCGGGCCGCGCATTTCGCCGGTGTCCGTGCCCCGACGGCGCAGCGGCTTTCGGACGCGCCCGCCGCCTTGGGCCAAGTCGGGTGAGGCATCACTTCGCGGCGGCGCTGTTTCCGGGCGTTGCCACGTTTCCAACTCCTACCTCCTAACTCCTCACTCCTCCTTGGGTGCGATTCGGTTTCAACGAAACTGAATCGCACCCGGAACTCCGCGGTTTGGGGTGGACAGGGGGTCGGGACTTGGGCTAACGTAAAGGACAGTCAGTTGACCGGATAGCGTAAACGGGGGATAAGCGATGAAGCGTGCTTGGGCGGGATGCGTGCTGGCGATGGCGTGTGTGATGGCTGTGGCGCAGGAAATTCCGGCTCCTCCGCAAGGGGGACGCGTCTTTGCCGAATGGCAAGCCATGCGTGACCCTGCGGCGCTGCGGAAGCTGTGCGCGCCGATGGACGGTACGCCCCAGGCCGAGTGGTCGGATGCCGGGTATGTGCGGCTCCCGGTGAATTTCGTGGGGACGCGCCACGAGCGGGTCAACTGGGACATCAAAATCAAGGCCGATCTGCGGGGCTGTCGGGGCATCCAGTTCGATTTCTTCTGCCGCGACTTGACGCCGTTCTCCTCGTTCAGCCTGTATTTCCACAGCGGGAAAGGCTGGTACCACGCCTCGTTCTGTCCCGATCGAGAAGGGGGCTGGCAGCGGATCGTGATCGACAAGGCCGACGCGCGGACCGAGACGCCTGGCGCGGGATGGGGCGAGGTGGACATGTTGCGCCTTTCCGGATGGCGTAACGCCGACAAGGATACGGTGTGCGCGATCGCGAACCTCGGTTTCGCGGGCGGCAAGCCCGAGGCGCTGGTGGTGCGCGCGGATTCGAACGTGAAGGGCGGAGGGGCCGAGGGTAAGTCTTTCGGCACCTTCGCGGGCACCGTTTCGTCGGCCTTTGACCAGCTGGGCGTCGAGTCTGCGCAGGTGTCCGACACCGATCTCTCGCCGGAGCTTTTCGAGGGCGTGAAACTGGTGGCGCTGCCCTATAACCCGCGTGTGCCGCCGGAGTCGGTCGAACAGCTCAGGCGTTTCGTCGGCCGTGGCGGCAAACTGCTCGTCTGCTATTCGCTGGCTCCCGAAATCGGCGAGCTGCTGGGCGTCCGCTATACGGGGTACGTGGTCGCCGAAACCAACGCGTTCGCCGGTTTCGCGCGCACGGCGCAGGGGTTGGCGACACAGCCGGCTTTCGCTCCGCAGGCCTCTTGGCGGACCACGCTGGCCGCGCCGGCCGAGGGCAAGGAAGGCCGCGTGATCGCGGTTTGGCGCGATGGCAAGGGCGTCGACACGTCGCATCCCGCCGTGACGCTGACGCCCTCCGGCGCGTTCATGGGCCATGTCTGGTTCGGCGGAGCGGGCAGCGATTCGCTGGCGCTGATGCGGGCGGTGGTGGGCGAACTGGTCCCCGACGTCTGGCGGCAGACTGCGGAGAAGGCGTTGGCCCGGATCGGGGCGGTCGCGGGAGCCGCCGATTTCGAGGCGTTCCGTGTGGCCTTCGAAGGCGGCAGGACCACCCGGAAGGCGCGGCGCGCGTTCGCGGCCGCCGAAAAGGCCCGGGCCGAGGCTCAGGCGCTGATGGCGGCCGGGCAGTGGACCGGGAGCATCGAAGCGAGCAACCGTGCGACCGACGCGGCCTTGCGCGCATGGTTCTTTACGCGTCGGCCGTGCCGGGGCGAGCACCGGGCTTTCTGGTGCCACAGCGCGTTCGGTCTGCGCGACAAAAGCTGGGACGAGTCGATCCGCTTCCTCAAAGAGAACGGCTGCAACGCGATTCTGCCGAACATGCTGTGGGGCGGTACGGCCTATTATCCCTCGAAGGCCTTGCCGGAATACGCGCAGCTTGCCGAAAAAGGCGACCAGCTGGCGCTTTGCCTGGCGGCCTGCCGGAAGTACGGCGTGCAATGCCATGTGTGGAAAGTGAACTGGAACATGTCGAGCAAAGCCCCCAAGGCTTTCGTGGATCAGATGGTGAAGGACGGCCGGGTGCAGAAACTGTACGACGGGGCGCTCAAGGAGGAATGGCTCTGCCCCTCGCATCCGGCGAACCAGGACCTGGAGGTCGCGGCGATGCTGGAGATCGTGCGCAACTACGATGTGGACGGCGTGCATTTCGACTACATCCGCTATCCGGACAACAGCTCGTGTTTCTGCGACGGCTGCCGCGCCCGGTTCGAGGCAAAGCTCGGGCACGTCGTGGCGAAGTGGCCGGCGGACACGCGCAAAGATGAGGCGGTGCGGGCCGCGTGGCTGGACTTCCGGCGCTCGAACATCGACGCCGTGGTGCGGCGTGTGTCCGGAGAGGCGCGCAAGATCCGGCCGGGCGTGCAGATCTCGGCGGCGGTGTTCCGCAACTGGCCGACCGACCGCGACGGCGTGGGCCAGGACTGGAAGATGTGGTGCGAGAACGGGTGGCTGGACTTCGTCTGCCCGATGGACTACGTGGATTCCAACGTTTCGTTCCGCAACATGGTGACCGCGCAGAAAGAATATGCGGGCAAGGCGCGTCTCTATCCCGGGATCGGCCTCTCGTGCTGGAAAGATCCGCACGACGCCGTCAAACTGGCGGAGCAGATCGAGATCGTGCGCGGACTCGGCGTGCCCGGCTTCACCGTCTTCAACTATGATTCCAACGCCGAAGCCGTGCTGCCGTATCTGCGCCTGGGCGTGACGGCGGACAAGAGCTGGTGGTCGTGGCTCTGGCCGTTCTGAGCGCGGAATGCCGAAACAGGACGGGCACAACGAGCCTATCGTTGTGCCCGCGGTCGCCTTCAGAACTTACCCCTTGAAGAAGCAGATGAACGCGAAGGCGCAGACGGCCAGCAGGGTGCAGGGCACGAGAAAGATCGGGCGCCACAGGAAACCGCTTTCCCCGCGGAAGCGGTCCATGACGACGCCCGTGATCTGCGTTCCGGCAAACAGGCCGAGCCCGAGCGTGACCGTCGTGTAGAGGGCCTGTGCCGAACCGCGGATCTCCGGCGGGGCCACGCGGTTCACATAGATGAAGGCCGCGTCGAAAAAGAAGGCGAAGGCCAGCCCGTGGAAGGCCATGGACGCGATGACCAGGCTCCGCCGGCGCAGCAGCGCGTAGGCCAGGAACATGGCCATCCACATGCACGTCGCGATCGCCAAGGTCCACTGGTAGCCGAGCTTGGGGAAGAGCACCGGCAGAATGCAGGCCATGGCGATGACTTGGGCGATCTGGGCGATGCTCATGTGGGCCGGTATGGCCGAGTGCGGCGTGCCGATGTCTTCCAGAAACCGGGATGTCCCCAGAAAGTAGAACTGCAGCTGAGTGCTGACGATAAAGGCGATGACCAGAAAGACGAGGAAATTCAGGTCGGAGAGCATCGACAGCGCCTGCACAAAGGGGACGGCGGCGCCCGCCTTGTGCGCGGGCGGCGTGTGCGGGAGAAAGAAGCAGTAGAGGCCCATGAGCAGCGATAAGACGCCCGCCATGACCAGGCCGTCTGATCCGCGGACCTGCCACTTGCCCGAGCGTCGCCACGCCGACAGCGCCCAGCCGGACAGCACCCAGGAGATCGCGCCCCAGACGCGGACCCGGAAATACTCGACTTCCGGATGCGGAATATGCGCGAAGGCCAGGGAGTTGACCAGCGAGAGCGTCGGCGCGAAACAGAGCGCGTAAAGCCCCATGAGGATGACCAGCGGCCAGAAGCGCGTGGCGCGGGCGCCGGCGAAGAGGAAAACGCAACCCAGCAGATGCGCCCCGCCCAAATACCATTCCGTCGGGCACCAGCGGTCCACGACCTGCCCCGCCGCCAGCGGCGCGAGGATACAGCCCAGCGGCAGTGTCCCGTAGATCCAGCCGAGCTGCTTCCCGCTCATCTTCAGCGGGCCGAGGATCCTGGACGCCAGCACCGGCGCCCAGGCGCCCCAGATGGTGAATTCCAGAAACATCATTCCGCTCAAAAGGATGTACAATTTCCAGCTCATGGAGATTCACCTTTCCCGTCTGTGTCAGATGCCGGACCGCTTGGTTTTGTAATAGCCGTAATAGGTGTTCATCTCGAACTTGCCTTGGGCGTATTCGAGAAACTTTCGCGTCCAGCCCAGATCCGCGTCGCACAGGAGACTGGTCCAGTCGTGCTGCAGATGCGCCCAGCAGATGTTCTTGTCGCGGTAGGTGTCCACCTGCTCCTGGAGGTAGGCCAAGTATTCCGCCTGCCGGTCCCAGCCGTGGTCATGCCGCCACTGCGCATCGATCCAGCCCTGCACCGGAAACTCCAGGATGTCCGGGAAGCCTTGGCGCTCGTAAAAGAAGGGCTGGACGTCCCAGCCGAGCGGGAAATAGTCCAGGCTGTTCCGGCCGTAGGAGCGCGTGTAGACCATGCCGTGGCGGGCGATGATCTCCAGGATGTCCGGCCGGTCGGAGAGTCCGCGGTAATAGGTGTAGGGGCACGTGATGCCTTTGCATTCGACGCCGAGGTGCTTTTTGAGCAGCTCCACGGGCTTGGCGATCTGCTCCTCGATCCGGTCGAAGTTCAGGCCCCGCAGGAAGACCCGGCTGCCGGTTTCTTCCGCCACGGTCTTGAGCGGATAATGCTCGTACGTGTGTTGCGCGATTTCGAACACCCCGGAGGCGAGGCAAGCCTCCAGCTCCCGCAGGTGCTTCTCGATGTTGCAGCCGACCATGAAGAGCGTGGCGGGAACCTGAAGTTCCTTGTGAAGCTTCGCGATCTTCGTGAGAAAGACGGACGTCGTGTCCTCCGGCACTTTCCTGCCGACCCATTTCTCTCCCGGCGCGCGCCCGGGGATGCGTTCCACATCGTAACCGATAACCAGCGTTGATGACATAGTGCTCCTTAGTGCCTTACAAACCAACAGCGACAATAAAAACAAATTTTTTGCGAGAAGTCAGAAGTCAGAGGTCAGAATAAAGTGCGTTAAGAGAGTCTCCTTTTTATCGATCGTCCCATTCTGAATCCTGAATTCTGGCTCCTGACTACATGGGTTGCGGGCTCAGCCCGCATTAGAGGTTGATGGTGTTTGCCGTGTAGATCACCTGGGCCGAAGGATGGTTCAGCAGGAACGATGCCGGGGTTTCAGGGCTGATCGTCCCCGCCTTGATTTTGGCGAGCGGCGCGGCCTGCTCCTTGAAACACGCCAGCAGCAAGATCTCGCCGGCGTTCAGGATCGACCCCATCCCCATGGTGACCGCCTGGAGCGGAACCAGATGCGGGTCGCCGTCTGCGGTCAGTTCCGTGTTCGTCTTGATGGTCAGCGCGGTCAGCTGAATCACGCGCGAAGGCAGCGCGGCAAAGGCTTCCGCCGATATCTCGTCCGCCGGGAGCGGCTCGTTGAAGGCGATATGGCCGTTGAATCCGATGCCGAGCAGCTGAAAATCCAGTCCGCCCGCCTCGGCGATCTGCGCGTCGTAGGCCGCCGGGTTTCCGGAATCCGGAAAGAACATGTTCTCCCGCTTGAAGCCCAGCCGCGTGTCGACCAGGTCGTAGAAATTCTCGGTCATGTATTTGCGGTAGCTGAGCGGGTGGCTCGGCGCGACGTTCCCGCCTTGGGCGTCCACATATTCGTCCAGATTGTAGGTGGACAAGTCCGAGAGTCCCTGCCCGGCCTTGTTGAGCATCCCGGCGAGCATCGCGTACACCCGTATCATGGTGTTGCCGGTGGCTAGCCCGACTCTGACCTTCTGCCGCTTGGCGAGTTTTGCGGAAATCACGTCGAACATGCGTTGCGCCGCCATCCGGCTCATCGCTTCATAATCAGGCACCTGTGTCCACTTCATCGTGTTACGTTTCCCTCGTTTGCGGCGCCCACGCGGCGAGCAAGCCGGCAGCCTGCCGGATGTCTTCCAGCCTGTTGTCGCCGGCTTCGCGCTCGATCGCGAGAGCGCCGTTGTAGCCAATCGTTTCCAAGGCGCGCAGAAAAGATGCGCTGCCGACCTGGCCCCGGCCCCAAGGCACTTCGGTGCCCCAGGTTCCGGGAATCCCGGCCGCGATCGCATCCTTGATGTGCACGTGCCGGATCCAGCGGCCCAACAGGCGGACCGCCTCGACCGGATCTCCCTTGCCATAAAGGATCATGTTGGCCGGGTCAAAATTGATGCCGAGCGCGGGGTGGTTCAATTCCTCAAGCAGGTCGCGCAGACAGACCGCGGTCTCCTGCCCGGTTTCCATCAGCAGCGCGATGCCGCGTTCGCCGGCGGCGTCCGCGAGATGAACCACGCGGTCGCGGAACTGCCGCGCTTTCACGGGGTCGTCATCTTCGATGAAACCGGCATGCAGGGTCAGGAAAGGAACGCCCAGCGTCGCCGTGATGTCGATCGCGCGCAGGACCATCTCCCAGTTTTCGTCCCAGTAGGCGTCGGGCACAATCCCGCCGGTCGCACGGATGCTATCCAGCGACGAGTAATCCTCGTGGAAGAATCCGATCGTTGCCGCGCTGATGGCCCAGGGCTGTGCGCGGACGGCGTCCAGATAGGCGTCTCCGTCTTCACGGAAGGCGGGCTTCAACGCCAGGTTGACGCGGCTGAAGCCGAGCTGCCTCATCGCCTGCGCGACGCCGTTCAGGTCGGTGCGGAGCGACCAGCTGCAGACGGCGAGGGGCCAGTTGCCGCATCGGGGGCTTTCCGGGAGGTTTTCAGCTGAGGTCGACATGTGCTCCGTTCCGCGCGGACTCGCGCTCGGCTTCCGCAATGCGAAGCGACTGCAGGGCTTGTTGCGGGGTGATCACGGACGGCACGGGCTCGCCGCAGAGGGCGCGGGCAAAATGCCCGATCTGCCGGGAATAGCCGTCTCCCGGCTCAAGTTCCGGCACGATGGGCTCGCCTTCGGCGGGGAACAGCTTGAGCGTCGGGGTGCGTTTGTTTTCGTAGGAAAGAACGGCTTTTTCCATCACGATCAGGAATTTCATCTCAAAGCCATACGCGGGGACCAGCGCCCAGCCGCCCTCGGCGGTGACGAGTTTGTCGTCGTTGAACCGGTAGTGGGTGACGATATGCGCGATGTTGCCCGCCGGCGTCAGGGCGCCGTGGCTGCACACCGACGAAGGCGTTCCGAAGAGGTGTTGGACAAAATCGGTATCGTGGATGTGCAGGTCGAAGACCATGCCGCCGCTCTGTTCCTCGTTCGAGAACCAGCTGCCCTGTTTGGTTCGCGCTGTGGCGGACAGACGCTGGAAGGTCGCCGTGATGACGCGTCCGTAGACGCCGCTCTCGACGATTTCCTTGGCTTTGGCGTATTCCGGCCAGAACCGGATGCAGTGGCCGATCTGCAAAATCTTTCCGCTTGCTTCGGCCGCCGCGATCATCTGCCTGCCATCGGCCGGCGTCAGCGCCATCGGCTTCTCGCACAGCACGTGGACGCCCGCGTTCAGGGCCTTGATGGTCCATGCGGCGTGAAGGTGGGTCGGCACGGTGATCGAGACCGCGTCGAGCTTTTCGCGGGCAAACATCTCCTCCGGATCGGTGTAGATGGCCACGTCGCGCAGATCCACATCGCCTTCGGCGCCGGCGATGTTGCCGAGCCCCTTGCCGCCGCCCTGCGTGGCGCCGGCGTTGGTGTCGCATATCGCGACGACGCGCGCATCGGTCCGCGCCTTCCAGCAGCGGTAGTGCATGCGCCCCATGAACCCGAAGCCGATGATCCCGATATTAAGCATGACGGCCTTCCAAGTTAAACACCCTGTCCCGCAAAGAACCGCTCCATCAGCGCGCTATGCTCGGCGTCGGTGAAGCCTTCGCTCTCGATCGTGACCCAGCCGTTGTAGCCGATCTCCTCGATCACCCCGCGCACCGACTTCCAATCGATGCTGCCCTGACCGATGGGCACGAAATCGCCGTCGTTCTTCTTCGCGCGGTCGATCTTGAAATCCTTGATGTGCAGCTTGGCGACGGTTCGACCGAAGGCCCGCAACCACTGCTCGGTCGGCGCGTAGCGGACGTGGTTGCCGAGGTCGATATACGCTTTGATCCACGGGGTGTCGAAAGAGCGCACGAACGCCGCCGCGAAGTCGGGCAGAACCCAGAGGTTGTTCCAGACGTTCTCGAGGCAGACGATCACGCCCTCCCTCGCCGCCACGGGGATCAGTTCTTCCACCGCCGACCGCGAGAGCTCGGTCGCCTTGTTCTGGGCTTCAATATACGCCGCAAACGGCGCGTTGTCACCCTCGACGACCGATTTGACCCGCAGCGTTTTGGGGTCGAAGTCGATTTTGAACTGGGCCGGCTTCGGCGCGCCGCCGTTCACGCGGCACGGCACCAGCAGCAACGTGCTCGCGCCGTATGCGGCCGCCACCCGGA
>CAZOIS010000108.1:0-14802 GCA_964579865.1 uncultured Lentisphaeraceae bacterium | reverse complement strand
CACTCGCGGCGGCGGGCGCCTCCGGCGTCCCGGCGGACACCGCGCCGGCGCGCGCTGACCCGCATCCTGACGCTGCTTGCCGCACTCGCGGCGGCGGGCGCCTCCGGCGTCCCGGCGGACACCGCGCCGGCGCGCGCGGAGTCGCTGTACAGCCGGCAGCAGTGGACGGACGCCGAGACGGCGTTTCTGGCCTGCGCCGCGCGTGCGCCTGGGACGGCCGCCGCCGCCGGCGCGTACGTCAAAGCCGGGCTCTGCCGCCTGAAAACGCGCGACGAGAAGGGCGCGTCCGCCCTCTTCAGACAGGTCGCGGACGATCCCGCCGCAGCGAAATCGGCACCCGACGCGGCCGCCTCCGCGTTCGACCAGCTCCACCTCCTGCTGCTGAAGCAGGAAAAGCGGCCCGCCCGCGAAAAACTCATTGCCCGGTGCCGCAAGGCCCTGCCCGGCCACCCCGTCAACGCGCGCATCGCCGAGCGCGAAGGCGACGCGCGCCTGACAGCAGGGGCATCGGACAAAGCGCTGGATTTCTACGCGCTCGCCGGCGCGGGCCTCTCCGGGACCGGCAGCAACATCGTCCGCCTGATTTCCGCTCCGAAGCCCGGAATCCTCAGGCAGCCGCTGACGCAGGCTGACGCGGACCGGCTCTCCGCCGTCGCGGCAGCCCGGCCCGACTGCGGCCTCGCCCTGTGCGGCGTCCTCTCGAAACGCGGGAACGGGTGGCGCGCGGAAGACGTCCGGGCCCGCATCTATACCAGTCAGAAGAAGTTCACCGAGGCCATCGCCGTCTGGGAATCACTGCTGAAGGCCGGCGAGGGGCCGGCTGACGCATGCGCCCTGGCCGCGGCAGAGACACGCGGATTCATGCTGGGCGATCACGCGCGCGCCGCGGCCCTTTATGCAGAGTGGCTGACGCGCCACCCCGGCTCGCCCCTGCGCGAGAAGGCCGAATACCAGCGGGCGGGCGCGCTCTGGATGGCCAACGATTTCGCGGCGGCCGTCTCCGCCTTCGAGTCTTTTCTGGCGTCCCACCCTTCGGGCCGTTATGCGGAGGAGGCCCGCCGCACGCTGGGCCGAGCCCGCTCGGACCTTGAGAACCGGCGCCGGGCGGAAACCCGCGCCGCAGCCGGAAAGACGGCGGACGGCCCGCTGGCCGACGACCTCGCCCTGGCCGAGCGGAAGTTGCGCGGGGGACTGCCGGCCGAGGCGGTCAAGGTCTTCAACCACTTCAGAGGCAAACACGCCCATCCTCAGTGGGGCCGGGCCTGGTACGGCTACGGCCTCTGCCGCCGCGCGCTGGGCGAGCCGGAGAAAGCGCTGGACGCATGGGACGAGGTGCTGCGCCAGGCCGCGCTCTTCACCAACACCCTCTGCGCCGCCGAATGCAGGCGGGCCAGGGCCGACGTCTGGTTCGAGGATCTCGCCGAGCCGGACAAGGCCCTGCCGGAATACCTCGCGGCGCGCGCCTCGCTCCCGCCGGACCGGACGGACCCCGCGCTCGAGCAGCGCGTCGCCCAGGCCCTGCTCGCCCTCGGCCGGGGCGCCGAGGCGCGCCCGCTCTTCGAGGCGTTCCGCGCAGAGGAGGCAGGCGATCCGCTGCGTGTCCGCTACTGGGACGGCCTGATCGCCCTCTGCGGCCGTCCGGCCCCGCCGCCTTCCGCCGCGCCCGCGCAACGCCGCGCCGAAACCCTGATCCGCGTCGCGGACGTGCATGCCGCCGCGGAGCGCTGGGACAAGGCCGAGCCGATCTACCGCCGGGCCGCGAAGGCCGCGCCCGGCACCGAGTCCGCCGCCTATTCCGACATGCAGCGCGCCCGCTGCATCGCCCGCGGCGACAGGCCGGAACGCGCGCTGCGCGTCTATGACCTCTTCAGGAAGGAGCACGCCGGAAGCGCCTGGGCGGACGATGCCCTGCTGCGCGCGGGCGTGCTGTGCGCCGGCCCGCTGGACGATGCGGAAAAGGCGGGCCGCTATTTCCGCGAGATCCTCCAGAACCATCCCGGCGGCGACCGCGCCGAGACGGCCGCCCTCTATCTGGCGACGCTGGCCTGGTGGACGGGCGAGTGGCGGGAGGCCGAGCGTCTGCACCGCTCCTTTCTGGAAAAATATCCGGCGAGCCCGTTCCGGGAGGAGTTCCTGACGCTGCGGCTGCCGGCCATCGCGGCGCGCAAGGCGGTGATCGGAAAATGACGGCAAAAAGGAGCATGATGACGGACACGCGTTTCTTTGCTATTCTGGCTGCCATGACGGCGGCCGCAATCAGCGTATCAGCTTACGATATCGATCTGGAGCCCGACGCGGCGAAGCGCCGGACCGTCACCGTTTTCAAGAGCCAGGGGCCCCAGACGGCCTCGCTCTACCTGAAGGCGCCCTCGCCCTGGGTGATCGCCGGCTCGGCGATCACCGCCCAGGACGACAGCCTGTGGAGCGCGGTCAGCACGACGCCCAATACCCGCACGCACGTCTACCAGATGGTGAACGCCCACTCCAGCCAGCAGCACGTCTCCATTTTCGGGTTCCTGACACAGCCCGGCCCCGGCCCCGGGCGCAACCCCTGGTTCAAGGCCACGGTGCCAGCCGTGGACATCGACTGGGAGGCGCATTCCGGCGCGGGCCACGAGTCCGACGAAGACGCCTGGACCGGTCTCTGCCCCGTCACGACGGACCAGAGCCGGCGGTCAAAAATCATCGTGCGCCCCCTGAAGGACGACTTCTCCCTCGTCTCCGGCTGGATGACGCTCGAGTGCTGGCCGACGGACGCCGTGCGCTTCCTCAAGGAGGACGGCGCGACCGCGCTCTGGCACGGGGCCTCGGTCAGTTACAGCGAGACCCCGCTCACGCTCTACGTCGACCCGGTCCCGGAAAAGGCGGGGCCTTTCACCGTCACCCTGAAGGGCGACATGGACGACGCCTTCAACCGCCCGACCGACTACCTGACCGGCAGGGCCGTCCTCCTCGACCTCGACGTGGACGCGGACAACAACGGCGCGATCGGAGAAGCGGACGACCCGCTGGAGGAAGCCCCGGGCGGCATCCTGGCGACCGGCACGGTGAAGCAGGTCGCCCTGCGGCTGGCGCCCACCGGACTGACCGGGACGCTCAAGTTGCTGGCAGTGTCCGGCGGCAGCCACATTCGTTTATGGCGCGACGCAGGGAAGACCTCGTCTCTCGCTCTGTCTGAAGCGGAGTGGAATCTGTCCGGCGGCTACACCTTCCCGACCGCGCTCTACGTCGAGGGGATCGACGCCAGCGCCGCCGTTCGCGATGTCCACCTCTGCCTGCGCTATACCGCCGCCGAAGACCAATACCTCGACGACAATATCCGGCTGACCATACTGTCTGTAGACTTGAAGGAAGTCTCTTTCAGCGGCACGAAATACCACACCGTCAAGAAGGACGACGGCAGCCAGGACTACGCCGCCCCCCACTGGCAGGACAATTCTTCACCGCTTAATGGTGATGCCGACGACGCGGGCGACAAGAAGTATCCGATCTGCTTCACGCGCAATACCAAGATGAAGGTCTCGGCGAAGTGGAATATTGAACCTTCCGGTCTCGGCGTCACGATCAAGGTGAAGGGAGACGGTCCGGGCAATCTCGACTTCCCGGAGACGACGGCAACAATCAGCGGGAATGTCCTGACCATCACGGATGTGGAATGCTCGAATCCGTTCGCCAATGAAGTGGACTTTTTCGATCCTATGTCGATCACGTGGAGCTTTTCGATGGATGGTGGCTCGACGTGGTGCAATGCCGGAACAAGTGCCAACCAGACCTATGTCACTCTTGGCGACCCGCTAACCACGGTCTTCCACACGCTCGCCCATCTTGGATGCAAGAATGCCGATAGCGAAAATACGGAGGCGAACTGTACGTCGAAAATATGGTCCGAGTTCACAGACAGGGATGTCCGCCGTGTTGATGGTGTTCAACTTACCTACTATGCGTCCTACACTTGCGGGAACGTGACGACTGCCAGTCTCCTCGCCAATGGGGATGGGCAATGCGGTTCCTGGGCAAAGTTCTTCATCGATATGCGCAAAGTTCAAGGCATTGATGATACAGACGAGTATGTCATCTTTGAACCGATGGCTGACGATGGATTTTGCGCGAAGAATTGGACGTTCACAGGGGCGGGTTCAAGCGGTCACGCGACTTATCCCTACTTGAACCTTCCTGACTCTCCGTTAGTTGGGGCAACCAGCTACAACTGGAAGTTCTCGGAAGTTGACGATGCGACCGGTATTCCGGGGCAAGGGAACGCGAATCCTGCATCTCTGTTCAATAACCATCAAGTCGTAATCAGCGGACAGTACTACGACCCGTCCTATGGTGTGCAGCATGCGACTCTTCAGGTCATCGATGACAATGCCATCGACGGATTTTATATCGGTCCGGGAACATATCCTGTTGATGAACCCACGGTGAACCTTGACCTCAATGGTGATGGCGATAAGACCGATATGGGGGTGAACACAACGGTGATGCTTTTCAGGAAAAACCCGGCAGGCTTGAATATCAAAGAGACCAAGGTGAATTATTGACAGAGGAGTTCAAATGAAACGGATTATTATGTGTTGCCTTATTGGTATGGCAAGTAGTGTTCTAAGTCGTGACTTGGCTGCGCCACCTCTGCGGATAGAAGGGACGGAAGTGTCCGAGCAGAATGCTGCTAAACACATCGCCTTTGACGGTTATGTGAAGAAGATGCGTGCGCAAGTCCTGTCCACAGAAAGCGTTCAGAATATCAGCATTATTACATTGGGATATGATGTTCCCAAGTTCGCTTCAAAGGGTGATCGTTTATGGGAGACTCGGGTTATGACGATTGAAAAAGAGCTTCGGGCGATTATCTGGGTTAATCCAAAGACGAAGGCCGTCCATTTCGTATGCGGCCCTTGGGAGGCTGAAGAA
Organism: uncultured Lentisphaeraceae bacterium; assembly: GCA_964579865.1. Lineage (GTDB taxonomy): Bacteria > Verrucomicrobiota > Kiritimatiellia > RFP12 > UBA1067 > DAOPZC01. Next base: position 9,891 of record CAZOIS010000108.1, on the reverse strand, counting down.
AAGCTGGAAGAGTAATGGAACCGGACCGCGCCATAGAGATCGTAAAGAAAGTAACCGTTTAGCGGATTCTGGCCCGCCTCAAGAGGAGTCGGTTTCGGGCAACAAGGGGGGCATCAGGGTCAGCCCTTGTCTCTGAAGAAAGTGCTATAGTGGTGCCGTTTTCCGACGGATGCCGGAAGATGCCTGGGGGGCGTTACAACGCCCCCCAGGCGGGCCGGCGACGGCGAGGTCAGCCCGGAACCCGCGGACTTGCGCCGCGGAGTTCGTTTTTCAGTCAGCCGCGCCGGCCCATCTGTCATAGCCCGAACAGTTGCATGTGCCGTTCTACGAGCACGCAGACAAGGGCTGACCCCGATACCCCCCCCTCGGCGATGTTCAACGGCATCGATGGGCTGGCTCGCAGCCACGGGTCGCACGCCGCACGATGAACGCCCTCTAGGCTGGCAACCTTCTCGTAAACCCATGCGACATAGCTGATCGCCTGTCGGTAGACGTCCAATTTCTCGTGTCCGAGCGCCAGAGAACTTCCTTCTTCTTTCGATCCCGATAGCGATTTTCGATAGCGATGCCCCAACCTCTGACTGGGAATCAAGAGGTTACAACCTGGAACCCGAAACCGCACCGTCAGGAAGCCTGACGCACGACCCGCTCTAGCACGAGCTTGCGGAAGTCGGGCGAGAGGTTGGCGAAGTAGGCCGTGAAGCCGGTCACACGCACAATCAGATCGGGATACGCCTCGGGATTTTGGCTGGCCGCCAGAATCTGCCGCTCGTCCACGACGTTGATGTTCATGAGCGTTCCGCCCAGCGCGAAATGCGAGCGGATCAGTGTTTTCAGGCAGGATGCCGCCTGCGCGATGTCCAGACTTCCGAAGTCCACTTCCAACTGCAGCGGCGCGGTGTTGCCGTAGCCCGGCTGCACGGCCGCCACCGCCGCGGCCATCGCCGTAACCGCCCCGTCACGCCGGAAACCGACACTGGGATTCGCGCCCTGCGAGATCGGCTCGCCCGCATGCCTGCCGTTCGGCAGCGCGCCCACGCTCTTGCCGAGCCGCACCGTGTCCGCCCACGAAAAGAGTCCCGGGATCAAGACAACCGGCTTGACGAACGGAATGTGCTTCGCCTCCGCCCGGACCTTGTCGGTAAAGTCGCGCATAATCCGTTGCGCCCAAGCGTCCCCACGTTCAGAATTGCCATACTTTTCCGACAGCGCCAAGAGCTTTTGCACCTGCGGCTCGTCCTTAAAATCGGCCTCGGTCGCTCGGAAAACATCGTCGAAGGTCAGAAGCCTCTCGCGCTCGACCCGCTGCTCCAACGCGGTGAACGCATCCGCCACGGTCGCCAGCGCGGCGCCGTCGACCGCGAGGTTATAATACTGCGCACCGCCGTGGGAGGCATCCAGCCCCGTCTCGATCGGTCCGACCGACAGCAGGTTCAGCAAGAGTTCCGGTTCGTTTTCCCACTGGTGCGCCAAATGGAAGGCGATCCCCTGCCCCGTGATGTGAACGGCTTTTTGCAGGTGCTCCGCGAACACCTGGTACAGCGCTTCCGTGGATTCGCACCGCGTCGCCTTCCAGGCGACTTCGAACACCTTGGCAAAGTTCACCTTCACCAGATCGTTCATGCAGTATTCCAGCCCCGGCAGGCTCATCCAGTTGCAGCCCAGCGCGATCCGCCGCCGGGCCAATTCAACGGGATAGCCGTTTTTGGCGAACCCGCTGCACAGCGCCGCGTCGCCGGAGAAACGCGGGAAGGATTGCCGCTCTTCCACTAGGCAGCGCACGCCTTCGTCGAACAGCGCTTCCGGCAGACCGTCGTGAACGCGGATGGTGACATTGCAGGTGCTTTTCAGCAGCCGTGCCGCCTGCAGAATCAGATACGACAGCGCGGAGGTCTGATCGGCCCCATTCTCGTCGGGCCCGCCGATCTGATAATAATGCGGATCGTTGAGTAACAGGCAGAAGAGGAAAAACACCGCGTCGTCATCATCGATCCGTCCGTCGGCCTTGTCTTTTTCATAGTAGGGCCGCAGGAGTGTATCCAACTGTCCCCCGGCACCATCGCGGTTATACGTGCGCGATGCGATATTGAACCACGCGATCCATTGGCACGCCTCGCGCAGCGTCTGCGGCGGGTGCATGATCACGTGCGTGTTGATGCTCGCCAGTTCCGCCAGCCCCTTCTCCTGCGCCTCTTGCGCCGTGCGCCGGATCAGATCCTGCACGCCGAGAAGCGCGTCTTCTTCGGCCCGATAGAGGTCTTGGCTCTCTTGATTCGAAGGCGGCGTTTGCGCGAGCCGCGCGCGCACTTTGGCCAGGAGCCCGCCCCAGCCGAGTTTCAGCCCGATGGCGTAATCCGGCGCGAAATGGGCATCCTTCCCGATGCCCGGCGTGATGTCGTACAGAATCTGGCCGGGGCGCAGGTGGCTGTAATCAAAGCCGAACGGCGACAGCTCCAAGCGATAGTTGGTGCGCATGCGCGACAGCATGAACATCCACCGGCCCGCCAGCGCGTCGTCGGGATCAACATAGACCGGGTGGCGCTCCATCAGGTAGCGGAAATTCGTGCCCCATGCCCGCACGCCGTGAAACGAGCCGTTGGCGTCGCGGCACGGCAAGGTCAGGTTCAACGACTCCGGCGGCAGCACCCAGCCATAGTCGTCCTCGTCCATCGCACCCAGACGGCGGCGCTTCGCCTCCGTCTGCCGGAGCTTCGCCTCGCGCAAACGCCGGATCTGTTCCGAATATCTCATCCTTTCCCCCCATCCACGACCAGCGGGATGCCCGCATCATGAACGATCTGGCACAGGCGGCGCAAGCGCTCCTCCGCAGGCGCGTGAAACACGGGCGCATCGCGGCCCAAAGCCTTGCCCTTTTCCTGTCCCAGCGGTTGATAGCGCAACAGCTCGTAATACGCCAGCGTTCGCAGCGGCTTCAGAAGCTCGACCGTCTGCGCCATGTTCGCGTCATCGTCGTTCACCCCCGCCACCAACGGCGTGCGGAGGATCACCGGAAACCGCGCCGTTTGCAAAGCGGCGACATTTTTCAGAATCAGGTCGTTAGACACGCCCGTCGCGAGACGGTGGCGTTCGGGGTCCGCCAGCTTCAGGTCCGCCATCAGCACGGATAGCAACGGCAGCACCTTCTCCAGCACGTCCGCCGGCACATGCAGACTCGTCTCGATAGCCGCAGGGATCGCCTCCGCCCGGCACCGTTCCAGCAAGGCCAGCAGAAAATCGGGCTGGCAGCAGGGCTCGCCGCCGGAGAACGTCACGCCGCCCTCCGGCGCGTAGAACGGCCGGTCCGTGCGGATGACGGCCATGACCTCGTCCGCCGTCCGTTCAGTGGACGACAGGCTGCGCGCGCCGAAGCGGCACCGGTCCGCGTGTTCCGCCGAACCGCCGCACGCTCCGCAGCCCAGACACCGGTCGGGATAATACAGCGGGACGGGACGCGCGCTCCACGTCTCGGGATTGTGACACCACGCGCACCGCAGCGGGCAGCCCTGCAGAAACACGACCGTACGGATGCCCGGGCCGTCGTGAAAAGAGCCCCGCACGATGTCTGTGACCCAACCCTTCAAGGTCCTCACTCCTTTGCCGGCTGGGGGTCTTTCCCGCCGATCCCGAACAGAATGCAGGCGACCAGCGCGATCAACGCGCCCCAACCCCAAATCGCCGCCCAGTTATGCAGTTGGCCGCCCTCGCCCCGATACGCATCGCCGACAAAGCCCGCGAGATGCGCACCCAGAAACATGCCCACCCCGAAAATCAGCATCGAAATGAAGCTTTGGGCACGCGCGCTCATGGCCGGGGGCACCAGCCGCGCCGCATAAATGGACGCCCCGGTGACCACCAAGCCGTACGAAAGGCCGTGGAGCAGAAGCCCCGCGATCACGACCGGACCGACCATGCTGCCGAACGCGAAGAAACGCACCGCCCAGACGGCCATGCCGATCATCAGAATCCTCTTCAAACCGATTTTGGCGATAAACCACGGTAAAACGATCATCGTCAGCAATTCCGAAATCTGGCACAGCGTCATCAGCGCCGTGGGCTTCGGCATCCTGATCTCGGCCAGAAAAGCATTGGTCCATGTCGTATAGAAGGTCTTGGAGATCGTGACCAGCGGAATCGACACGGCAAACACAAGAAAGGCGGGGTCCTTCAGCAGCTTAACGGCGGTCAGGCCGAATAGGTCCCGTCCCTCTTTGCCGGCCCCTCGCGGCGGCGTGTGCGGTAGGGTCAGACAGTACACGGCCAGCACGGTTTGGGCACCGGCCGCCAGATAAAAGAAGGCGCCGTCTTTCTCCCCGAAAAAGAATCCGACCACCAGCCCGGCGACGATCCATCCGGTCGTGCCGCCGATCATGAACCATGAAAAACGCTCCGACTTGTCAATGTGGCGAAACACCAGATTGTTACACAAGGGTAGCGTCGGCATGTAGCAGAGCGCATCGATGACGATCAGCGTCATGAGCGCCGGGAATGTTGTCTGCTGCGGCGCGAGGCAGAGACAGGCCGCCCCCGCCAGGTGCAACGCGGCGAGCAAGCGTTCCGTGGCAAAAAAACGATCCGCCACATACCCGAGGAACAGCGGCGAGATCAGCGCGCCCAGCGCGGAGGCGCCGCAGATCCAGCCGATCTGCGAGCCGGTGAACGCCAGCGTGGCGTTCATGTAACTGCTGATCGGAACAATCCACGCGCCCCAGATGAAGAACTCCAAGAACATCAGCGCCATCAGCCGCGCGTATTTGACGGGTAGGTTTGACATCTTAGTACGACCCGGCTGTATCGTGGACGGTTTCCGTGTTTCCGCTGGCCGCAGAGCGCAGCCCCGCGTCGAACGCCGCCGTCATCTCGAGGTTGAATCCCGCGCTCAGGGTCTCATGAACCGGCTCGCCGGTTTCAAGATGATGGATGAACGCTTCCGCCAGCGTGGCGCGGCCTTCAGGCAGCGGATCGGCCTCAATGACCTCAACATCATGCCCGGCACCCCGCGTGAGCTGCACCACCGGTTTATCGCCGTAGATTTCAAAGGAGAGCGCACCGGCCGAACCAAACAGCATCAGAGGCCCGGCGGTGAGGAACGTTTTGCCTAGGGTTGTCCACGATCCCTGCGCGATGGCGATGGCGCTCGGGAAGCGCACGACCATGACTCCGTTGTCGTCGGCGTCGCACCACCCGCTGTCGAGATTGGCCCGGAGGCCCTGCGCGGAGACGGCGCGCTCGCCGGTGTACCAGCGGCCGTACATCACGCCGTAGCAGCACAGGTCGATCATCGCGCCGCCGCCTGCCGCCTTCTGGTGCAGCCAGATCGCGGCGCGCTCCTTCGCCGTGAGCGGCTCGGCCGACTCGCTGACGCCTTTATGCGAAGCGCCCGGCCCGTACGGTCCGGAGTGGCCCACGCGATAATGGATCTCGAGGAGCTTCCCGATAGCGCCCGCATCGATCAGTGCCTTGGCTTTGCGCGCATGAGGCAGCCAGGTTGCCGGCCAGTTGACAATCAGCGTGGTCCCCGCATCGCGGCACGCCTTGACCATCCGCTGCGCGTCCGGCAGCGAGATGGCCATCGGCTTCTCCACGCAGACGTGGACGCCCGCGCGTGCGCAGGCCTCGACCACGTCGGGATGCTGATTGTTCTCAGAATTGATGGCTACGATGTCCAGCTTTTCGTTCGCCAGCATCGTGTGGTAGTCCTCATAACACTGGGTGATGCCCGCCAGCCGCATGACATTGTTGCGGTTCCACGCGCGGGTGTACGGCACGCTTCTCAACTCCGGACACAACGGCACCGTGTCCGCGCAGGCGACCCTTTCAGCCTGCGGATGCGCGGCGAACAGCGACGCCACATGGTTGATGTGCGGATGCGCGAAACCGATGATCCCGATCCTGTACTTTTTGCCCATGTCAAATCCCCTTCTCTATAACTTGAGCGTTGAAAGTTGCGCGTTGAGCGTTCGGCGTTCAAAGTTCGATGTTCAGCGTTCGGCGTCCAGCCGCACTTCGCGCCCCTCTTCGGCCGACCGGTAAATGGCCTCCAACGCGCGGATGACATTCAGCGCCTCTTCTTTTTTCACGCAGATCTCCTCCTCGCCCTGAATCACCCTCATGAAATGCGCCACCTCGTTCCAGTGCGCGTAAAAAGGATGGTTCGGTTCAGGAGGCAGGATTTTCGGCGTCACGTCGACCTGGTACCGGCCCATGTTTCGGATGACGCGGAGGTCCAGTACGCGCGGATCAAACGACAGCCCGCCCTCCGTGCCCATGATCATCACGCCGCCGGCGCTGTCGGGGACATTCGCCGCCCAGCAGACCTTGAGGTGAATGGTTCCGCCGTTGTCGAGTCTCAGAAACGCCGTCGCAAAATCTTCCACGTCGAACGTGGAGGGATTGTATGACGCGCTCGAAACGCCGCCGGCAAAGGCACCGCTCTCGACCGATGAGGTGATCAGGTTTTCGTTGCGCGTGCCGATTTTAGAGTATGTCGCGCCGGAGACCGCTACAACCTTGGGACTCCCCATGATCCAGAGCACCATGTCCAGCATGTGCGCCCCGAGGTCAACCAGCACGCCGCCACCCGACAGTTTCTTGATGTGGAACGACCCGTGGGTTGGGATGCCGCGCCTACGAAGCCTCGCCGCGTCCGCGCAGTACAGCTCGCCGAGCTGTCCGTCCGCAGCAAACGCCTTCGCCGCGGCGACCTGGTTGTAAAAGCGCATCGACTGCCCGACCAGCAGATGCCGGCCGGCCTCTTCCGCCGCGCGGAAGATGTCCGCCGCCTCGCGGCTGGTGATCGCCAGCGGCTTCTCACAGAGCACATGCGCGCCGGCGCGGAGCGCCGCCGCGGCATGCGCCTTGTGGCAGCCGGCCGGCGTGCAGACCGACACGACATCGGGGGACAGTTCGTTCAACATCGTGTCGACGTCATCAAACACACCGGGAATCGCGTGCTTGCCGGCCGTCGCCTGCGCACGGCCGAGGTCCGAGTCCATGACCCCGACCACCTCCGCCCCACGCTGTGACTGCCAGGCCGGGATATGCGCCGAATTGGCAATCATGCCGCAACCGACCACGGCCACTCTAAGTTTGCCGTCCGCCATTGTCACTCCTTTTCGGTAGCTCAGGCTTTGAGGCCATCCAGTTGCGGATCCATGACTTCGTCCGATTTCAGGATCTCATCCCACGTCACCAGCCTCTGTTCGTAACCGGCCTTGCGCCCCATGATGGCGATCAGGTTGCTTTCGACACCGTACTCGACCGTTGAATTCTTGTAGTCTCCCGAGGTGATCAGCGTGTGGAAAGTGGCGATATTCGAGACGGCTCCGTCTCTGTACAGCGTCGTCGTTTTGCCGCCTTTATACAAATGCTTGCCGAGGATCATACACTTGCCGCCGTATTTCGTCTGCAACCGGCCGTCTGTGCCGTAGAGCTCAACGATCTGATGTTTATCCAGTTCGCCGACGCCATCGTTATACCGCTTGGACGTGAATATCACGGGCACGTTGTCCGCATACTGATAGAGGATGCCGAAATGATCCCAGTTGTCACCCACCGGGTTTTTCCCTGTGCGCCCCCCTGAGCCGATCGCGCTCAGCGGCGGCTTCTGGAACATCCAGTGCATCATGTCGATCGTATGGATGTTGATCTCCACCATATAGTCGCCGGACAGCGCCTTGTAGCACAGCCAGTTTTTAAGACGCGTCTCGGGCGTGTCCGGCCCGGCCTTCACACCGAACTCACCCGAATGATTAAAGACTTCACCGAAAGTGATCCGTCCCAGCGCGCCCTCATGCAGCCGCTTCACCGTTTCCTGGAAGAAGGGATCGGTGCGGTGCTGAAAATCCACGAAAACGACCTGCTTGTTCTGCATCGCCTTTTTGTTCGACTCGGCAACGGTCCGGCATCCGGGAACGTCCACGGACACAGGCTTGGCCGTGTAGACGTGTTTGCCGGCATCCACGGCGTCGGCGATCTGCTGCGGGTGGAAGCAGGGCGGCGACTTGATGATGACGGCATCGAGATCCTTACACTCGAGCAGCCGCTGATATCCGTTCAACCCCGTGAACCGCCGCGCGGCGTCGATGCCGTGTTTCTCGCCGAACGCATCGACCTTGTCCTGAAAATAGTCGGCGCACGCCGTCACCTCATATCCGCCGTGCTCCTTGAAAAGGCCGCCGATCCAGGCGCCGCGTCCGCCGCAGCCGACCAGCCCCACGGCGATCTTGCCGTTGGCCGCGGCGCCGCGAACCCAATGTGGTGCCGCGATCAGGCCCGATAACGCCGCCGTGCTGCGGGACACGAATGCGCGCCTTGAGAAAAACTCCCCTGAACCCAGACCGTGTTCCCCTGCGGTTTTCTTCATGAGCTGTGGCTCCTTTTTCGTGTGGTTGGCCGTAATGTAACCCGAATCGCGATGACAAGCTTGTAATCAGAGGCCATTTTTATGTATTTTATGACCATGAACGCGCGACAGTTTAAACATGCCTTCTTGAAGCGGCTCGGCGGCATCGAGACGTTTGAGCAGTTGATGGATCTACTGCCGGACGTGGCTTTTTACGTCAAGGACAGTAAAAGCCGGTTTGTCATGTCGAACCGGCGTCACAATGAAATCTGCCACGCGGCGTCAGAGTTGCAGGTCATCGGGAAGACGGATTACGACTTCTTTCCGCGGGACCGGGCGGACCTCTACGTCGCACGCGACCGACAGATCATGCGGACCGGCATCCCTACCATCAACGTCGTCGCGCCGGCCCCTGAAGAAGAGGGATCGAACCGCTTGATCATCGGCAGCAAGTTCCCGTTGCGAGACCGCCAAGGGACGATCATCGGCGTCGCGGGCATTCATCGCTCCGTGGACGAAACGCGCGCGGCCCCCCAGTCTTACGGCCCGTTTTCAAAGGCCATGCCGTACATCCACGAACACTATCATGAAGCGCTCCACACACAGGACATCGCGTCGATGGTGGGGCTGTCGCACCGCCAGTTCAACCGGCGTTTTCATCGCTTCTTCAACACCTCGCTCTGCCAGTACCTGATGCGGGTGCGGGTCAACGCGGCCTGCCGGCTGCTCACGGAAACCGATCACAGCGTGACCGGCATCGCCGGCGAGGTGGGCTTTTATGACCAGAGCCACTTCTCCAGGACCTTCACCCGGCTGATGGGGGTGTCACCGCTCAAATACCGCAAGCGGCATATTCCGGGGGCGTGATGATCGGGGAAATGTTTGCCGGCGGCAAAAAACATTCATTATGTTGAAAATTTTGTCGATCTATTGGCTTGCGTTGTCTTGATTAGCAAGATATTATTCATTTCGATGAACAAAGAGGACATAGGAAGGGCGATTGTCGTGAGGCGCGATACCCTTGGCATCACGCAGGCGCGGCTGGCAAAATTGTGCGGTGTATCGGTGCATACGCTTTCTAATCTGGAAACAGCGACCGGGAACGTCACGCTCGACGTTCTTCTCAAAGTGGCGAGGACACTCGGTTACAAATTGACGGTGGGCGTATGAAAAAGGGAACTGTCTATTATCGTAACACGCCGGCCGGCGTCATCGAAAAGGGTGACGAAGGCTACGTCTTCCGTTATAACCGGGAGTATCTGCTTGATGCGTCCATGCCGGATATTTCCGCGACGCTTCCCAAATCGCGCGCCGAGTACCGGTCCCGGCACCTGTTCCCATTTTTCTACGGACTTCTCGCAGAAGGTCCGCAAAAGGAGCGACAGTGCCGAGAACTCCGTATCGACGAGCGCGACCCTTTCACACGCCTTATTGAAACCAGTGCCTACGGCGCCATAGGAGCCGTGTATGTCAAGGCTTAACCTTTCGTATGCCGACGCGCGCGCGACCGGCCAGTGCAACACTTGAAGTTTTGAAAACGGCCACGCGGT
>CAZOIS010000107.1:0-14951 GCA_964579865.1 uncultured Lentisphaeraceae bacterium | reverse complement strand
GTGCGACGGCTTCCGCTGCGACGTGGGCGGCATGCTGCCGCTCTGGTACCGCGAGGAGGCCTATCGCCGCAACAAGGCGGTGAAGGACGACGTGGTGATGATGTGCGAGGGGAGTGACCCGCGCGAACAGCAGGTGGCGTTCGACCTCTGCTACGCCTTCCCGATGCAGGGCGCGATCCTCGACTTCCTCAACGGCAGAGGGTCCGCCACGAACCTGTCCGTCAACTGCGTCCAGCGCGAAGGGCGCTTCCCGAAGGGGTTCCACTGGATGCGCTGCTTCCAGAACCACGACTACGCGAACTGCGCGCCCGGCCAAAAGCGCTGGGAGGAAAAGTTCGGCCTTTCTCTCAACGACGCACTGCTCGTGACCCTCTTCACGCTCGACGGCGTGCCGATGGTGTACAACGGGCAGGAAATCGCCGACACCGCGCCGCACAGCATCTGGTCGAACCGCTTCTACGGCAAGTGGGGCGTCGACTGGTCCCGGGCCTTCACGCCGGAGGGCAGCCACCGCCTTGAGCTCGTCCGCGCCCTCGGCCGGCTCCGCCACGACCGCCCGTCCTTCTTCGACGCCCCGACGGAGTTTCTCAAGACGCCGTTCCCGCACGAGCTGTACGCCTTCCGCCGTCCGCTCGCGGACGGGACGGAGTGGCTCACCGCGGTGAACATCTCCGGGAAGGACCTCGTCGTCACGGTCCCCGCCGGTTTCCACGCCTACCTCGCCGGGCCCGGCGCGACGCTTGACGCCGTCAGCGGCCGCCTCCGCCTGCCGCCGCAGAGCTGGCTGCTGGGGGCGAAGGGCGTGCCGGAGCTCGTCCGCCTGCCGCGCGGGGCGCAGCTGCCTGAGGCGCGTTTCCTGCCCACGTACGGCAGCGCTCACGGCGCGGCGTCCTGCGCGGCGCGCCCCGTCCCGGAGCTCCTGCGCGGGAGCGTGATGTATCAGCTCTTCACCCGCATGTTCACGCCCGAGGGCACGTTCACCGCGGCCCGCGCGAAGCTGCCGGAACTCCGTGAACTCGGCGTGGACATCCTCTACCTCACCCCGCACCAGCTCGCGGACGACGACGCCGACCCGAAATTCTGGAGCGCGCGCCAAAAGCAGTGCCGGCTGGGGAACCCGAAGAACCCCTATCGGCAGAAGGACTTCTTCGCCGTCGACCCCGAATACGGCACGGCGGCCGACCTGAAGGCGTTCGTGGACGAGGCGCACAGGCTCGGCATGAAGGTGATGTTCGACCTCGTCTATTTCCACTGCGGGCCGACGGCCGCGTTCTTGAAGGACCACCCGGACTTCGTGGTGCGGAACCCCGACGGCACGCCCCGGCTCGGCGATTGGGCTTTCCCCGAGATGGATATCTCCAAGGCAGCCGTGCGCGAGTACCTCTACGCGAACATGACGGGATTCATCAAAGACTACGGCGTGGACGGCTTCCGCTGCGACGTCGCGGACATGTTGCCGGTCGACTTCTGGGAGGAGGGTTACCGCCGGTGCCGCGAGCTCAAACCGGACGTGTTCATGATGTGCGAGGGGCTCAAGGGCGACGACCAGATCGAGGCGTTTGACCTCTCGTACGGCTTCTACACGCAGTGGGCGTTGGTGGACCTGCTCGCCGGGAAAGCCCAAGCCCCTCTTCTCCGCACGGCGTGGGAGAAGGCGCGCGGGGATTTTCCCCGCGACTTCCACTGGATGCGTTGCTTCGAGAACCACGACTTCGCGAACGTCAACCCCGGCCAGAAGCGCAAGGAGGAGCTGTACGGCGCGGCGGCGAACGCGTCCATGCTCGCCACCATCTTCCTCTTGGACGGCATCCCGATGCTCTACAACGGGCAGGAGATCGCCGACGCCTCCCCGCAGTCGATCTTTGCCAACCGCGATCACGGCGGGTGGCACGTGGACTGGTCGCGCGCCGGCGACGCGAAGGCCGCCGAGCGGCGGGCGCTCGTGAAGCGGCTCTGCCGCCTCCGTCAGGACAATCCCGCGCTCTTTGACGCGCCGCTCGTGTGGCACGACGTCGTTCCCGCGGACAAGGTCTACGCCTTCTCGCGCCTGCTGCCGGACGGCAAGAAGCTCACGCTGGCGGTGAACGTGTCCGGCGAGGCGGTCGAGGCAGTCGTCGACGGCGAAAAGGCTATGCTGGGCCCGCATGCGTTCCTGCTGAAGGGTGTGGATTTGTGATGAACCACGCATTGCTTTGCGTGCTAACAGAGCTAACAACGGACAGGTGCGAATGGCGTTACGTTAAGTGACGTTCCCAATCGTAATCATAATCTTCCTCTTAATCATAATCCTTTCCTCAGGAGCGATTAAGATTATGATCAGGATTACGATTAGGAATGATAGAATTTCTTCACTTCGCGCCATTCGGGATAGGTGTTGATCACGGTTTCAAACGACAGGATGAGCGAGGTACAGTCAATGAGGAAGCGCATGCAGAAATTTTTGGGTAAAACAACGTTGGTCTGTTCGGCTCTGTTAGCCGCCTCCGTTTTCGCGGAGGAGACGGGGGCCGGCGGGGATCTTGCGCGGGGGTTCGCCAATCCACCCGCGTCCGCGAAGCCGCAGGTGTGGTGGCACTGGATGGCCGGAAACGTCACGCGGGAAGGCATCACGGCCGACCTCGAGGCCATGGCCGAGGCCGGGATCGGCGGCGCGATCCTCTTCGACGCCGGCCTCGGCGCGCGCTGGGGCGTGCCCGACGGCACGCTCGCCTTCAACACGCCCGAGTGGTACGACACGGTCAGGTTCGCCGCGACGGAGGCCAAACGGCTGGGGCTCGAACTCGGCATGGCGAACTGCAGCGGCTGGGCGAACTCGGGCGGTCCGTGGAACACGCCCGAATATGCGATGAAGGGCGTGGCCTTCACGGAGACCGAAGTCAAAGGCGGCGCAAGGGTCTCGCTCGCGCTGCCCAAGCCGAAGGACCCGCTCGGGTTCTACCGCGACATCGCCGTGCTCGCCTTCCCGAAGCCGAGTGCAAAGTACGCCGTCGCGGACTGGCAGTTCAAAACCTTCTCGAACCCCGGCCGCAAGTATACGCAGCCCGACACGAACGCGGCGCCCGCCGGCGCGGCCGTGCCGAAAAGCGCGGTCGTCGATCTGATGCGGCAGGCCGCCGACGGCGCGCTCGCCTGGGACGCGCCCGCGGGCGAGTGGACCGTGCTGCGGATCGGCTACACGGCGCTCAACCGCACGAACGGCACCGGAACGAAGAACGGCAAGGGCCTCGAGTGCGACAAGCTCTCCAAGGAGGCGCTCCGCATCCACTGGGCGAACTACGTGGGCAAGACGGTCGCCGCGCTCGGGCCGCTCGCGGGCACGAACGCCGTGCTCAAGACGGTGCTCAATGACAGCTACGAAGTGGGCACGCAGAACTGGACGCAGGGTTTCGAGGAGGCGTTCGCGAAACGGAACGGCTACGACATCACGCCGTGGCTGCCGGCGCTGGCCGGGCGCGTGGTGGATTCCGTCGCCGCGACCGAAACGTTCTACCGCGACTTCCGTCTCACGATCACCGAGATGTTCGCCGAGAACTACGCGGGCGAGATGCGCCGGCTCGCGCACGCGTCAGGACTTCAGCTCGCGATCGAGCCCTACGGCGAGCTTCCGTCCGATGACCTGCTCTACGGCGAGGCGGCCGACATCCCGACCGCTGAGTTCTGGGCCAAGCTCGACAGCCCGCACTGGGTGCGCCAGGCGGCGTCCATCGCGCACGCCAAGGGGCGGCGCTTCGTCGCGGCGGAGTCCTTCACCACGAACGCGAAGGAAGGCCGCTGGCAGAACACGCCCTGGAGCATGAAGGCCAAGTGCGACTGGGTCTACACCGAGGGCCTCAACCGCATCATCTACCACCGCTTCGCGCACCAGCCGTGGGTGAAGCCGGCGCGGCTGCCCGGCATGACGATGGGGCCGTTCGGCGTCCACTTCGACCGCACGCAGACGTGGTGGGGCCAGGCGAAGCCCTGGCTCAAATACCAGCAGCGCTGCCAGTACCTGCTTCAGGAAGGCACGTTCGTCGCCGACGCGGCGTGGTACTGCCCGGCGGGCTACCTCTACATCAACTGGGGCGGCCATCCTCACAAAATGCCGGTGCCCGTGCCCGACGGTTTCACGTACGACTACATCTCGTCGACGACGCTCGCCGAGATGCGGGTGCAGGACGGCCGGCTGGTGCTGCCCACCGGTCAGAGCTACGCGTTCCTGATCCTCCCCGAGAAATTCTTCGAACTGCCCGAGGCGGGCGCGAAGGAGCTCGCGCGCCTGCGCGCCGCCGGCGCGACGATCGTCGCCTTCGAAGAGGCGGCCGCGTTCCTGAAGGCGCGCGCGCCGGACTTCGCCTGCGACGATCCCAAGGCGAAGGTGACCTACATCCACCGGCGCGCGGGCGACACGGACTGGTATTTCGTGGCCTCGCCCGACGAAAGCCCCAGCCGCCTCGTCTGCTCGTTCCGCGTGGCCGGCCGCAAGCCCGAGCTTTGGAACGCCGAGACGGGCACGACCGCGCCGGTCGCGACGTACGCGGTGAAGGACGGCGTGACGACGCTGCCGCTCACGTTCGGTCCCTGCGGATCGTGGTTCGTGGTCTTCCGCGAGAAGGAGACCGGCGCGCCGCCGGTCGCCCTGCCGCCCGAGCAGCCGCAGCCGTTCCGCGCCGGCGCCTTCGAGCTCGTGAAGGCCGAGTACGGGTGCTTCGACAAGGCCGACCAGCCGCCGGCCGACGTCACGAAGCAGCTCGTCGCCTGCGTGAAGGACGGGCGCCTCGCCTGCGGCGCGATTTCGCACAACGATTTTCGCATCAAGGACCCGGCCGAGAACCGCGTGAAGGAGCTGCGCGTCACCTACCGCGAGGACGGCGTACAGAAGACCGCCGCGGCGAAAGAGCACGGCGAGCTTGCGCTGCCGAAGCCGGACACCTCCCTGCTCGACCTACCGGGCGAACAGGCTGCCGTCGTGCCCGTGGCGGGGCCGTGGACGGTCACGTTCCCGCATGCGTTTGCGCCGAACGCGCTCGCCGCCGGCGCGCCGGAGACGGTCGCGTTCGAGGCGCTTGCCGACTGGACGTCGCGTCCGGAAGAGGGCGTGAAGTACTTCTCCGGAACGGCCGCGTATGCGAAGACGGTCGCGCTGGCGCGCCGGCCCGCCGCAGGCGAGCGGGTGCTCCTCGACCTCGGCGACGTGAAGAACTTCGCTGACGTGACGGTGAACGGCGTGACAGTTCCCACGCTCTGGAAGCCGCCGTTCCGCGTCGACGTCACGGACGCCGTCCGCCAGGCCGGCGGCGCGCAGCCGTCGCTGCAGCTGATCGTGAAGGTCACCAACCTCTGGCCGAACCGCATGATCGGCGACGACTTCAAGCCGGCCGACAGCCAGTTCGCGCCGGGCAACATCATGGAGCGTCATTTGGTCGGCTGGCCTCAGTTCATTCTGGACGGTAAACCCAGCCCGTCGGGCCGCTTCACCTTCGCGACGTGGGGCCACTGGACGAAGGACGAGCCGCTCCTGCCCTCCGGCCTGCTCGGCCCCGTGGTGCTCCGGTATGTGAGGGAGTGATGGGACATGGAAGAGTGAGAGATGGAATTTCCGTGGTGACTCCGTTCCCCCGTTTTCCGGTCTGTGCCTCGTCCGAAGGCCTGGAGGGCGAAGTTGCGCTGAGCCGCACGTGCGGACGGGATGGCATAAATCGGCTCGGCACAGCCTCGCCCTCCATGTTGCAGCCTCGCTCAATTATTTGGAGGGCGAGCCTGCGGCGAGCCTCCGACCGGCCACACGTTGATTCACGTCGCATGATCGCGTGAGGGATGGCCGGGTTCCATCCCTGCCGTGTCAAGCAGATGGGGATTATGGCCGCGTGAGCCGCTCTTTGATTCTGGCGTAGCGGGGGTTAAGGGCGTAGAGCCGCGTACGCCCGACCGTTCTGCTCGCGAGCTCGCCGCCGTTTTCCAGCTTGTCCAGCTGCGTCTGAATGCCGAAAAGGTCGGGGTCAAAGAATTTGGCGATCTCGCTCGCATATCCTTCGGTGCGCATTGCCACAAACAGGAGGACGCGCTCCGCGTTAGTAAAGCCCAAGAGCGATTCGAGCATGGCGTGACTCCTTTTGGACGGTTCAGCGGTTGAGACTAAACAACCAAATAAATTGGTTATATCACCAACTGTATTGGTATATGAGCAAGTGCGACGCCCGGCGTGCCCGGTAGGAAACTTGGGTTGGGAGTCTTTCTGATTGTCTTTCCCTTAGTATGTTCGCCCGGATCATGGATTTGCCTGTATGTGTGTCCGCATATCCTCAATGGATTGCTTTATCTGAGCGTCTGTGAATCTAGGATTGCTGGTGTTCTCAGGATGATGTATTTGATGCCGTACATATTCGGTTAAAATTATTTGTTGTGGCGTGGTCGTTCCATCACGGTTCAGCCGATTATAAGCAACTGTTGGCTTCCCTGCCTTATAAGCCGCAAGTGCTCCCTGCGACTCTATGTAGCCATACAGTTCGTTATGATACTCAAAGGATGGCTCATCAAAAGCCACATAGTTGACTTCGTTCAGGCTTGGATAAGGGAGCTCGTGCTCTTGTACTTGTCTTATTGAGGCTGAGTCTTGGCCAGTTATCAATAAAATATTCTCAAACTTTAATCGTTTTACGATTTCAGGGCTGTGCGAGGTGAGAATAATTTGTGTGCGCGGCGCTTCGGATAATGTTACTAGGGCATCAATTAGCGCTCGTTGGTGGCCTGGGTGCTGCGAGGTTTCTGGCTCTTCGATTGCATAAACAACGCTTGGCAAACCTGTCTCGCGTTGTCGCCTTTCCGCCTCAGCGCGAAAGAAGCTAATTAAAATTAGTCGCTTTACACCACTTCCTCGCTTATTGATAGGGATTTCGTTATCGCCAGCAATGGCAACACTTTTGAAAACATCAGCCCATTTCAATGCGCCTGAATCCGGAATTTGAGGATTCAAGGAGGAGGCAATATCTGGATTCATTTCGCTGAGTTTAACCAGCGTTTGCGCGGCTACTTCATCGAGCCGTGATTTTACGGTATCTGCAATTCTGGCCAAATCCTGTTGTATGCTTGCATCTCCTAAAATCTCTTTTACAGCAAGGCGCATTGGATCTTGCACCTCACTGTCGCCATCGCAATTTTTCCTGTCAGATTGGAATAGCGAATATAGAGGCATATACGCTTTCAATTGTTCCCAAATATTCTTTGAGTCAATTTTTGCGACTTCTATCTCTGCTTCCGCTAGCTGCAAATCACCTTGCCCAAGCCAAATGGATTTTCTCAACTCGGAGTTTTTGGTTTTGTCGGCACATTCTAACGATTGGTCGCTTAATATTTTTTTTAACTCAGCGTTTTTCTTTAACAGTAAGTCTTTGCAGCCATCCGCAGTTGGATGATTGGCTTTGATATAAACTTTTGCGATTCCCGCGTTTGGATAACGCTTAATAACCTTCAGAGTATTGGCTTGGGTAAGCAAATATTCGTCAGACAGCGTAGTTTCATTCGATGAATCAATTACAATCGTGGGAGGCAAGTCTTCAAACTCAACCGAGATGTCGATGGTGTTATTGCCTGCCAATAGATTAGCTCTATTTATGTCCTCTTTGTCTAGCTTTACGCTTCCCTTCCCATCATTAAAAAAAATATCGAGCGCCTCCAGAATAGAAGACTTCCCGATATCATTCTTTCCGACCAATACTCGCAAATTAGGGAAGTCAACATCAATTTGACCTGAATAACCGCGAAACCCGTGTAGTCCAACAGACTTGATTTTCATTCTAATGCCCTCATGTTGTCTTGGTTCTTTTGCACATAACGTTGCGGGTGTGCGGATGGCGAGCCCGCCGCGGGTGAGCCGTACGCACGACCCGATGGTTGGGCGACCTGCATTACCGTCGGTAATCGGAGTGTTCTTACAAACGCGAGCGCGTTCCGTCGGGCGGCATCCGAATCCGTGCACTCAAGCGAGTGCTCAATCTTTAGCAAGACATCAATCCACTTCTTCCATTGCTCATCAGAAAACTTCTCGGCAGCACACTTCTCTTTGGTCTCAATTGCGGCAATGATGGCGAGAGTCGCTGCCTGGATGCTTTCGGAGGGTGCGCTGCGTCTGTCCTCCGAGAAGACGTCTTTGCCTGATTCCAGAAGAAGGGCTGCCTGTTTAATATAGCGGCTTGCATAGTAAACGGCGGCACGCGCTTCAACCTCACTGATCTCTGAGATGATGTCTCGAATAGTCTTCATATGTTATCCAATCCGTATTACGTCAAATGCAGCCTGTGGCAGGTCGGCCAGAATGTACTCGTGTGAAAGTGGATTCGCTTTCTTGCTGATGGCGACAGGGTGACAATACGGAACGGCTTCAAGTCGCGATACTATGCACAAAAGGGGTCTGAATTGCTGCATTGGGGCACGCCTCCCGATTTCCAGTATTTCAAGCCGCTGTGCAGACGTAATCACGCCCTTCGCCATCATTGCGTCTGCCCCGCGACGAATGCCGGTACGATTAAGCTTAATCTTGGTGTTGTGCAGATCGGCACCCTCAATTTCCTTCATGAGGGTGTTGTAGATTTCAAGGGGTGAAGAACTCGGCGGAACAGTGAAGTGAGGGGACTGGTAGTTGGATCCGAAATATGGCGTACACCACATATAGTGACGACCGTTGTAGTACTTGCAGTTGATGTTGTATGCGACAGCGGTCATTGTCGAATACAGAACTGGGTGGGTAATCGCTTTTAGCGGCATTTAAGGTCTCCCGTATGTGTTCGTGAGATATTCATGTGCTCAACAAGTGAATGAGCCGTTTCCGCCTATCTCCACTTTTGTGAAGATAGTGGCTCAAAACGACTTGCATAGCAACATAAAAATGGGTATTACCAGATATGGATAATGGCCTATCCTGCGAAATGGAAGGATGGGCGACGGGAGGGCGAGTATGAAGCTGTTGGATCAGGGTGTCCGAAAGACTAATAAAATGTCTGTCCCTTAGTATGCTCTTATTCCTAATCGTTATCTTGATCGTAATCTTAATCTCCCTCATGGGACGGATTACGATTAGGAGTAAGATTATGATTAAGAATGGAGCCGGCTCCCATCGTAGCGCCATGCCTGTCGGTTCCTGCGTGTTCTCCCGCCAAGACGCAACGGGTTTTCGGCACGGCTTGACGCCTTTACGGGAAAAAGACCCGTGCGTGATGTGCAAAAGAACCCTATGCCTCGCCAGATGGCCAGGAGGGAGTCTTTATGATTGTTTGTCCCTTAGTACGGTCTGGAACGACAGCACCGATGTGCCGCAAAACCCGTGTGACGCGCATGGACATGATAATATCATTTGATGCTATGGACGATCACGCGACGGCCAGCCGCGATTTGAAGACCGGCGTCGAGAAGGGGCTTCTGGTTCGCGCGGGCGACAAGCGCACGGCGGTCTATCGCTTTCCCCTCAAGGTGCCGCGTTGAACGCGAGCAGCGCGATAAGGGGTAACCATTCCTCGAAATGTTGACTTATTAGCCTTATGCCGCATAATGAACTCAATCTATTGTACAGATTGTCGTTGGGGAACGCCCTATGGGGTGTCAGGGATTGAGAGGCAGTTTGAAACAAGTTAAGGGGACATGTTTATGAGGACGATTCGAGCGGCTTCGGTGGGGTGTGCGGTGTTTACGGCGTTTGCCGCCTATGCGGTGAATCCGGTGGTGACCAATAACTACAACGGCGTCAAGGTGATCGTTAATTACGACAAGAGCCGCATCGCTCCGTACACGCTCGAGGATCCGCTCACGTTCGTGGATGGACGCAAGGTCACGAACCAGAGCGATTGGCGGGCGCGCCGGGAAGAGCTGCTGGGGATTTTCGCGAAGGAGATGTACGGCGTCGAGCCACCCAAGCCGGCGACGCTCATAACAGATCGCGTTGACGAGAAGATCACTGCGGCGGGGTATGCGATACGCCGTCAGTACAAGATGTATTTCAAAGCGGATCGCACCGGGCCCTGCATCAATTGGATCGTCTGGATTCCGCGTTGGGCCAAGAAGCCTGTGCCGGTGGTCTCTTTTCTCAATTACCGCGGCAACCACGAGCTTGTGTTTGACACGGACATTCCGGTTCAGACGGCATGGACCCGCTCCGGGGACAAGACCGACGGGAACCGCTCCTCGGAGCGCACGCGCGGCGTGCAGCAGGACGCGAACTCCGACAGCATTTTTCCGCTTTCGACGATTATCGCGCGCGGCTATGCGGTGATGAGCGCTTGTTACTGTGAAGTTTCTCCAGACCCGACTTTCAGCGAGAAGCCGCCATACGATCAGAAGACCTTCTCCTACACCGGGGTCTTCGATCTTTGGGGGAAGCGTGACGAGAGCCGCACAGACAACATCACCGCGCTCGGGGCGTGGGCGTGGGCGCTTTCGCGTGGACTCGACCTCGCTGAGCGCATCCCCGAAATCGACGCGAAGCGCAGCGTTGTCACCGGCTGCTCACGGCTGGGCAAGTCCGCGCTGCTCGCAGCCGCTCGCGACGAGCGTTTCGCTGTTTGCGTCCCCAATCAGTGCGGGGGCGGCGGCGCCTGCCTTGCCAAGCGTGATTACGGCGAGAACGTCGGCACCGAAATCCACGCCTTCACCCATTGGTATTGCCGCGCTTATGACAAGTACGCGGCCGATCCCGCGCAGTTGCTCACCTTCGACCAGCACCTGCTGCTCGCCTGTGTGGCCCCGCGGCCGCTTTTGATCGAGGGCTTCGACACGTCGCCTTGGATGGACACGGAGGGCGAATACCTCGCGTGCAAAGCGGCCGCGCCGGTCTGGAAGTTCCTCGGCGCAGGAACGATGCCCGATGTTCCGTATCCGGACAACTACGATCTCTCCGCAATCGGCGATTCCTTGGGCTACGTGCGCCGTAGCGAGCAACACGGCATTTCCGGGCACGACTGGGAATGGATGCTCGACTTCGCCGACCGCGCTTTGGCGAGATAGCCAATTGCCCGATAGATTATAGATTGTCTGTCCCTTCGTGCGTTTGTGTAAATGCACCTTTTGGAAAAAAAGAAGGACACATGTTGAAAAGTCTATCTGCTATTGTTGTTCCGTCGCCGTTCCGGCAAAAGCGGCCGGCTCTGTTCGGAAGGGGGATTCCTCTGTTCTGTCTGGCCGTTTTCACGGGTCTCGCTGCCGAAGCGGGCGGAACTTCGTCCGCCGCAGCGGCATCGTCGTCCGTTCAGCATGCCGTTGTTTTTGAAAACGGAAAGGATGGCTATCCCACTTATCGGATTCCGTCGGTCATGGTCAGCAAAACGGGCGACATTCTGGCCATAGCCGAAGGCCGCGGACTGCAGAAAGGCACGCATGGAGACATTACCGGGAACCATCTTGTGATGAAGAGAAGCCGCGATAACGGTAAGACGTGGTCCGCTTTGAAAGTCATTCGATCCGAATCGGGAAACAGCCTTCTTGGGCCCTGCGCGGTCGTCACGGAAACTGGCCGGATCATTCTGATCTACCACCGCTATCTGCCGGGAACAACGGAGGGCAATGCGGCAGAAGGCTATGAGGGCAGCCGCGTGGTCGGCGTGTTTGTCACCGTCAGCGATGACAACGGCGAGTCTTGGTCAGATGCCAAAGACATCACTCGACACGCAAAGTCTCCAACCCGCTGGACGGGTATTCTTACGGGACCCGGTATCGCCATTCAGAAGATCCATGCGCCTCATAAAGGCCGAATCGTGGTTCCCTGTGCGCATGGTCCGGTGGGACACTGGCAGTGCTACACCTTCTGCAGCGACGACAACGGCGAAACGTGGCGGCTCGGCGGCGAAGTCCCCGACCCGCTCGGAAACGAATGCCAGGTCGTCGAACTGAGCGACGGACGCCTGCTGCTGAACATGCGCAGTTACCGGCGTAAGGGGTGCCGGACCTACTCCACCAGTGAAGACGCCGGCGACACATGGAGCCGAATGGTCGATGTGCCCGACCTGCCGGAGCCGGTGTGTCAGGGATCAACACTCCGCTATCCCGTCGCCGTCGAAGGCCAACGCGATCCAATTCTTTTCTCAAACCCCGCTTCCACCAAAAAGCGTGAGAACGGCACAATCCGCATGAGCCTCGACGATGGCGCAACGTGGCCGATCAGCAAGGTGCTTTGCCCGAAATCTTTCGGCTACTCGTGTCTCACAGTTCTAGCCGACGGACGCGTCGGCTGTTTCTACGAAACCGATAGTTGTCGCCGTATAGTCTTCGATGCCTTCAGTTTGGAATGGTTAAAGGAAAAAAAACAAACCGCAGAGTGAACCCACGAGAAAAGTAATGGCCAAACTATTCGCAAAATCTCCTTACCGTCTCAACGCGCCGGAGGGGAAAAAAGTTCCGGCGGGTGCAGCGACCTCCGCCTGCCTGCTGCGGGACGGTGCGGTCGTGCGGCCCGAGCGGCAGATCACTGAACTCGGCGAAACCGATGTGCTGGTTGTCGGCGGCGGCCCGGCGGGTACGGCGGCGGCGCTGGCGGCGGCTCAAACCGGCGTGCGCGTTGTGCTGGCGGAACGCTATGGGTATCTGGGCGGCTTGGCGACGGGCGGGCTGGTCCTCACGATTCTGGGACACTGGACGGACGACTGCGTACAGGTCTGCCAAGGCGTCGGCGAGGAGATGATGCGCCGCTTGGAGGCGTTGCCGCACGGCATCATCCGACGCGAACGCGGCGTCAATCCGGTTGTGGACGGCGAGATCTTTAAGCTTCTGCTGAACCGTATGCTGGGCGAAGCGGGGGTGACGCTGTATTTGCACAGCTGTGCGTTGGACGTCATTCTCGACGGCAATACCGTGGTGGGTGCCGTCTTCCAGACCAAACGAGGGCCGCGCGCCATCCGGGCGAAACAAGTGATCGACACGACCGGGGACGGCGATCTGTTCGCGTCCGCTGGCGCGGCTCACGAGGAGCGGAACTATGCCGTCGGGCTGGCGTACCGGTTCGGCGGCATTCCGCCGATGCAGGAACGCCACGCGCTTATCGGCGATCCCACGCCGCAGGAAGGCATCCACTGGGCCAGTTCATACGCTCCGCCGGAGGGAGACGGCGACGGATTGGATGTCGCGTGGCTGACCCATTGCGAATGCGCACATCGCGAGGCGATCTGGAAGCGGCTTCAGACCGTCCAGTCCCTCGCCGGTTGTGAAAAAGCATTTTTGGCGGAGGTCGCGCCGCAATTGGGGGTACGGGCCAGCCGCGTCTTGGACGGCATGGAGCGGATCACGTTTGACGGCTTCATGGCTCGGAAACATTTCGACGACTGCATCGGTCTCGGCGGTGCGGACAGCGGCGACCATCACGCGTGGGAAATTCCGCTCGGGGCCCTCGTGCCGCAGAACGTTGAAAACCTGCTGACGGCGGGACGTTCGGCGTCGTTCGACACGAAAATGACGGACTTGGTACGGCTCATTCCCAACTGCTGGGTATCCGGCCAAGGGGCGGGCGTTGCGGCGGCATGCGCCGTGCAGGAGAGGCGGCTTGTGCGTGATGTGGATGTCGAGCATGTGCGGCGGGTGCTGTTGGAGCAGAAGGTGTATTTGGGATAAACGGAGGGAGCGGAAGATGTCGCCCATGAGGGGCGACAGTCCTTAGGGGCGCGAGCCGGTCCGGAATGGATGTTTTCTCGACGTGCTGCGGATAACGTTTTAAGTTATTCCGTTAGATTCAATCCAACGCGGGCCGAGCCCGCAACCCAATTGGAATGATGGAATGGTGGAATGATGGGGGTTGAAACCGAACCCGCCGAAGTGATCTTCCAACATTCCAGCATTCCAAAATGACTTGTTTTTTATCGTTGTTGTTGGTTTGTAAGACACTAAAGAGGGCAACATGCAGAAAAGTTTTTCACGAAACGGTTTGACGCGTGTCCGTCTGATGCGCATGAAAACAAGCTTGGTCCTTGCCGGGGTGGCTGTTGCCACCGCGTGCTCCTCCGCCCGCGGGGGCGCCCTGAACGCATCCTTCGAGAAGCTGCCCGAGGGAACGGACCCTGGGACCGTCTCGCGCCGGATCACGGACCAGTTCCTCTCTTCGCGGCCTGAGAACTACAAGCCGAAGGGCTACTTTGGCAACGAGGGCTACGGCTGGAACCGCACGGTGCAGTATTCCGTGGTGTCGCTGTGGGTGAACGCGATCGAATGCGCGCGCCTGGCGGGCGACAAGGCCCGCGAGGAGAAGCTCGTGCGCCTCTTCGACGACTTCCTGCCGGGGCAGCCCCTGAACCGCTGCTGCTCGCGCCCGTACCACGTGGACGATTCGATCTTCGGCGCGCTGCCTTATGAAATCTATCTCGGCAACCAGGACAAGCGCTGCCTCGAGATGGGCAACTTCTACGCCGACACGCAGTGGACGCCGCCGTGCGAGGGCACGCTGAAGGAGCGCCACATGCCGGCGAAGGAAGTCCAGGAGGCCTTCTGGGCCAAAGGTTACACGCCGCAGACGCGCCTCTGGATCGACGACATGTACATGATCACGGTCCTCCAGAGCCAGGCCTTCCGCGCGACGGATGACCGGAAATACATCGACCGCGCCGCGCGCGAGATGTGTCTCTACCTGGACGAGCTCCAGCTTAAGAGCGGTCCGGCCGCAGGCCTCTTCTATCACGCGCCCGACGTGCCCTTCGTGTGGGGCCGCGGCGACGGCTGGATGGCCGCCGGCATGGCGCTCGTTCTCGACCGCCTGCCCGCCGACAGCGAGTTCCGCGCCCGCATCCTCGAGGGCTACCGCCAGATGATGTCGGCGCTCCTCAAGTACCAGCGTTCGGACGGCCTCTGGTGTCAGATCGTGGACAAGCCGGACGAGCCGCAGAACTGGGGCGAGACCTCCTGCACCGCGATGTTCACGTACGCGTTCGTGACGGGCGTGGCGCGCGGCTGGCTCGATGCCGCCGCGTACGGCCCCGCCGCGCGCAAGGCCTACCTCGCGCTCTGCGGCCGGC
>CAZOIS010000106.1:0-15286 GCA_964579865.1 uncultured Lentisphaeraceae bacterium | reverse complement strand
GCGGCGAGCGCGTGGTGGCGGTCGTGAACCTGACGGACAAGCCGGTGAAGGTCGCCGTGAAGGTCGCCGACGCGGGACGGGCGCTGCTCGCGCAAGGCGCCTCCGGCGACGGCGCGGGCGGGTTCGAGCTCGCCGCGTACGGGGTTTGGGTCGGCAAAAAATAGCGGCACTGGAAGAGGGGCAGGACATGGTCAAGAGGGTTGTCAGCGCGGTCCTTCTGGGGGCCGCGGCGGCGCAGGCGGCGGACGTGATGAGCGCGGCGTACCGCGCGCAATGGAACGCGCCGGAGGTGCGGGAGCGCATCGAGCGCGGCATCCGCGAGAACCGCATGGCCGAGGCGTCGGTGCGGCTGCCGTCGGTGAAGCCGGGCACGGAGGTGAGGGTCGAGCAGCTCGACCACGCTTTTCTGTTCGGCGCCAACATCTTCAACTTCGACCAGCTGGGCTCCGACGAGCTGAACCGTCAGTACAGAGAGGTGTTCGGCTCCCTTTTCAACGCGGCGACGATCGCGTTTTACTGGAAGGCGTTTGAGCCCGAGCCGGGCAAGCCGCGCTATCTGGCCGGCGAACAGGACTCGGCGGCCTACTGGAACGCGGTCAAGGAGCCCTGGAAAGAGTTCCACTGGCGGCGGCCGTCACCGGAGAAGGTCATTGAATTCTGCGAGGCCAAGGGCCTCGCGATGCACGGGCACCCGCTGATCTGGGGCAACACCGGCTGGAACCATCCCGCGTGGATCTCGAAAGATCCGGACAAGGTGGGGGAGATGGAGCGCCTGTTCGAGAAGCGGGTGCGCGAGATCTGCGGGACCTACAAGGGCCGCCTTCCGAGCTGGGACATCGTCAACGAGAGCGTCGATCCCGTGCCGGGCAAGCCGCGCTACGGCGTGATGCCCGCGGACTACACCTTCAAGACCTTCAAGCTGGCCGAGGGCGGGTTCCCGCCGTCCGTGCTGATGAACATCAACGATTCGTGGCGCGCGGTCTATCCGCCCTTTATCCGCGACCTGATCGCGCGCGGCGCGAAGATCGACGTGGTGGGGCTCCAGATGCACCTGTTCGGTTCGCAGCCCGCGCTGGACCTCGCGGCGGGCAAGACGATCAACCACAACAACACCTCGTGGGCGCCGGCGGACGTGATCCGCTACCTGGAAGAGCTGGACACGCTCAAGCGGCCGATCCATCTGAGCGAGATCACGATCCCCGCTCCCGGCGCGGACGAGCGCGCCAACGCGATCCAGGCCGAGCTGACGCGCGACATGTACCGGCTGTGGTTCTCGTGGCCCAGCATCGGACGGATCACCTGGTGGAACGTGGTGGACGACTGCGGGGCCAAGGGCGAGCCGCTGAAATCCGGACTCTTCACGCGGCAGATGCAGCCGAAGCCCGCGTTCCGCGCGCTGGACGGGCTGATCAACGGCGAGTGGAAGACGCGCCTGACCGCGAAGCCCGATGCGGACGGCCGCGTGACGTTCCGCGGCTTCAAGGGACGCTACCGCCTGACGTACACGGATGGCGATGGCGCGGCGAAGAGCGCGGCGTTCAGCCTGCTGAAAGACGGCGACGGTTTGTAATGAAAGGACGGGGACGATGAAAAAGAGAAGCGGTGTGATCGGCGGGATGTTCGGCATGGTGGCGTGGGCGGTCTGTGCGGCGGAAACGCCGGCGCCGCTGTTTCCTTTCTTGATTTCGTACGACGCGCCGGACAACGCGTCGAGCATGGCGCATCTGCTCGACGCGCCGGCGGGCAAGCACGGTTTCGTGCGCGTCGAGGGCGGGCATTTCGTCACCGACGCGGGCCGCATCCGGTTTCACGCCACGAATCTGACCGGCCCGGCGAACTTCCCGACGCACGAGCAGGCCGACAAGGTTGCGGCGCGCCTGGCGCGCTTCGGCATCAACTGCGTGCGCCTGCACTACTTCGACGCCG
The DNA here is from genome assembly GCA_964579865.1 of uncultured Lentisphaeraceae bacterium. GTDB lineage: Bacteria > Verrucomicrobiota > Kiritimatiellia > RFP12 > UBA1067 > DAOPZC01. Next base: position 13,360 of record CAZOIS010000106.1, on the reverse strand, counting down.
AGTACGGCAACTTCATGACCGAAAAGGAGACCGGCATTTTCGGCAAGAGCGATGCGCTGCCGAAAGCGTTTGCGGCCGACCCGGCGCTGCCGTTCCGGCTCGACCCGGACAAGGTGGATCGCCAGGACTACCTGATCGCCGCCCTCAAGAAGCGCGGCATCTACGTGAACATGAACCTGCACGTGGCGCGGTTCCCGAAGGGGCTCAGCTTTTTCGATCCCCTCATCATCGCTTCCGAAAAAGAGTATGCCAAGCAGCTGCTGACGCGCGTAAACCCGTACACCAAGCTGTCCTACGCCGACGATCCGTGCGTGGCGGTCATCGAAATTAACAACGAGAACGCGATCTTCAACAACTACCACAGCGGTGCGCTCGACAATCTTTCTGAGCGTTACGCAGGGGAGCTGCGCAAGCAGTGGAACGCGTGGCTACGCAGCAAGTACGGCGACACCGCCACGATGCGCCGCCAGTGGCAGTGGGTCGCGACGCCGCTCGGCAATGAGCAGATTCCCGAGGGTGGCTTCGGAGCTCCCGTCGCGGTCGACGGCAAGAAATGGATCCTCGCGAAGGGTGTGTCGGCCGCTACGGCGGCGACGGCCGACGGGGTCCTCAAACTCGACGTCACCCGCGAGGGCGACGAGTTTTTCCCCAAGCTGTTCCGGACGGTTTCGGTGAAGAAGAACCAGCCCTACACGCTGTCGTTTAAGATCCGCCGGACCCAGGGTGCCGGCACGGCTACGCTCGGGCTGGCGGTCGCGGACGCGAAGGACGGCTGGCGCTCACTCGGGATCCATCAGAAAGTCGGCGTCGGCTCCGCCTGGAAGAAGCTGACGCTCCCGTTTGTCGCCGCGGAGGACTCCGACCGGGCGCAGGTGCAGCTGACGCGCTTCGCCCCCGGGGCCTACGAGATCGACGACCTCTCGTTCCAGAGCGGCGCGGAGTGCGCCTTCAGCGAGACGGCCGCCATCGAGGGCGGCACCGTGCCGGTGGTGAAGAACGCCGGCTTTACGCCCCCGCAGGCGCGGCGCGACTTCTATCTGTTTCTGACGGACACGGAGCGCGCCTATTGGACCGGCATCGCCAAATATGTGAAGGACGACCTCAAGGCCAAGGCGCCGATCTCCGGCACGCAGCTCGGCTACACCCAGCCGCAGCTCATGGCGGAGCTGGACTACATCGACAACCACGCCTACTGGTGCCACCCGAGCGTCAACGCGAAATGGGCGATTCAGAACGAGGCGATGGTCAACTCGATGGGCTGTATCCTCGGTCTGGCGTGCCAGCGCGTCGAGGGCAAGCCCTACACGGTGAGCGAGTACAACCACCCCTTCCCGAACCAGTACGGCGCGGAAGGCCAGCCGATGCTCCGCGCCTATGGCGCGTTCCAGGGCTGGGACGGCGTCTTCGAGTACACCTACAACCACAGCCCGGACTTCGAGCCCAAGCGCAACACGTACTTCTTCAGCATGGTCGCGCGCACCGAGGTGCTGGCGCACTTCCCGGCCTGCGCGGCCATGTATCTGCGCGGCGACGTGCGGGAGGCGCAGCAGACGGTGCTGGCGGCGGTGGACTACCCGGCCTATTTCGACCGGTTGGTGGGGTCGAAGGCGATCGGCGCATCGATCGGTGCGGCGGGCTTCGACAGCAAGCTGTCGCTGGTCCACCGGGCCGCGGTGGACGTGGCCGGCAAGCAGAAGGGAGCCGATCCGGCCGCGTTCAAGAAACCGGAGGGCAAGGTGCTGGTGAGCGACACGGGCGAATTGGTTTGGAACACCGAGCAGGCGGGGGCTGGCTATTTCGCGGTCAACACCCCGAACACGAAGCTCTTCACCGGCTTCCCGAAGGGCCGGACGATCGACCTCGGCGGCGTCAAGCTGGCCGTCGGCGCCACGCGCCTCGACTGGGCCACGGTTTCGCTCACGTCGCGTCAGGCCACGGGCTTCGGCGAGAAGGGCGCGCCCGCGAATATCCTGCTGGCGGCCACGGGGGTGACGGAGAACGAGGGCACGGTGCTGGACACGGTCGGCGCCAAGTCGGTCGCCTTGCGTGACCGGCTGGCGTGGGGCAACGGCACGGTGCTGGCCGAGGGCATTCCCGCCGCGATCATCCTGCCGTCCGATCCGGCCAAGACCCGCTGTTTCGCGCTCGATCCGGGCGGCGCACGCAAAATGGATGTGCCGGTCGAGAAGGCCGAGGGCGGCGCCAAGATCGCGATCGGTCCGCAGTACCAGACGGTCTGGTACGAGATCGAGGTCAAGTAAGAGAGAAACGCGCGTTCGCCCTCCGGGTGATGGAAGGGACTGGCGTGACCTGAGATTTCTCCGGTCACGCCAGTCTTTCACGTTTCGGGAGGCCCGATCCTCACCGCTTCTTGCGGTATTCGCGCATGGTGCAGCCGAACTGTTTGCGGAATACGGTGCCGAGGTGGCTCTCCGAGTCGAAGCCGCAGGCGCGGGCGATTTCGCCGATCGGCAGGTTGGTTTCTTTCAGATGCTTGCAGACGCGCTCCAGGCGCACGCGCCGGATCTCGTCGAGGATGGTATGCCCCAGCTCTTGGCGGAAGCGCTGCTCCGCGAGCCGGCGCGACGCGCAGATGTGGCGCACCACATCCGGCACGCCGATCCCGGAACAGGCGTTGAGCGCGATGAACTCGAGGGCCTGCACCACCACGATGTCGGTGATCTGGGTGGTTTCCGTGGAGTGGCGCGCCACCACATGGGAAGGGCCATAGGTGATGACGCGCCGTTTGCGGGTGGCCCGACGCATCAGTTCGTCCAGGTGGTGCGCCGCCTCGTAGCAGGCGCGCTCGGCATCGAACAGGATGCTCGACATCGGCGGCGTTGTTGTTTCGCACAGGTCCTCGTCGTTGTCGACGCTCAAGACGGCGACATCGCGCGGCACGGAAAGCTGGGCCCAGGCGCAGGCGTCGAGGATCTGGCGGCCGCGGTTGTCCATGGCGGCCAGCAGGGCGACCGGTTTGGGCAGCGCCTTGAGCCAGGCGCAAAGGCGGTCGCGTTCGATGCCGGCATCCTCCTGCTCCGCTTTGGGCAGCGCCCCGTAGACTGCGCAGGCGAAGCCCGCCTTGTCGAGCGCGTCGGCAAAGGCCTGGCCCCGCTTCACGGACCACTCCAGGCCGTGCACCTCGCCGACATAGGCGAAGTTCACGAACTTGCGTTCCAGGAAAAAATCGGCGGCCATCGCTCCCACGGCGGCCGTGTCGCTGCGGACGATGCTGTGCCGGGCCAGCGGCTGGCCGGGGGCGATGAGCTCCGGCGCGGGGTCCATGATGATGATCGGCACGTCGGTGTGCAGGGCGGCCTCGACCAGCTCGGGCGTGTAGAGCCGGCCGATGATGCCGGTGCAGCCCCATTCCTTCATGCGGATGAGCTTCTGCTCGCCTTGGCGCCCTTCGAGAATATGCAGGCCCCAGGGGCCGTGTCGGTGGACGTATTGCAGGATGCCGCGCCGCATGTCGCGGCACACTTTCACGGAAGTGGGCAGCAGCACGGCGACCTGCGGCGTTTTTGTCAGCGTACGGGACATGGCACCAGTGTCGCGGATTGCGGGGGGGGATGTCAACCGAACGTGCGCAAAACAAAGAATTATTTTGCGTAAAAGCCCCTAGTCTCTGTATTCGGAGAGCGCTAACTTACAAACACGGGTTCAGGATGTGACGTGGATCGGGTTTCGGTGACAACATCCTGGTTGGTTCTTTGGCAAGGCAAGAGGGTCTGGTAGAACAGGAAAAATCATGGCACAGAGTTTAATGAGATGTGTGGGCGCGGCTTGGCTGTGTGTGGCGCTGGCGGCCGAGGCGTCAACCGGGGTCTGGACGAACGTGTCCGGCGGCTATTGGGCCGATCCGGCGAATTGGCAGGACGAGGTTGTTCCGGCCACGAATGGGACAAGCGCCGGGAGCGGGGATGTCGCGGATTTCACCGCGCTGGGATCGGGGCAGACGGTGACGGTCACGAACACCACGTTCAGTGGAGCGATGCTGTTTCCGAATCTCCCCGATGCCGTTTGGACGGTGGCGGGCGGCGCGTTGGGACTGGCGAATGCCCCGTCTTTCTTGGCGGACCTGCATGGCGAGATCCGTGTCGACGGCGGCACGCTGAACCTGGCCTCCCCGATCACAAGTGTGAATAGAGGTGTCGCCAAGACCGGGGCGGGGACGCTCCGGCTTTCGGCGACGAACACCTTTTCCGGCATCACGCGGCTGGAGGGCGGCACGCTGTTGCTGACTAATGGCGCGAGGCTGGCCTATAGTCCCGTGGTGTTCGCGTCGCCCTCCGCCACGCTGGCGCTGGAAGGGGACGCGCAGGTCGGCGGTCTCGAAACGCGCTGCCAGTCGCAGTCGGCCGTCACGCTCAACGGACACACGCTCACCGTCGGCGGCGAGACGAGTGAGCGGACTTTCGGTGGGACGTTCACCAACGGTTCGCTGGTGTTCGCCCGCGGCAGCACGCAGACCTTTTCGGGCACGCAGCAGGTCTCGTCGGTGCGCCTTGAGAACGGGGGCCTGAACCTCGGCGTCGGCGTGAACATCGCGGGCTGGTGGCGGTTCGAAGATCCGGCGCAGGTCGGCAAGGACTCGGGGCCGCGCGCCAACCATCTGGTTCAGTCCGGCACGCAGGCCGCGTGGCTGACGAGCGATCCGGAACGCGGCAGCGTGCTCGCGCTGGACGGCGCAGGCACCTGTCTTGCCGGTCCGAACGGCGGCGCTGTCGCCGGACTCCCCGTTTTGAATATGCCGTTCACCGTCGCGTTCTGGTTCAAGCCTGCATCGGACGTGAACAGCACGGCGGGGATCTATGCGTGGGGGGTGTCGCAAGGTTACCGGTTGAACTTGATGCGGCTTAACACGCCCTCCTCCGCCAAACCGCTGGTGCACACGAATTATGGCAACAACCGCGAGATTCCTTTCGCGACGGGACTGATGGATGGCGCTTGGCACCATGTCGCCGTCGTGTATCGCGGACTGCAGTATCAGTACTATATCGACGGCGAAGTGGTTGACGCTTATTACCAGTACACGCCGCTGGTCGTGGAGGCGGGCAACTTCGTTCTGGGCAAAGGCATCACGGAAACCACGTTCAAAGGGCTGTTGGACGACGTGTTCATCGCGCAGGGCGCGCTGGAGGAAGGACAGCTTGCGGCGCTGCGGCTTTCCGGACAGCCGCCGTCCGAAAAGGCACCGGCTGACCTGCTGCCGGAAACCGCTGAGGTCGAGATCGCCTACAACGGCAAGCTGCGGGTCGCCGGCGACCAGACGCTCGCGGCGCTCGGCGGCGCGGGGGCGGCGGGCGGCGTCGAACTGGCGGGTGGAGCGTTGCTCAAGGTGGGCGGGGCGTCCCGCCCTGCGGTGTCGTTCGACGGCTCCGTCTCCGGCGACGGCACACTCGTCAAATGCGGCGCGGGCTCCACGCTCACGCTCGGCGGACGGATCGACGCCACCGGCGCGGTCGCGATCGCGGAAGGCACGCTGGCGCTGGCGAACCGGCTGCCGTCCGGTTTGCAGGCGTATTACCGGTTCGACGAGGCCGAGAATCTCGGCAAGGACAGCAGCGGCCATGGCTACGATCTCGTCGCGTCCAACACGCCGGCGTATGCGCCGGGCCTCTTCGGCGGCGCGGCCTCGTTCACGGCGGCAGAGCGGGACCATCTCTACGCTGCCGCGTTTCCCGCCACAATGCCGACCGGCAACGTGTCGTACACCGTCGCCGTCTGGTGCAACCTGAAGGCGGGAGGCAACATGTCGGGCGCGCCGGTGTATTGGGGCAAGGGGGATGTTTTCGACAGAAGTTCGGCCGTATTCCGCTTCAACACGGCCACCAATATCATGACTTCGAACATGGGTAACAACTGGACGGTGAACGCCGGGTACGATTTGGCGAACGATGCGCCGGACGGCGGCTGGCATCACATCGTCTGCACCTATGACGGTGCGACGCGCGAACGCCGGGTGTACTTTAACGGTCTGCTGGCGGGCACGTACAAAAATTCCTCCGATCTGACGATCGTCGGAAACCGTTTCTGGCTGGGCGGCGCGGCGTACGGCACGGCCAACTTCTATGACGGGCTGCTGGACGAGGTGATGATCTTCAACCGCGCGCTGGGCGAAACGGAGATTTCCGACATCGTGACCGGCGTCTTCACCGTGCCGTGGGGTTCGCGCCTGACCGACCGCGTGGTTGCGCGGTACAGTTTCGAGGACGCGGCGGATCTCGGCAAGGACTCCGGTCCGCATGGCTATCACCTCTCGGCAACGGGGCGCGTCGCCGCTGCCGCCGGAAAAATCGGCCAGGCGCTGGATCTGTCTGCGCGCGAGAACAACCAGTATGTGCAGGGGTATCTCAACTGGACGAACAGCGTTTTCCCCGAGGCGCTGCCGACAGGCAACGCGCCCGTCACGATCACGGCCTGGGTGAACCCGGTCACCAATCCGAACTTGGAAGGCAGTGTCGTGTTTTGGGGGACGACTTTTGGCGGGCGAAAGGGCTGTCACCTGCTCCGTCTCGCGGATGGCGGAAGCTGGTACATGGTCTTCCGTCTGGTGGACGGCGTGTCGTATATCGGCGCGGATAAATTGATCACCTTCGACCGGGGTGACCGCGAAGAAGGCTGGCATCACGTCGCGGCGGTGGTGGGGCCGGGCGGGTTGCGCTCGCTCTACGTCGACGGCGCGCGCGTCGCGGCGAATCGCGTGACCGGGCTGACGGTCGACCCCGGCACGTTCTCCGTCGGGTACAAGGCCAACGCGCCCACAGCCTGGTTCCAGGGACTGATCGACGAGGTGACGGTCTATGATTGCGCCCTGTCGCGCGCGGAGCTTCTGGAGACGATGCGCGGACGTCCGGACATCCTCCCGCCCGGCGGTACGGTCGACGTGGCTGCCGCGGCGGTCTTCGACGCGGGCAACGCCGTCCAGCGCGTGGCGGCGCTGACCGGCTCCGGCGAAGTGCGGCTCGGCGGCGGCGTGTTGACGGTGGCGGGGGGGACGAGCCGCTTTGACGGCGCACTGTCCGGCTCTGGCGATCTCGCCGTCTGCGACGGCGCGGCGCTGACGTTGGCTGGGACGAACAGTTTCGTCGGTTCCGTGACGGTGTCCAATGCGGCCCTGCTGGTCAGCGGTGCCGCGACGGGCCGCGTTGAGGTGGCGGTCCTGGACGGCGGCCGGCTCGGCGGCGCGGGGTCGATCGCCGGAAACGTGGTTTTCGGAAACGGCGCGGGGATGGTCGCCGGTTCAGCGGAAGACGTCCTGCATGTCGATGGAGCGGTGACACTGGGGGCTACGGGGACAGTGGTGTTGCCGGAGGGGTTCGGCATGGGCCGCCTCACGTTGATCGAGGCCGCGACGCTGTCGGCACCGGCCGGGGTTGCGGGGTGGACCGTCGAGCCCGTGCCGGAGCACGGCGTGGCGATGTTCCGGGTCAGCGGCGGGCGTCTGACGCTGAACGTGTTCCGGGGCGGCACCATGCTCTCGGTTCAATAAGCGGGTGACGCGGGTGTGCACGCCTGTCCGGGCGGCATTCTCTGCGGCTGGCGGCTTGCGCAAGATTGATAATAATTTTGCGCAAAAGCCGCTGGTTTTGTTTGCGTCAAATCACGTATAGTGAAACATGACGAGTGGGGAATGTGCGGGACTGTGAAGTCGTTCCCCGCCTTGGTTCTGAGGCGAAAAGGAGAGAACGTATGAAGACGGTGCTGATCGGGCTGGTGGGGGTGGCGGGGTTGGTGGCTTTCGGCGCGGAGCAGAATCCGGTGATGAGCGAAGCCTACTGGAAACTCTGGAACCCGGACGTGCAGGCACGGATCGACCGCGACATCGAGCAGAACCGCAAGGCGGACGGCGTTTTCAAGCCGGAAGGGCTTAAGGCCGGGACGGAGGTGAAAGTCGAACAGCTCTCGCACGATTTCATTTTCGGCGCGCACATCTTCAATTTCGATCAGCTCGGGAAGGACGAGTACAACGCCCGATACAAGGAGCTGTTCGGCACGCTCTTCAACTCGGCCACGATCGCGTTCTACTGGAAGAAGTTCGAGCTGGAGGAGGGGAAGCCCCGTTTCAAGGGCGAGCAGCGCGACACCGCCGCGTACTGGAACGCCTGCAAGGATCCGAAGAACGAGCCGCACTGGCGCCGCCCCGCAACCGATCCGGTGGTCGCTTTCTGCGAGGCCAAGGGCATCCGTCTGCACGGCCACACGCTCACGTGGGGCAACCGCAAATGGCAGTGGCCGGCGTGGGTGACGGCCAAGGCGCCGGAGTGCATCCGCGCGATGGAGCCGGTCAACAAGGACGGCTGCGATGCGAAGCTGCGCGAGGCGCTCTACAAAAAGACGCCCGCCGAGATCGAGGCGCTCGCGCCGGAGTACGCGCGGACGATCAACCGGCTCATGGCCGACCGGATCTCGGAGATCGCGCGCTATTACAAGGGCCGCTTCCACAGCTGGGACGTGGTCAACGAGAGCGCGACGGACTTCGGTCTGGGCCGGATGATCCCCGGCGACGCGATCTGCAAGAGCCATTACGGTGTCATGCCCGGCGATTACACCTACGAATCTTTCAAGGTTGCGGACCGCGTCTTCCCCAAAGAGGCCAAGCTGAACATCAACGATTATCAGAACGGCCAGGCCTATGTCGACCAGGTGAAAGACCTGTTGGCGCGCGGCTGCAAGATCGACATCATGGGTTCCCAGATGCACCTTTTCAATCCGCAGACCTGTCTGGACATCGCCGCCGGAAAGCCGGGGACGCCTGAGACGCCGGAGAAGGTCTGGGCCAAAATGGCGCTGCTCGCCCAAGTGGGTTTGCCGATCCATCTGAGCGAGATCACGATCACCGCGCCGAACAACGATGAGCGCGGCCAAGCCATCCAGGCCGTCATCACGCGCAATCTCTACCGTCTCTGGTTCAGCATCAAGCCCATGATGGGCATCACCTGGTGGAACGTGGTGGATGACTGCGGCGCGCCGGGCGAGCCGTCGGTCTCGGGCCTCTTCTCGCGCGACATGAAGCCGAAGCCGGCCTATTTCGCCATGAACGACCTGATCAACAAAGAGTGGAAGACGACGGCGACCGTGAAGGCCGGCGATGACGGCAGCGTGAAGTTCCGCGGCTTCAAGGGGAAATACCGCCTCACGTGGACGGATGCCGCTGGCCAAGCGCGGCATGCGGACGTTCATCTGGACGGCAGCAAGTAGCTTGGGCTATCATCAAAGGCGTACCGCACATCGCGACAAGGCGGTGGCGTACGCCTTTTTTTATGTCAGGGGGCTTGGCGGAAAGCCGCGGGGTTTGGGCCGGTTCCGATTGAGCGGATCGGCTCGCTTCCGGCGGAAAAGGGGGAGGAAACGGAATGAACGTTTGTCTTTCACGTGTGGTCTTGGCCGCGTTTGCCTTGGCGGCGTCGCTTGCGGCCGGGAAGGAATCCGACGGGCCGGTTTTGAAGGCCGATGACGTCAAGCGCTATGTGGAGGCGTTTAACCGGGACGACAACGAGCTCTACCGCGGCGCGGTCCCGAATGCGGAGGCGTGGGCGTTTCTGAAAGAGAACATGCCGCTGCTCGATTGTCCGGACGAGGAGATCCTGCGCACGTATTATTTCCGCTGGTGGAGTTACCGGAAACACATCAAGCCGACGCCGGCGGGCTGGGTTGTCGACGAGTTCCTGCCGGACGTGCCGTGGGCCGGGAAATTCAATACGATCAGCTGCGCGGCGGGGCATCACCTCTATGAGGGCCGCTGGCTGCGCGACCCGCAGTATATGCGCGACTACGCGGCGTTTTGGTTCGGCAAGGGCGGCGAGCCGCGCCGGTACAGCTTCTGGGCGGCCGATGCGGTTTGGCAGCTCGCCTGCGTCTCCGGCGATTTCGAGCTGCCCAAGCGGCTGCTGCCGGAGCTGGTTGCGAACTACGAGGCTTGGGAGAAAACCCATCTCGATGCGAACGGCCTGTATTGGCAGGTGGACGACCGGGACGGGATGGAGTGCTCGATCAGCGGCGGCCTGCATCCCCGGAAGCAGGGTTATCGCGCCACCCTCAACAGCTATCAGTACGGTGACGCGTTGGCGATCGCGCGGATCGCGGATCTCGCCGGGAAACGGGATATCGCCCGCGACTACCGCGGGAAGGCGGCCGCGATCAAAAAAGCGGTGCAGGAAAAACTATGGAACGCCGACGCGCAGTTCTTTGAAGTCATCCCGCGCGGCAGCGACAAGCTGTCGGAAGTGCGCGAGCTGCATGGATACACGCCGTGGTATTTCAATCTGCCCGATCCGGCCTTCGCGGTCGCCTGGCGGTGGGCCCTGGATCCGCAGGGCTTTCTCGCGCCGTACGGGCTGACCACGGCGGAGCAGCGTCATCCGAAGTTCGCCGTCTCGTATACGGGTCATGAATGCAAATGGGACGGCCCCGTGTGGCCTTTCGCGACCGCCGTCACCCTCACCGGCTTGGCGAATCTGCTGAACGGCGGCGCGCAGGAGGCGATCGCGCCGAAGGACTATTTCGAGCTGCTGCGCGGCTATGCCCGGTCGCATCAGATCCGCTTGGGCGATGGCCGCGTCGTGCCGTGGATCGACGAGGTGCAGAACCCGACCAACGGCGACTGGATCTCGCGCACGATGCTGAACCGCGGCGGCGCCAAAATTCCCGAACGCGGCAAAGACTACAACCATTCGACCTTCTGCGATCTGGTGATCAGCGGTCTGGTCGGCCTGCGCCCGCGCGCCGACGACGTGGTGGAGGTGAATCCGCTGGTGCCGGCCGATGCGTGGGACTATTTCTGTTTGGACCGGGTCCGCTACCATGGCTGCGAGCTGACCATTCTGTACGACAAGAGTGGCGAGCGGTACGGCAGAGGCAAGGGGCTGCGCGTTTTCTGCGACGGCCGCGAGATCGCCGCCGCGGACAGGCTGACGCGGGTGACGGGGACGCTTCAGCCCGCGCCGGAGACGGCGGGCGGCTGGAAGAAGGCCGAAGGCAACCCGGTGATGGGCGGAAAGTATGGCACCTGTTTCGATATCGCCGTATTGCGCGAGGACGGCAAATATCGCATGTGGCTGTCATGGCGGCCGAAGAAAAGCATCGCGCTGGTCGAGAGCACGGACGGCATCCGTTGGAGCGAGCCGCCGCAGATCGTGCTCGGGCCGCGCCCGGAGACCGGCTGGGAAGACGACATCAACCGGCCGGTCGTGGTCAAACGCGCGGACGGCTATCACCTCTGGTACACGGGACAGGTGAAGGGTAAATCGCGGATCGGCTACGCCACGAGTCCGGACGGCGTGACGTGGACGCGCAAGAGTGATCAGCCGGTGCTCGTTGCCGACGCGGCCTGGGAGCAACCTTCCGTGATGTGTCCCCACGTGTTGTGGGACGAAGGCGCGAAGCAGTTCCGCATGTGGTACTCGGGCGGCAACAATTATGAGCCGGATGCGATCGGCACGGCGACCAGCGCCGACGGCCTGTCGTGGACCAAACACGCGGCCAACCCGGTTTTTCGCGCCGATCCCGCGAACCTCTGGGAAAAAGAGCGCGTGACGGCCTGCCAGGTTGAAAAACGCGGCGACGGCTACCTGATGTTTTATATCGGATTCCGCGACATCCACCACGCGCAGATCGGCGTGGCGCGCAGCAAGGACGGCATCACCGGCTGGCAGCGCCATCCGGCCAACCCGATCGTGCGGCCCGGCTATCTGAAGTGGGATCACGACGCGTGTTATAAGCCGTACGCCATCTTCGACGGCGCGAAGTGGCTGCTGTGGTACAACGGCCGGCACGGGAGTGTGGAACAGATCGGCGCGGTGCTTCACGAAGGGGAGGACCTGGGGTTCGGCGCGCCGGATGATGCCGGGCTTGTCGGGCGCTGGTCGTTCGACCGGTGCGACGGCAAAACCGTCAAAGACCTGTCCGGAGCGGGAAACGACGGCGAGGTCGTGTTCGGCGAACTGCGCAAAGAGGCGGGCACGACGTCGTTGGAGCTGGACGGCCTCGACGGACAGGTGCGCGTGGCGCCCAAGGCACCTTTCGCGCTGGACACCGAGATCACGTCGGTTCTCTGGCTCAGAACTTCGCGGGTCCGCAACAACACGGTGCTTTTCGGCGTCCCCAACGCGAAGCCGGAGTGGTCGACGCCGGTGTTCGGGATGTATGTGTCCGGCAACCGCGTTGTCTACGGCCAGTTCGGCGACAAACGCGCGCCGAAGGCCTTGGTCGAGAGCCGCTCCGAGCTGCCGCTGAAGCGCTGGACCTGCGTGGCGGCCACGTCGGACGGTGCGACGCTGCGGCTGTACATCGACGGCAAGCTGGAGGCCGAGCTGAAGCAGCGGGCATCGCTGGGGTTCAACGGTCAACCGCTGCTGATGGGCGCGGGGCTCGGCGGCAAGCCGGCGCTCAAAGGGCGGATCGGCGAACTGCGCATTTATAATCGGGCGCTGACGGCGGATGAGATCCGCGCGCTTTTCGAGGCCGGCCGCCCGGCGTATGGAACGGAGCCGCCCGTTACGGCGGTCTCGCGCGACGGCACCGTGATCGTCGAAACGCACGGCAGCAATCCCGAAACGCCCGGCCCTTGGCGTGCGCAGCCGACGCGTCTGCTCGAGAAGCTCGACGGCTATACGGCGTCGGGTGACCGCGTGAAGCTGAACGGGTACGGCGGTTGTCTGGATCTGCCGCGCGAAAAGGCGAGCGGATTTTTCCGCACGCAGAAAATCGCGGGACGCTGGTGGCTGATCGACCCGGAGGGCTGCCGCTTCTATCACGTGGCGATCAACACGGTGCGCGAGCCGCGCGACGTGAAAAAGAATTTCGGTTCTCCGGAGCAATGGGCGGAAACGGTGACGGCGCAGTTCCGCGACGCCGGCTTCAACGGCCTCGGCAACGGCTCCAGCGGACGGCTGCAGAAGGTGATACCGCCGCTGATCTGGGTGCGGCGCCACAACTTCCTGTTCGCCTTCGCGCGCGAGAAGGGCCTGGTTGAGGCCGCCTCCGGGACGCAGGGTTTTCCGAACCGCTGCATGCCGGTCTTCCATCCCGAGTTTCCGGCGTTCTGCGAGGCGTACGGTAAGGCGCTGGCCGAGACGGCCAACGATCCCACGCTGCTGGGCATCATGACCGAAAATGAGATCCAGTGCCCGGTCGACCTGCTGGACCGCTATCTCGCGACGGACGTGACGAATCCCGATCTCAAGCCGGGGCACGACGCGGCGCGTGCGTGGCTCGCGGCGAGAAAGGGCGCGGCCGATCTGAAGGGCGTGACGCGCCGGGACCGCTACGCATTCATCGCCTACGCGTTTGACCGCTACTACGGCATCGTGACGCCCATCGTACGCAAGCATGATCCGAATCACCTCTACCTCGGATC